>JBKPSY010000105.1:0-12127 GCA_046735235.1 Acidobacteriota bacterium | reverse complement strand
GCTCTGAACCATACCTGGAAGGGGTCTTTTGCCCTGTGGGGGTGAGGACTGACTTCTTCGAAACCGAACTGTCGAAGGAATGCGAAAGCTTCCCGAACCGTCTCGGTGAATTCCTGCTGCGTTGGCGGGTGCATCATCTCCCGAAGTCCGTTCTACGAATTTGTGGGATGTTCGTGAATCCTTCAGCCGTCAGCTTGCCGGGCGAAAGTGCTCTGGAAACTTAGACGTTCTCGGCTGCCCCAAAGTCGCGATTCGCCAGGCGAAACCGTGCGATTTTCTCGAAACATCCAGCGAACTTTGCCGGAACGTCGCCTCCGATAACGGCGCTTGGGTAAACAGCACAAGTTGCGTGGCGACCTCGATCGGAGGCGGCTCGACGATGCGCATCGACATCGTGATTGACGAGTCCGGGATCCGTAGCCCTTGCGGTCGTGGCTTGCAAGCGACTATAGTCCCGGCCATCCCATCAAGACCCACACGACGATAGGACCTCTCACGGTCGGGATGATGCCCGTTCTCAACCCTCGCCGGTTGCTGACGTTGCGTCGAACCCCATTTACGCTGAAGCGAACCGACACCCAATGAGCAGCGCTTCCACGCCGGGCCCCGTATCCGCGCCGGCGGAGCCGCGCCGCGCGTATCTCGACCTCTTCCTGGTCAGCTTCGTGATCCTGTTCTTCGAGCTGGCCTGCATCCGCTGGTACGGCAGCACCGTGGTCTTCATGACGTTCTTCACCAACGTCGTGCTGCTGGCCTGCTTTCTGGGGATGTCGGTCGGATGCCTGGCGGCGGCCCGGCGCATCGATCTCATCAGGTTCGTGCTGCCGCTGAGCGCGTTCTCCCTGGCGGCCGGCTACTTCACACTCTGGAGCTACTGGCACTTCGGCCGGCTGCTCATCGATGTCGGCGGCCAGGGTTCCCCTCAGCAGATCTTCTTCGGGACCGAGTACCGTGCCAACGATCCCGGACAGTTCGTCGTTCCGATCGAGATCGTGGCGGGCTTCTTCTTCGTGCTGATCTCGCTGATCTTACACGGCCTTGGGCAGGTGATGTGTCGGGCGTTCAACGCGATTCCCAACCGGGTGCTCGCGTACACCACCAACGTGGCCGCCAGCCTGCTCGGGATCGTCGCGTTCGGGATCCTGTCGCTGCTGCACTCTCCCCCGGCGATCTGGTTCGGGATCTCGGCGGCCATCGTCCTCTGGTTCATCCCGTCGCGCTCGATGGTCCAGATGTTGTCGGCACTGGGCATCGTAACCATCCTCGCCTTCGCTGCCGCCTATGAGGCCGCCAGTTACGTCACGATCTGGTCGCCGTACTACAAGGTCTATTACGACCCGCTGGACGGCAAGATTACGACGAACAACATCGGTCATCAGCAGATGACGAGCGTCGGCGAAACAGGCTCGGCGTACATGCTGCCGCATCTGCTCAACCGCGATGCCGGCAACGCGCCGTTCGCCCAGACGATGATCATCGGGGCCGGCTCGGGCAACGACGTTGCGGCGGCACTGGCCGGCAAGGCGGAGCATATCGACGCGGTGGAAATAGAGCCGGTGCTGAACGCGATCGGCCGCGCCCATCATCCCCTGCGCCCGTATGCCGATCCCCGCGTCGCCATCCACCTGGACGACGGTCGCAGCTTCGTGCGCAAGGCCCGCCATCAGTACGACCTGATCGAATACGCCCTGGTCGATTCGCTAGTGCTGCACTCGGGGTACGGCAGTCTGCGGCTCGAAAGCTTCCTGTTCACCCAGCAGGCGTTTCGCGACGTCAAGGCGAGGCTCAAGCCCGACGGCGTGTTCGCGATGTACAACTACTATCGCCAGGGCTGGATCGTCGGCCGCCTCGAGAAGATGGCCGAAGACGTGTTCGGCACCAAGCCCATCGTCGTCTCGCTCCCCTACACCGAGGCCATCGAACCAGGCGAATCGCTGCGCGGAGGATTCACGTTCGTGATCGTCGGCCCGGCGGGCTCCAGGCGGCTCGAGGCGATACGGGCTGCGTTCGAAAAAGAGGGAAACTTCTGGCTCAATCTGCGGCCGCTCGAGAACGTGCCAATCAACGGCTTCCGTCCCGAGCGGCCCGCGATTCCAGGCGTCTCCCGGAATCGCTGGGAGCGAATCGCACTGGCCCGCGTCAACACGACCGGAATCGACTTGCTGCCGACCGACGACTGGCCGTTCCTGTACCTCCGATCGGCGACGATTCCCGGCCTGAACCTCCGGGGAATGGCCCTGATCGCGCTGCTCTCCCTGATCATCCTCGGGGCCGTCACCCCGGTGCGCCGGATCCGTCCCAACGGCCAGATGTTCTTTCTCGGCGCGGGGTTCATGCTGCTGGAGACCAAAGGCGTCATCCACATGGCCTTGCTCTTCGGTGCTACCTGGGTGGTCAACTCCATCGTCTTTTCGGCGATCCTCGTGATGATCCTGCTGAGCAACCTGTGGGTGCTGGCGTTACAGCCGCGCCGGCTCTGGCCGTACTACGGGCTGCTCATCGCCGCGCTGGTCGTCAACGTGTACGTTCCCATGAGCACGTTTCTCGACCTGCCTGGCGCCGCGCAGGTGGTCACGTCGTGCGTGGTGGTCTTTATGCCGGTGTTCTTCGCGGGTGTGATTTTCGCCGCGGCCTTCCGCGACAGCGCCCATCCCGACCGGGACTTCGGCTCGAACATCGGCGGCGTGATCCTCGGCGGCCTGAGCGAAAATCTCTCGCTCGTGGTCGGGTTCAAGAACCTGCTGCTGCTGGCGATCGCCTACTACGCGCTCTCGGCAGTGCTTGGCACGCGACGGCAAGGCGTCTCGGCCGAGATCCCCATGCAATCGCCGATATGAATCTCGAGATTAAGTGCCGTTACGAGGTCACTGGAACAACCGGTCGCGTCAGAACCCAATCAGGTGTGGCATCCCCGACGGGAACCACTGGCGTTGGATCGAGGGATCGTTCTCACATGGGAATTGGCCGCGTAAGTCACTTACTGATCCCCGCGACAACTACTTCACAATCAGTGAGAGAGGCGTCGTCCAGGTTGGTGTCGGATTGGGCGTATGATGGGCCTCCCTGTTACGGGAGGCAGACATGGGTCACACCGGTTCATTCATCCCGTTCCGGCTTCTCGCAGTTGCCGCCGTGGCTGGCGCATTGACAGCGCCGGTCGAGCTTGCGGGTCAGGCGCCGCCCGACCCGCCAGTCGCGAGGAAGGACCCGAAGTCCACCACTGTGTTCGGCGTCACGCTGGTGGACGACTACGGCTGGCTCCGTCAGAAGGAGAACCCGGAGGTCAAGGCGTACCTCGAGGCCGAGAACGCCTACACCACCGCGGGCATGCAGCACACGGCGGCGCTGCAGGACACGCTTTACAAGGAGATGCTCGGCCGCATCAAGGAGTCGGACGAGCAGGTGCCCGTCCGCGACCACGGCTACTGGTACTATACGAGGACTGAGCAGGGGAAGGCCTACCAGATCTTCTGCAGGAAGAAGGGCACGGTGGACGCCGCCGAAGAGGTCTACCTCGACGAGAATGCGCTTGCCGAGGGGAAGAAGTTTCACGCGTTTGGCGGAATCGATGTCAGTCCCGACGGCCAGAAACTGTTGTACATCGAAGATCTGACCGCCTTCCGGGAATACACGCTCCACGTGAAGGACCTGACGAGCGGCAAGATACTGGAGTCGATTCCCAACGTCTGGAATGGCACCGCGTGGGCCGACGACAACAAGACCTTCTTCTACATGACGCACGACGCCGCCAAGCGAGGCGACGCCGTCTGGCGGCACGTGATCGGCACGCCACACGAACAGGACGTAAAGGTCTTCCAGGAAGACAACGTGCTCTACAACGTCGGGGTGGGCCGCGCGCGCAGCGGGAAGTACATCGGCATCGAAGACGCGGGCTTCACGACCTCGGAGGTTCGCGTCATTCCGACATCCCAGCCGACCGCGGTGCCTCGAGTGCTGGCGAGCCGACGGCCGAACGTTGAGTACAGCATCGAGCACGGCGGTGGGTACTTCTACATGCTGACCAACGACGGAGCGCGCAATTTCAAGATCCTGCGCGCCGCCGATCGCGAGGGCGATCTCCAATGGACGGAGTGGGTTCCGCATCGCGATGACGTGTTCATCGAGAACCTGGATGTTTTCGCGACGTTCGCGGTGGTCATGGAACGTCGCGACGGCCTTCGCCGGCTGCGCGTCATCGACCTAGGGACCAACCAGTCGAAGGATGTGACGTTCCCTGAGGAGGCGTACGGTGTTTTTCCGACAGGTAATCGGGAGTTCGAGACCGACCTGTACCGGTTCAACTACTCGTCGTTCGTCACGCCCCCGTCCACGTATGACTACAACCTTGTGACCGGCGAGCGCGCGCTCAGGAAACGACAGGAGATCCCGAGCGGCTTCGACCCCTCGAAGTACACCGTGCAGCGCCGCATGGCGCCGGCACGCGACGGCGTGCAAGTCCCGATTTCCATCCTGTTGAAGAAGGGCACGGCGGTCGACGGCTCGAGCCCGCTGCTGCTCTACGCGTACGGGTCGTACGGCATCACGACGGAGCCGACTTTCAACTCGAACGTCTTCAGCCTCGTGGACCGCGGCATGATCTTCGCCATCGCACATATCCGCGGCGGCCAGGAAATGGGACGCCAATGGTACGACGACGGGAAGATGTTGAAGAAAAAGAACACGTTCTTCGACTTCATCGACTGCGCCGAGTATTTGATCAAGGCCGGCTACACGAAGAGCGACCGTCTGGTGGCCAACGGCGGCAGCGCGGGCGGGCTGCTGATGGGCGCCATCTCCAACTTCAGGCCGGATCTGTTCAGGGCGATCGTCGCCGACGTGCCGTTCGTGGACGTGATGAACACGATGCTCGATGAGTCGCTCCCACTGACCGCGCAGGAATGGGAGCAGTGGGGCGACCCCCACAAGCCGGATGCGTTCGCCTACATGCGCAGCTACTCACCGTACGACAACGTCGAGCGGAAGGCGTACCCGTGGATGCTGGTCACGACGTCACTGAACGACTCGCAGGTGATGTATTGGGAACCCGCGAAGTGGGTCGCCAGGCTGCGCGCGATGAAGACGGATCACAATCCGCTGTTCCTGAAGGTCAACATGGCAGGAGGACACGGCGGGAGTTCGGGCCGCTACGATCGGTTGCACGAGGCCGCATTTCGATTTGCGTTCGTGCTCGATGCCGTTGGGCTCGCCCCGGGGCCGCCCGTGGTCGCAACGCCAACGTCGAGCAGGTAGACCTGTGGGTGCTGGCGCTGCAGCCGGGACTTCGGCTCGAACATCGGCGGCGTGATCCTCGGCGGCCTGAGCGAAAATCTCTCGCTCGTGGTCGGGTTCAAGAACCTGCTGCTGGCGATCGCCTGCCACGCGCTCTCGGCGGTGCACTAGGCCTGAGGACCGCGACGGATGTGCTTGACAAAGTTTGGAGGCGACTCTAGGGTCGGACTCTCCCCGGCGGCGCGCAAGCCGTCGGTCACCTACGCGCGGAAAGGCGGGCGACCGCACACAAGGATGGTTTGACGAGACAGGGAGGGCTCATCATGCCTCGACGTAACATCGGTGCTCTCGTCGTCGTTCTTCTCGGCGCAATCACCTCGATAACCTGCAGTCGGTCGCCGGTAGCTCCCAGCGATCGATCCAACACCATCGATCCACTCAGCACATCCGGCGATGGTAATGCTGGCGCAAGCGCCACGCCATTGGCCCAGGGGCTTCCGGGGACTTACACGCTCTCGTTTGAAGATCACAACGGGCAAGTCGTGACGACGCTCCCGGTGGGTCAGGAACTCGTGCTCCGGGCAGACGTTTCCAGCAGCGCTGGACCCGCCCAGCGCGGCTCGGTCCAATTTCAGGTCTGCGGCACGGGTGGTCACTCCTTGCAGCGACTGGATCCCGTTCCGTTCAGCGAATGCGACTCAGGAGGATCTGCCAACTGGATCCCCATCACGACGTTTTCCGTCGCTGCTGGAACCTGCCCTGGAACAGCCTCGGGAAGCGCGTGCGTGGACTGGGGTGCAGTCCAGAATCCTAGAACGATCGGCTTCCGATTCAAGTACGTCTCGCAAGGAAGCGGCGTCCAGAGTGGCCAAAGCCTGCCCGCGGACTTCACCTGGCTCCCATAAGGAGCGCTCTTGCAGGGCTGGGCAGTATCATCCTCGAGCCGAACTTACTGCTCAGCCCAAAGTCATGACGGCCGCCCCCGCAGCCTTCGGCACGTAATACCGCCAGCTATGCCAACCGCGTCGCTCGAACAGTGAACAACGGAGTTGGTCACCGCGGTCGGTCTGCGACGGCTCGGACGGTGAAATCGGTGGATTGCGTCACCACACGCGCATTTACCGTCGCAGGATCGAGCAGCGCGGCTCTCGCCTCGAGCACGTAGTCGCCAGCAGGTAGAGCCGCAGGCAGGTCGAGCTCCCCCCATACGGCGACGGTCCCGCGCGTTAGCGGCGTCATATGGCCTGCAGGTCGTGAGAGCACTTCCCTGCCCTGGTGAAGCAGGCGCAGTTCGACCACCACCGGCACCGTTCCGGGTCCACGTGAGGGCGGCACGTTGTACGTCTCGAGCGCGTAGGTCAGCCTCATGCCAGGGGCGAACACGCGGACCGCGGGTCCCGCCAGGGCCGCCACCTCGTCGTCCTGCGTTGGTGGCGTCTCCTGGGGTGGCATCACGCTGACGGGTGCTGCGCTCTGGTCGCCGCTCAAGAGCAGACCTGACAGCGCGAACACTCCGCTGGCAAGGTCGGGCACGTCGATGAACTGGCTGGAGGTGCCGATGGCACCTGAATCGCGGTCTCGCACCGTCACGCTGACCCGATAAGACCCTGGGCGCTTCACGACAATCTGATTTCGGTAAAGCAAGCCGGCGCTCAGTGCCCTCGGGTAGTCGGCGTCGCGAGTCCTGAACACATAGCGCCATCCGCTTGCCTCCACAATCCTGCCGTCGGTGCCAAGTGTGCGGCCGATGACCGCAAAGTTCGCGGTTCGCCACTCACCGGCCTCCGCGAAGACCAGATCCTTGGCGTCGATGTGGAGCAGCAGCCGGACTACAGCCCCGCTGTCGGCACGGCCGAGCACCGCGGTCAAACGCAAGCCGATCGTGGCCGCTTCAACCGGCGAGAAGAGCGTCGCGAGTTGCGAGCCGCGATCGAGTGACACAGGTCCTCCGTAGAATCCTGGCCGCGCCCGCGCGGAGACGCCGGGACGCTTCACTCTTACCTTGAGGCGATAGAAGTGGTCGGGGTGTTTCAGAACGTCTGACGGCGGTACGAACCCGATCAGGTAATAGCCATTCTGATCATCGAGCGCAAGACGCAGCCCACCTGCCATGTCGTTGTTGTTGATCACGGCGCGCCCGCCAGTCTCGGCGGCCAGCCGATACAAGCTGTTCTGCTGCTCCTGTAACGTTGCGAGTCGGTCGGTAGCAGCGTGCTCGAAGGTTTGCGCGGAAAACCCAGACACGTTGTCGGAAGCGCTGAGTATCCCCGTCATCAGACCGCGCGGGTCGATTGTGTGCACGACGACGTTGGCCCGAGCTGCACGACGAATGACCTGCCTCAGAGACTCTTCGAGGTCGACGTTCGGCTCGGCGCCCTGGTCGAACCACCGAACACCTTCGGAAATGAACACAATCGACTTACGTCCCGGCAGCGTGCCGGCCCCATCCACCACGGCTCGAAGCGCACCGAAGGAGCCGAGCGCGGCGTAGACCTCGCGTTTCCTGTCCGGGGATTCACCGCCCTGGAACGCGGGCGGTGGTCCAGATTGAGGCGGCCGAGTCCGCAGGAGCGGGTCGATCTCGACCGATGCGAGCCCGCTGATGTTGGCGCGTCCGAAGGCATTCCAGCGGATCGCATCCACGGCCGCGTGAAGAAGTTTGGGATCACGAGTGTACTGTTGCAGCGTACCCTGTGACTGCCCTGTCCGGATGATCGCGACCAGGTCGTCCGGTTGTCGCTGCTCATCGATGAAGCGTCGCAGCGCTCTCTGAGTTGGATCGACGCTGGTAAACGACAGTCCCAGATCGTCGACGACGACCGCGACCGTGCGGTAGACAGAGGGCGCCACGGGTGGGGGCTTGGCGGGTGAAGGCTGGGACGGTGGAGACGGCGCAGGTGCCGCACTCGACGCGTTCACCCGGTCGGTTCCGACCGGCCGGACGAACGCGACGGCCGTAATCGGCTGCAGAATGCCATCCTGTTGCAGCTCAAAATCGGCCGCCGTCAGGTTCGGGACGGTATTGCCTTCGCGATCGACGACGACCACATCCACGCGGACGAGGTCCGTGGACGCCTTGAGATGCGGCGGATCACCGACGCGGGGGTCTTGCCCGCTGATGGGGATCGAACCACCGAGCAGCACCGAGGCGAACAACACCAAGGCCAGCGGCGAGATCGACGTCGAAAGCTTGGGTCGGTTACCCGTCATCACGCCCCAGCCCGAAATCTCAGAACGCTTGAGCCTCAGCATGACATCTTCGACGCTTTCCTGTGTCACATGAGAACAATTCACCCCAGCAGATCCTGTATGTCGATTTGGTTGCCCTTGCGCTCGTCAGCCTTATATCGAGCGCAGAACAACGACTGGCGGGCTAGCATCGTGAACCGCTCGAACATCACGGCCTCCAGTTTTACTGGCTAGCGTACCGCGCGAGTTGTGTTCCAGGAACCGCTCATTTTGACCGCGCGGGTTCACTCGTTCGAAAGGACTAAGCCCCTTTTCCGTGACCGGATCGGTCGTTCGATCGGCCGCGTAGAATTACTGACACGGCATCACGCGCCGGCCTACGACTCCGGTTGAGTCCATCTGCGAAAGGCGACCATTGCGACCATGCGCACCATTCTGGCGACCATAGTCGCTATGACACTTGCTGTTGGGGTGTCGGCCGAGTGCCCCGGGCCGCTTCCTCCATGCGAGGCGCTAGGACGGGCATCGATTGTTTTCGTCGGGGATGTGATCGTCGCTGGGCCATTCGAACGCCAGGTTGGTCCAGACAGACTCGAGTTCGTCCCGCAGCCAGTACGCTTCCGCGTCATCGAGCGGTTCAAGGGAGTTCGTGAGGAGCAGAAGGCAATTGATGCCTCCGTCACATTCGATATCGAAGGCACACAATTTGTCTCTGGCCAGCGATTCGTCGTCTACGCGTCAGTGGCGCCCGACGGGACGTGGGGAACAGCCTGCTCGAGGACTGGCACGATCAAACAGCGTCCCGAGGATGTGCGCGAACTGCGGTTATGCAAGAGCCACTAACGATCAGCTGAGGCTTTGGCGTCCCCGACGGGCTCGGTATCCTTCTTTGTAGCCGGATGAGCGCCAGCCGGGTTTCGCCACAGCGTCCGGGAGGTTTAGGATATGGACTTCCCAGGCTAGGGGGAATCGACGTGCCCACGATAGGAGTACCGCGGAAAGAACACCCGAACGCCGAGAGCAAGTTTTTCACGCGGATGGTCCTTGTTCTCCTCGCAGTCGTATTCCTCGGGTTTGCGCCGAGCTTCTACCTTCGCGGGATCGTCCCGCCCTATCCGAGGCCGAACCCGACGCTTCCGTGGTGGGTCATCATGCACGGAAGCCTGTTCACAATCTGGATGGGCATCTTCGTTGCCCAGACGCAGCTGATCGCGAGGCGGCAGCACAAGGTGCACATGGCTCTCGGCACAGGGTCCATGCTCTTCGCGATCCTACTGATTCCGGTGATGTACCTGAGCGCCGTGTGGCAAGTCTCGCGCGCCAATCAGCCACCGATGACCGATCCGCTCACCTGGACAATCGTGCCGTTGACGGTGATCGTCCCGTTCGCGATCCTCGTCTATCTTGGCTGGGCGAACCGAAAGCGTGCGCAGTGGCACAAGCGCCTGCTGCTTTCGGCAGCGATCCTGGTGATGATGGGCCCGGCCATCGGGCGTCTTCCGCTGGCGCCCCCAACGCTCGTCGGGATCACCATCCTCCTGCTCCTCGGGCTGACGCTGTTCATTCCGCTGTTCATTTGGGACAAGCGCCGCGACCGCCATGTCCACCCGGCGACGTGGATCGGGTTTGGCCTTTCCGCGATGGCCGTCTTCGTCCCGCTGGTCGTTTTATGGACCGGCGCGAATTGGGCAGCGGTCGCCGCGAAGCTTCCAGGCGTCGGTAATTAGCGACGTCAACCCCGCAGCGGAACCGTTTCGAATGAATCCATACGAATTTGTGGGCCCGCCACGTTCGGTGCAGTGCGAATGGAGTTCTCGCCCACACCGTCATGTCGCCCGCGGAAATGGCGATTTTGTTGGGAACAGGAAGGAGGCCCTACCGGAGCGGCCGAAGGCGAAGCGCGCGAGGATGGTGAAGCGGAAGGCCAAGAAACGGTGACGCGAACAAGCAAGGTGGGTCAACGAATGCAACCGAATGATGTGCTGATTCAAGGTTTATTGAATCCCGACAGCGGTGATGAGTGGCACGTAATCCATCGGTCTGCCGGTCCGATGGGGTCGCTGGCGTGGGTCCAGGCGCTTAGCGTTGCACGGCGCATTGCGCGAGAAGAGAAGGTCGACATTTACCGGGCCGTGGCGGGTTCGCAACCGAAATTGCGTGAGTCCCACCGTTCATAGCCACGCGTCTTTCACACTTCTGGTCGAGGGCGCACGACGCGCCTACGCCTTCGACGGCGCGATCGCGTTAGATCGCCTTGTATCCGGTGTAATTCAGCTCAAAACACGCACTGGCGTGGCGTCCCCGACGGGAACCGCACTCGCGTTGTGAGCCGAAATTATGCTCACATGGGACTTGGCGGCATAGCCGAATACCTCACAAGTCGGTGAGGCTGGGCCCGATTCAATTTCGATTCGCGTCTCCTGTGCGGCGGCTGGCGCCTCCGAGAATGCATTCCGTCTCAGAGTCAGTGCCGTCGGCGCGCATCATTCGTGATCTGGGATTTCCATGTCGAGCAGCGCCGAGCTCAACGACTTGCCATGTGCGTCGAGCGCGAGGGTCCGGGTCACACCACCGTCGGCCATCCCGTGGAGGACGAAGTTCAGCGCTCCGATGGATGGCAGCTCGTATCGGCGGACCTCGCCTGTGACGAGGTCGGCGAATCGCTCGCGGACGCGCGCGGCGGTGACGTGTCGCGCCAGACGAGGGTAATCGGCAGAACGGAACGCGATCAGAGAGATGTTCGAGATCGTGCCCTTGTCGCCGCTGCGGGCGTGCGCAATCCGCCAGAGTTTCATGACGCGACCTCGACCCGGACGGTGCACGGCACCAGCGCGCGAGGAATGAACGTGGACGCGATCGCAACGACCTCGCGGACAGACCGCGTCGCGCCGCCGCCCCCAGCCGGGCCGTTCGTGTACAGCGTCTCGACCTCCTCCCCGATTCGCTGTGCGGCCTCCCGCGACGCTGCGCGGGCGGCCACGCGCACGCGCACCTCGTAAGGGTCCATCGCCGCAGCGGAGATCGCGTCGCCGTGCAGGGCGCTCACGCCGATCAGATCGCATCTGAGATCGGAACGAGCAATCCCCGAGCGCTCCAGCCGATCGCGGGCCACGGCCGCCGCGAGCCGGGCGCGCCGCACGGCGCCACTGCCGGCGTAGGAGATCTGCCCTTCGCCGATATAGCCATCGCGATATCCGAGCGACACCTTCAACGCGTCCGGCCTCGCACGGCCGGTCGCGCCGGCGACCGCCACGCGGTCGTGTCCGACGTCGGTTACGGTTACACGACTGAAATCCGCGACCGTGTCGGGCGTCACATATGCCGACGGATCGTGGATTTCGTACAGCAGCTGTTCCTTGCAGGTCGCCTCGGTCACGAGGCCCCCGGTGCCACTCACCTTGGTGATGATCACCGGACCATGTTCCGGCACCTCGGCGATCGGGAATCCGAGCCGCTCGAGATCGCCGACGTCCTTGCGGCCCGGATCCGCGAAGTATCCGCCGGTCACCTGCCCCGCGCACTCGAGGAGGTGCCCCACCAGCGTGGCCCGCCCGAGCTCGGCCCATTCGTCGGGTCGCCATCCGAAGCTGTGAACGAGCGGAGCCACGAACAACGACGGATCGGCCGCACGCCCCGTGATCACCAGCTGGGCGCCTTGCGACAGCGCGCGCACGATCGGCTCCGCACCGATGTACGCATTGGCCGAGAT
>JBKPSY010000104.1:0-9179 GCA_046735235.1 Acidobacteriota bacterium | reverse complement strand
ACTCTTCGACGTGCAGCCCGAAGTCGCGATCGAGCATGGCTCAGTGTGTCACCAGATGGAGGATGCCGAGGCTTTCGAGCACCTGCCGGATGCGTTCGCGGCTGCCTGCCGAGGGCGGCACCATCGGCAGCCGGTAGACCTCCTGGCAGAGACCGAGCATCGCGAGGGCAGCCTTCACCGGAATGGGGTTCGACTCGATGAAGTTGACGTTCATGAACTCGAGCAGCGCCGTGTGCTCGGCGCGCGCCGCAGCGAAATCGCCGTCGAGCGCGGCCGTCACCATCTTCGCCATGCGATCGGGCACGACGTTCGACGCCACGGAAATCAGCCCGCGGCCACCCACCGCCATGAGCGGCAGCGCCAGCGCATCGTCGCCGCAGAGGACCGAGAAGTCCGACGGCACGACACGGCAGACCTCGCACATCTGCGCCATGTTGCCGGAGGCTTCCTTGACACCGACGATGTTCGGGACTTGCGCAAGGCGCGCGAGCGTCTTCGGCTCGACGTTGCAGCCGGTGCGGCCCGGCACGTTGTAGACGATGATGGGCAGCGAAGTGCGGCTGGCGATGGCGGTGTAATGCTGGACGAGCCCTTCCTGCGTGGGCTTGTTGTAGTACGGCGTGACCGAGAGCAACCCCTGCACCCCGAGCGACTCGGTGTGGGCGGCCAATTCGGCGACCTCTTCCGTGTTGTAGCCACCGACGCCGGCCAGCACGGGGACCCGCCCCCGGGCAACTTCCACGGTGATCGCGACGACGCGGTCGCGCTCGTCGCTCGTCAGCGTCGGCGTCTCACCGGTCGTGCCGCACGGCACGAGAAAGTGCACGCCGCCGTCCACCTGCCGCTCCACGAGCCGCCGAAGTGCGACCTCGTCGAGCTCTCCCGACACGTCGAATGGCGTCACAAGCGCGGTGCCGACGCCGGACCAGTTCCGCTGCATTTCAGCCCCCCGAACCATTAGACACCCAATCCGAGCACGTCTCTCATCGTGAACCAGCCCTGCCGCCCCTTCACCCAGCGCGCCGCGAGCAGAGCGCCGCGCGCGAACGTGCCGCGATCCCGCACGCTGTGGCTCAGGGTGATCGTCTCGGACGGACCGTCGAAGCCGACGGTGTGAATGCCGGGCACGTGACCGGCGCGCGAGCTCGCGACGTCGATCGTGCGGCCGTAGCCGGCCGCCTCCATCGCCGCCTGGATTCCGAGCGCGGTGCCCGACGGCGCGTCCAACTTCTTGTCGTGATGCACCTCGTGCAGCCACGCGCCGAACTCCGCGTGACGCGCGAGGAGCCGCGCGGCGTTTCCCGCAATGGCTTCGAACAGCACGGCGCCGGCCGAGAAGTTCGGCGCCGCGACGACCCCGATGCCCGCGCCGGCGGCCAGATGGCGCATTGCGTCACGGTCGGCGTTCCAGCCGGTCGTGCCGACGACGGCGTTCATCCGAAGCGCCGCGTAGCGCGGAAGGTTACGCCGCACCGCATCCGGAGTGGTGAAGTCGATGGCGACGTCCACGTCGCGCCACGCGCCGTCCGACAGGGCCTCGCCGTCGCGGTTCTTGTCGATGTCGAGGACGCCCGCGACCTCGCACTGACATTCCGGGGCGAGACGTTCGACGAGCGCCCCCATGCGTCCGTATCCGACGATCAGGATGCGGGTGGGCTCCGTCAGGCTGTGGGCCGCGTGAGTCATGCCTTCGCGCACAAACAAAAAGGCCGCCGACCGGATGACCGATCGGCGGCCTGGTGTACTCCTGTCGAGATCGCGCGCCGTCGTTCAGGCGCGGAGCACTCCCATCCCGCCGTCGGGCTGGTAACGCTTTCGAGCGCTGCGCTTTCGAGCGATCGCGGAAACGGACACGTCAGCACTCTAGGGAAAATCGAGCGGCCGGTCAAGGCCGCGCGAGGAGCGACGCGGATCCGCGATCGAGAAAGACGGTTACGTCCGGGTGCGTCTGCAGGATGGACGCCGGCACCCCCGGGGTCACCGGGCCTTCGAGCGCGGCGCGCACGGCCTCGGCCTTCCGCTGGTCGGGGACGACGCAGAGGATGCGCCGCGCCTCCAGGATTTGACGGACCGACATCGTGATCG
The DNA here is from genome assembly GCA_046735235.1 of Acidobacteriota bacterium. Classification (GTDB taxonomy): domain Bacteria; phylum Acidobacteriota; class Vicinamibacteria; order Vicinamibacterales; family JAENWD01; genus JAENWD01. Next base: position 7,094 of record JBKPSY010000104.1, on the reverse strand, counting down.
CGCGCGCAGGCACGTCGGCCAGCGACGGGAACCAGCCTTCGCCGACCTGCTGCCGCCGGCACGCGGCGTCGAGCGTCACGACGATGTAGGGCTCGCGCGTCTCGAAGTCCGCCGGCGGATCGTTGAAGGCGAGATGGCCGTTCTCGCCGATGCCGACCCACGCGACGTCCACGGGAGCGGCGGCCAGCGCGCGCCCCACCGTCTGGCAGACGACCTCGGGATCCTGTTCCCCGTCGAGAAGATGCGCGGCGGAGATGCCCGTCGGCGCGATCAGGCGATCGATCAGGTAGCGGCGGAAGCTCGCACGATGCGTGATCGGCAGTCCGATGTACTCGTCGAGATGAAACAGCTCGACGTCCGGCCACGCGAGGTCGTGGCGGGCGACGAGCGCGTTCAGGAAATGAATCTGGGAGTTGCCGGTGGCGGCGATGATGCGCGCAGCGCCGCGCGCGTGGAGCACGTCGGCGAGCACGACCGCGGCGCGATCGGCGGCGGCACGACCCAGGGACACCGGGTCGTCCGAAAGATGAACATCCATCCCGGTCGGACCTTAGATCGGCCGCCGGGACAGATCAAGCGTCAGCGAGCGACGAACCTCAGGACAGCGATGACGGCCCAGGTGCCGCAGTTCAACACCATGGCCTCGGCGGGGTGCATGGCAAACCGCCGCCGCAATCGCCGGTATTCCAGGTCGCTCAGGACTGCATCGATGTTCCGCATGTCTAGTTCGCCCCCTACAGGCGTCTGTGACCTGCGAGCCTCAGCTGCAAAACGGGAACCAGCCCGTGTAATTCTGGGTCTGTTCCCGGCCTGACTATCGGAACGGCCCGGCCAAATAATTAGCTCGGCCATTCAAGACCGACATCACCCCCAAAGTCAAGGGTTTAGCGCAATCTTTACACGCCGCCCCTTCCAAGCCGAGGGGGGCGACCGGCCTTGCGGAATCGTCTGGGTGGGGCCAGACTAGGCGAAATCTGCTGACATCGGTGTCGAAAAACGGTGAGAAATTGCCCACGCTGATGGAATTTCCATGAGCCGCCTCCTTGGCTTCCTGGGGACCACGCTGGGCGGCTCGCTTGGCTGGTGGCTGGGTGACTTCGTCGGCCTGTTCACCGCCGTCTTCCTGAGCGGCATTGGAATGGGCGTCGGCCTCTATTACGGCCGGCGCCTGGCTGACTGGATGGTCGAATGACGCCGCGCTTCGCGTGCTCGACTCTGCGCGTCCTGGCACTCGCGGCCCCGCTCGCGATTGCCCCCACGGCGCCCTCATCGGCGTACGCCGATCCCGCGATCACGGCCCGAGCCGTCATCGATCGCATCAAGGCGCACGTCGGCATCCCATGGACCGAGCCGACGGTCGACACGTTCAAGGCCGGCGACCCCGACACGCCAGTCACCGGCATCGCGGTGACCATGATGGCCACCTTCGACGTGATCCAGCGCGCGGCCGCGGAGAACCGGAACCTGGTCATCACGCACGAGCCGACGTTCTACGGCCATCAGGACACGACGACGGAGCTCGAGGAGGAGCACGACGCGCTCTACAAGGCCAAGGCGGACTTCATCGCGGCGCACCATATGGTTGTGTGGCGCTTCCACGACCACTGGCACCGCATGACGCCCGACGGAATCATGACCGGCATGGTGCGCGCCCTGGCCTGGGGGACCTATGCGAAGGCCGGCGAGCCCGGCATCTTCACGATGCCCGAGACGACGCTCGGACAGCTGGCCGCCAGCATCAAGCAGAAACTCGACGCTCATACGCTGCGAGTGGTCGGGGATCCCGAGATGAAGGTCACCGGCGTGGGACTGGCACCCGGATTCGCCGGTTCCTCGATCAACCGCCACGTGCTGCAACGGCGGGACGTGCAGGTGGAGGTCATCGGCGAGGCGCACGAGTGGGAGATCGTCGAGTACGCGGCCGACGCGAATACCGCGAACCTTGGCAAGGCGCTCATCGTGATCGGCCACATCCCCTCCGAGCAGGCCGGCATGCAGGAGTGCGTGCGCTGGCTGAAGGCGTTCGTGTCGGAGGTGCCGATTGCGCTCGTGCCGGCGAAGCAGCCGTTCTGGGAGCCGGAGGGAAATGAAAAATAGGGAATAGGGAAAGCGCTCGTAGGGCCGAACTTCACTTCGACCTCCTGCCTTCAGGTCACGTAATCGGACAGCTGAATCAGCTTCAGTCCGGGGATCGCCGGCAGACGGCGATCGTTGGTCACGAACGTTCCGCAGCCTGACGTGAGCGCCGCCGCAAGCTGAATGGCGTCCGGTGTTCGAGCGCCGGTGACCGCGCGGAGTTGCGCGGCCCCGCGCAGCACATCTCGCGACAGATCCACCGTCTGCAATCCACGACTGCGCGTCAGCAGCGCCTCGTATTGTTCGGCCAGCTGGCGGTTACCCACTCGATACGGCATGACGAGCAGCTCCATCAGCGTCAACACCGACGTGACCAGCTGCCGAGTGCCGCGCGCGGCGAGCTGGAAGAGCGACTCGACAACCGGCGCGTACCGCGAGTCCGCTTCGACGAAGTAGATGAACGGTGCGGTGTCGACGGCGACCGGACCGTCCGCCAGATCGTCGATCAGTCCCACGACTCGCGTTCGCGTCCCACGTGCTCGGCTGGGTCGACGCCAGCCCAGACGTCTTTGCCGAGTCCCTGCAAGTCGAGGATCGAGAGCGGCTTCGGCGACTCGAGCTGCTCGGCCAGCATGACCGTCACCTGCTGTGCGACGGAGCGGTGCTCGCGCCTGGCGCGGCCCTGGAGCTTGCGATACAGGCTGTCGGGCAGGTTCTTGATGTTGAGCGTCGCCATCGTTCCTCCATTATGGAGGAATAAGGGAGGAACGGCAAGACCCCATATCAGCCCCGGCGGTTGCGCCAGCCGTCGAGTGCCACGGCCACGACGATGATGGCGCCGATGATGATTTCCTGGACGTAGTTCTGCCAGCCCATCTGCTGGCTGCCGTTGCGCAGGACGGCCATGATCGTGGCGCCGACCATCGAGCCGAGGATCGTCCCGACGCCGCCGTTGAGCGACCCGCCGCCAATCACGACGGCGGCAATGACGTCGAGCTCGGTGCCGATCGCCACGGTCGGGTCGCCCTGCCGCAGACGCGACATCTGCATCACCCCGGACAGCCCGACCAACAGTCCCGAGATGCCGTAGATCCATACCTTCAGGCGATCCACCGGGATGCCGCACGCGCGCGCGGCGGCTTCGTTCGACCCGATGGCGAACACCCGCCGGCCGAAGACGGTGTAGCGCAGCACCAGCGCCATCAGGACCGCCAGCAGCACCGTGAGCCAGACGCCGGGCGCGACGATCATCCAGTCGGGGTCGGGGAACGTCACCGCCAGGTTGTTCACCCACGTGGCCGGAGGGTTCACGGTCTGCTGATCGGCAATCCACTTCGCGACGCCACGCGCCATGCCGAGCGTGCCGAGCGTCGCGATGAACGGGATGACTTTCAGGCGCGTGACGAACAGGCCGTTGATCACGCCGGCGGCGCCCCCGGCCAGCACGCCCTCGAGCACGGCCAGGATTGGCGTCACGCCGTCGCGCATCGCGATCGCGGTGACGACGCCGCTCAAGGCGATCACGGAGCCGACGGACAGGTCGATGCCCCCGCCGACCATCACCATCGTCATGCCGATCGCCCCGAGCGCAACGATGACCGTCTGCGCGACGACGATGCGGAAGTTGCGGATGGAGAGGTACTGGTCGGGCGTGTCGGTCATCATCGCGAAGATCGCGATCACGGCGACAAGGCCGATGAAGGGCGCCAGTCGAGTCAGCCAGCTGCGAGCGGTGGACGTCGTCTCGTTTGTCATTGAGGATAGGCGGCGGGGCTGAAGCCCCGCCCTACGTACTGCACCTTGCACCCTGCACCCTGCACCCCGTCATCCCACATCAATCGCCGCGTGGAGCACGCGCTCTGGCGTCCATTCGGCGATCGGGCGCGCGTCAGACAGGCTGCCTCGACTCATGACCGCCAGCCGGTCGCAGAGGCCGAAGAGCTCGGGGAGGTACGAGCTGACCATCAGCACCGCCTTGCCGCCTTTCGCGGCCTCGGCAATCACGTCGTAGATCTGGGCCTTGCTGCCGATGTCGACGCCGCGCGTCGGCTCGTCCAGGAGCAGCACATCCGCATCCTGCACCAGCAGCCGCCCGAGCGCGACCTTCTGCTGGTTGCCGCCAGACAGCGTGCCGACGGCCTCGTCCGGGCCCGCGGCACGAATGCCCAGCGTGCGGATCCAGTCGCGCGTCATCGCGCGCTGGCCGGCCAGGCTCAGCCATCCGTTCGTCGAGCACGACGCGAAGCCCGTGAGCGTCAGGTTGTCGGCAACCGACATCGGCAGCGCCAGGCCTTCGCCCTTGCGATCCTCGCTCAGATACCCGACGCGCTGGCCAATGCGCCGCGCCGGCGAATCCGCGGTGGTCGACGGCAGCGACGCAATCCGCACCGCGCCCGACGCCACGGGCGCGAGCCCGAAGAGCGCGCGCACCAGCTCGGTGCGTCCGGATCCCATCAAGCCGGCGATGCCCAGGATCTCCCCGCGTCGCAGCGCGAACGAGGCGCGCCGCACGGCCGGCGGCGCGGCCAGATCGCGCACCTCGAGCGCCACATCTCCCGCCGAGGCCGTGCGCGCGGGGAACAACTGATCCACCGAGCGACCGACCATGTGCGCGATGAGTTGCGCGTTGGTCACCGAGGCAATCGTGCCGCTGGCGACGCTGCTGCCGTCGCGCAGCACGGTGAAGACGTCCGCGATCTCGCGCACCTCCTCGAGGAAGTGGCTGATGTAGACAATCCCCAGCCCTTCGCCCTGCAGACGCCGCACCAGCGCGAACAAGTGCACCACGTCGTCGCGCTGCAGGCTGCTGGTGGGTTCGTCCATCAGCAGGATGCGCGCGCGCGACGCGATGGCGCGACAGATCTCGACGACCTGCCGCGCGGCCAGGGGCAGCCCCCCCACCAGCCGCCCAGGCTTCAGGTCGGGATGGGAAAAGCTCGCGAGCACGTCCATCGCAAGCGCCTCGGCCTCCGAGCGCCTGAACAGCCCCCACCGCGACGGCTCGCGCCCGAGCAGGATGTTCTCCGCGACCGTCAGGTGCGGGCAGAGCGAGAGCTCCTGGTGAATCAGGGCGATGCCATGCCGACTCGCGTCGAGCGGCGACGACGGCTGGTAGGTCGCGCCGCCGACGGTCATCGTCCCCTCGTCGGCCCGGACGGCCCCGGCGAGGATGTTCATCAGCGTGCTCTTGCCGGCGCCGTTCTCCCCAATGAGGGCGTGGACCTCGCCTGCCGCGAGCGAGACGCTCACGTCGTCGAGCGCCACGGTGGGCCCGAAGCGCTTGCGGATGCCGTCGAGGCGGAGCAGGTCGGTCAAGGGCGTATTCGCCGCGGCTGAAGCCCCGGCCTACTGTTTCGGTGAAACCGGGTTTGAAAGGATGCCGAGCCCTTCGAACTCGATCTCCACGACGTCGCCTTCCTGCAGGAAGATGGGCGGCTTGCGCGCGAAGCCTACGCCGGGAGGCGTGCCCGTGGCAATCACGTCGCCGGGCTCGAGCGTCACCGTCTGCGACAGGAACGACACGAGCGCGTCGACACCGAACACGAGCTGCTCAGTCGTGGAATCCTGCAGCGTGCGCCCGTTCACGCGGCATTGCACACGAAGCTTGTGCGGGTCCGCGATCTCGTCCTTCGTGACGATGTACGGGCCCATCGGCGCGAAGGTGTCGCACGCCTTGCCACGCTGCCACTGGCCGTCCGAAAACTGGAAGTCCCGCGCGCTGACGTCGTTCAGGTTCATGTACCCCAGCACCGACTCGAACGCCTTCTCGACTTCGACGCCTTTCGACCGCTTGCCGATGACGACGGCGAGCTCGGCTTCGTAGTCCACCTGGCTGCTGCCCGTGGGCAGCGCGATTGGCTGCCCCGGGCCCGTCACCGACGTCACGTACTTCGAGAAGGTGATCGGCGAGGTCGGCACCGGCATGTTGCTCTCGGCCGCGTGGTCCTTGTAGTTCAGGCCGATGCAGATGATCTTGCCTGGGCGCGGGACGGGCGGGCCGATCAGCACGTCGGCGGCAGGAACCACCGAGCCACGTGGCAGGGTCTCGACGCGCTCGGCGCTCTTCGCCAGCGCGTCGTGAATCTGCTTCGCCTTCGACAGCCACTCGTCGTCCAGATCGAACCACGTCAGCAGCGGGACGTCGGCAGACGCGTCAACCGCCACGGCGAAGTTGAGGACGGAACGATTGCCCGGCAGCAGCGCGCCAACACGTGGCGCGGAGGTCGGTGCGGTTTTTGGAGTGAAGGTCATGAGGCGCATAAGAGTCAGGTCCGGGGCGATCGGGGTTTGTCGGGGCGATCAGGTCTGTCAGGTCTGTCAGGTCTGTTAGGTCGGTCGGGTCGGTCAGATTAGGAGCACGACGCCCTTCACGTAGTCCAGAGCCTCGTGCGCGCCGGCGAACGCCGCCGGCACTTCGTCGAGCGATCGGTAGCGATGCGTGATGAACGCGCCGACCTTGACCTTGCCCGTCTGGAGCAGGCCGAGGGCTCGACGGTAAGTGGACGGCCGGCCGTCCGGTTCGAACCCGCCCGATGCGCCGACCGGCGACAGCAGCGTCGGCTCCAGGAACTGCAGGTTGTTGAGCGCGCTCATGTCCACGCCCACATGCCCGTGACCATACAGCAGCACGGTCCCCTGTTTGCGCAGCAGCCGCGGCATGTCCTTGAACACCGCCCCCGCCCCGGAGGCGTCGATGACGAGCTCCGCGCGCCGCCCGCCGCTCAGCTCCAGGACTTTCGTGGCGAGATCTTCGGCGGTCGGATCCACTGGCGCCGCCCCCATCGAGGCGGCCAGCGAGCGCTTCAGCGGATTCGGATCGGAGGCCACGATCACGCCTTCGAACCCCAGGCCCGATCGCAAGTACTGCGTGAACAGCAGTCCCGCCGGCCCGCCGCCGAAAATCACCACGGTGTTCACTCGATGCGCAGGGTCAGCGTCCCGCAAGCGATACCTCGTCGCCGATTTCAGCAGCAGATCCGTCGAGTGGACGATGCAGCCAAGCGGCTCGGTGAGCGCGA
>JBKPSY010000103.1:0-15491 GCA_046735235.1 Acidobacteriota bacterium | reverse complement strand
GGCCGCTCCCAGGGTCGAGGCGCGCCAGGCCGGAACCCCCGCCCCCGACCCAGAGATTACCCGCGGTGTCGGTGTAAAGACTGTCGACGTTTGTGCCCGTGCCGAGCGTATCCGGGTCCGGTGTGTAATGAACGATATGACCCGTCTTTTGTTCCAGCCGATCGAGAGCCCGGGGGAACAAGCCTACCCACAGAACGCCGTCACGATCTTGATGAATCGCCTTGACCCTCCCAGGTGACAGACTATCGGGCTCCTGGACACGGTGCTTGTAATGGACGAATTGTTCCTGGCGAAAATTGAGCGTGTCGACTCCCTCGTTCTCGGTTCCCAGCCACAGCACGCCACTGCGGTCGCGATAGACAGACAGGATGGCGTTGGTGTCGAGGCTGTCGCGGTCGCTTTCATCGTGCCGGAATCGGTAGGCGAAGCGTTCCGTTCGCCGGTCGAAGTAGTAGAGCCCCTGGCTCGACCGCACCCATAATCCGTCCTGGCCGTCCGCCACGAGTTTTCCGCCCAACGAGCCCCCGATGCCGGACGCCAGCGCCTCCTGCGACGCAGTAGAAAAGGGGAATTCGCGGAATCGTCCGGCCTGCGCGTCGTATTTGACAAGCCCGACGATCGGCGAGTGGGTCAGCAGCCACACATTGCCGGACGGGCCTTCATACACACTGTCTGCGCTCAGGTGTTCCGGGATTCCAGCTGGCCGTGTAACCCGTCCTGCCCGTTCGTCGAGATGGAACAGACCGCGGTCACCGACGAACCAGATGTCACGATGACGACCGGCGATGACGTCGGTGATCGTGCCAACAAACTGTCCCTCGTCGTCGTTTCGGTAATGCGTAAACCTTCGGGTCCCGGGATCGAACTGATCGAGCCCGGCGTCCTGCATGCCCAACCAGATGTGACCGCGGTCATCTCGGGCGATGGTATTCACATAAGAACCGCCGAGAGAATCTTGATTCCCGGGATCGTGGAGATAGCGAGTGACGCGTTCGCTGCGGGGATCGAACCGGTTCAATCCATTGTTCGTTGCAATCCAGAGGCAGCCTTGTTCGTCTTCCACGAGAGCTTGAATGAAGTTGGAGCTCAAAGTCTCCCGATCGTTCGGGTTGTGCTTGAAGACGACGAACGTGTTGCCGTCATACCGGTTGAGACCATCGCGCGTCGCGAGCCACATGAACCCGCGGCGGTCCTGGATGACATCCGTCACGTAACCTTGAGACAGTCCATCGCGGGTGGTGAGATGGGTGAATCGGAGATCCCGCACCGGAGGCTCGGCGGTGAACGGGACGGAGGGCGGACGTCGGGGCCCCCCAGGCTGCGCGGCAGCCGGGAGGGCGCCGGACGCGACCACAAGCACGATCAATGCGAGTCCACACCACGAACGATCCGGACGCGTTGCAGGCGGTGTCGGTGCGGTCGTCATCGAGCGATCGTCTGGAGTTCTAGCTCGAATCGGTGCGGGCTGCAAGCCGCGGCGAGTCAGTGCCGCGAGCGCCGGGCGTATTATGCGCCGGTTATTCGCGATCGCGTTAGGACTGGCTGTGTGTGTGCAGGCGGGGCGTGTGATTGCGCGCACCCGGACGCGGGCGGCGTGCTCGATGCCGAGCGTTTCGTGGAACCGCGTCGGCATCAGCCTTGCCTTAGCCTGCAGTGAGGTCGGGCGTACGCCGACGCTCGTGCAGGACCAGGTGCAGTACTACCCGGTTCGTCCGAACGTTGGCGGTCCGAAGTGGCGCATCCAGCTGCAACTGACTCCGACCATTCCGGCCCTCATCAAGAGAGCCTCTTCTGACCAGGAGCAGCAGCAATGGCCGCGTCTGACAGTGCGGACGAGCTGTCCGTCGAAACCCGGAGGGCGGGCGCTCAAACCGTCGTTATCGTCACGGGCCGTGTGACCGTTGATTCATCTCCTCATCTACGGCAGGTGTTGCACGAAGCGATCGGGGTAGCGCAGCCCGCCGGGGTCGTCATCGATTTCACGGCGGCTCGATATCTGGACACGTCCGGGATCGCGACGTTGCTCGAGGCAGCGATGCTGGCGTCGAAACAGAGGGTGCGCCTCGGCGTGATCGGTCTCGGAGGCGAAGCGAGAGCCCTGGCGGAAGCCACGGAGTTGGACCACATCTTTCTCGCTTTGGGATACGAGGTGCAGTTCACGTGACGCCAGTCGAGCGGGTGGGTCGCTCCGCGATACGCGGCGCCGAGGAGGTCGGCACGCTGGCTTTGCAGTCATGGCAGGCCACGCTGAGGCTGCCGCGCGTCGGGCCTCTCATTGGCAGGCGGCGGCGATGGCGCGCGACGGTGCAGCAGATGCTCACGATCGGCGCCGACGCGCTGCCGATGGCAGCCGTCATGGCCTTCTGCATTGGATACGTCCTGGCGCTGCAGAGCGCGGCGGAATTGCGCCGCTTTGGCGCGGTGAACTTCGTTCTCGACCTGGTGGCGATCAGCTTTACCAGGGAATTGGGTGCGCTGATCACGGCGTTGGCAGTGAGCGGGCGCACGGCGTCGGCGATTGCCGCGGAAGTCGGCACGATGGTGGTGACCGAAGAGATTGACGCGTTACGGGTGATGGGGCTCGATCCCGTCGAATTCATACTCGCCCCAAAATACCTCGGCGCGTTGATTACGGTTCCGTGCCTCACGGTGCTCAGCACGTTCTGCGGTGTGTTTGCGGGGTATGTGTTCCTGTGGTCGAGCACCGGTATCAGTCTACGCGTGTACTTCCACGAAGTCGTTGATGCGATCCTGCTGCGTGACGTCTGGCTCACGCTCATCAAAAGCGCGATCTTCGCGACCATCGTCGTGCAGGTCGGCTACATGGAAGGGTTACGCGCCCGCGGTGGACCGGAAGCGGTCGGGACGGCGGCCACAGCGGCGGTCGTGAAGGCCGCGTTTCTCGTCATCGTGGCGGATCTCGTGGCGACGGCGACGTTTTACCTGATGGGATGGAGCGCAGGCGGATGACACCGTTCACCACGTCGGCGAAGGACCCGGTGATCTCGATCAGAGGCCTCTCGGCGAGCTACGGCGAGCGGCAGGTGCTGCACGGGGTCGACCTCGACATCTACCGCGGCGAGATCTTCGTGCTGCTCGGCGGGAGCGGATCGGGAAAGACGACCCTGCTGAGACAGGTGCTGGGTCTCGCGAAACCAGACGCCGGCACGATCCTGGTGAACGGCGTGGACATCACCACGTGTGCCGCGGCCGAGTTGACGCCGGTTCGCAGACGCATCGGCGTCGCATTTCAAGGGTCGGCGCTGTTCAGTTCGATGACGATCGGCGAGAACGTCGCGCTGCCGCTCCAGGAGTTGACGGAACTGGCCGATCCGATCATCGCCCTCATGGTCTGGATGAAGCTCAAGGCCGTCGGCCTGGCGAACGAGAGCGACTTTCTGCCTCACCAGTTGTCGGGCGGGATGAAGAAGCGCGCGGCGGTCGCCCGGGCGATGGCGCTCGATCCCGATCTCCTCGTATTCGACGAGCCCTCGGCAGGACTCGATCCGATTGTCGCAGCCGGGCTCGACGAGCTCATTCTGTTTCTGAAGCACGGCTTCGGCATGAGCGTCCTCGTCGTCACCCACGCGATGGAGAGCGCCTTGCACATCGGCGATCGGATCGCGCTCCTGCACGATGGGGAGCTCGTTGCCGTGGGTACCCGCGAGGAGTTCCTCGCCACGCATCATCCGCGAGCCCGCCAGTTTCTGGAGCGAACACCCGACCCCGGACCGCGAGACGCGGCCGACGGGTTCGCGGCCGCTTTCCTGCGACGGATTCATCATGACTCTTGAAGCCAAAGTCGGCGTCTTCGTCATCGTCAGCCTGCTGGTCCTCGGCGCGACCGTGTATTTCGTGCGCACGACGCAAGACGTGGGTGGACAAGTGGCCTACACAACGTACCTGCGCTACGCCGGTGGCATCGCCGACGGCACCCCGGTGTTGTTTGCGGGCATCCGCGTCGGGCAGGTGGAGTCGGTGCGGCCATCAGCGTCCGACCCGACCCGGATCGAGGTCACGTTCACGGTCAGGGCCGGTACTGCGGTCAACGAGGAGTCCATTGCGCGAGTCGGCGGCGTGACCCTCATGAGCAGCCCGGCGCTCTTCCTCACCAGCGGAAGCAACCACGCCCGGCGCCTTGGCCCGGGCGAGTCCGTGCGATCGCAGGAAGCAGTCAGCCAGACTGAGATTGCGGCGCGCATTGCGACGCTGGCCGACAGCGCGAACGACGTAATGACGCTTCTCAAACACGAAGTGCCGGCCATCGCCGGAGAGGCCCGGACGACGCTCGCGAACCTGCGTGAAATCACCGGAGCGAAGAACCAGAAGCAGATCGAGAGCACGCTCGCTGAACTGAACACGATGGTCGGGCGAGAGTCGCCAAAGATCGCCCGCATTACCGAACGTCTGACGGCGCTCACGGGGCACGCGGACGACCTCGTTGTATCAATCAAGCCTGTGGTGACCAATCTCGACCATACGGTCACCAACGTCAGCACCACCGTAGATGCCGTTCGCGAGCCGCTGACCCACGATCTCGCTGAGTTGCAGCGCACGCTGGAGAACGCGCGAGCGCTCGTCGACAGCGTGCGGGGCGTGGTCGGCGACAACGAGGACGACATCCAGCAAACGATGCGGTCGCTGCGAACGGCGTCCGAGAACGTACGGCTCCTGAGCGAGACGCTCAAGGAGCGCCCGTGGAATCTCATTCGGACGACGCAGCCAGGGGACAGGACGGTACCGAGATGACGAACAGACGCGAAGGCGCATTGCGCGCCGCATTCGCCCTTATCGGGGCGTTGGCCATCGGCGGTTGCGGCAGCGCCCGCTATCCCGCGCACTACATTTTGACCTTCGAGCCATCGGCTCAGGCGCCGGCGCCGGAACGCGGCATCGGTACTCTCGCGATCCAGGAGTTGCGCTGTCCCGATTATCTCTGCGAGGGCCGCATCGTCTATCGTCCGACGCCATCGGAAGTCGGCTTCTACCAATACCACCGTTGGGCCGTCAGTCCTCAGACGATGATTGCGCAGTATCTGACGGACCGTGTGCAAGCGCGGTCGCTCTTCGCGAGCGTATCCGGTAACTCGTCTCGCATGGCCACCGACTTCGTGCTGAGCGGCACGCTCGAGCAGCTCGAGGAAGTCGACGAAGCTCGCCACGTTACCGCCGTTTGCAGTATCTCCGCGCAGCTGGTGGACACCCGAACCCGAGCCGTGGTCTGGAGTCGAACGGCAACCGAACGAGTGCCCGTCGCTGAACGCGAGGTGCCGGGTGTGGTGAACGGCCTGACGACCGCCGTGCGGGCCACTGTCGATAGGCTCGTCGCCGACATGCAGCTCGAGCTCGGCCGAGGGTTAGCACCGCGAGCCGCTCGGTAAGACGCTTTTCTTCCCCGCACGTGCGCTTCCGTTCTCCACCAACCAGGCGACAGCGTTGAGGCCGCGCGTCTATCCACTCGGCCTCCATCGACCGGAAGCGGCGCTCCCTTTCAGCGAGCGCGTCGATTTCCACGTTGGTGAGTTCGACGCCCCGCCGCCGGCTTCCTGCCGCTGAGTGAGGCGTTGCTGCAGGACGCCGGCAAATGCTTCGCCCGACCGCCGGCGGGCCTCACCCGCGCCGCCCGGCAGGCGCTGCTTCGGTACCACTGGCAGGCAACGTCCACGAGCTCCGTGACGCGCTCGAACGCGCGGCCATTCTGTGCGAAGACGGGATCATCGGGGAGGAGCAGCCGCGATCGAACCGACGGGGAAGCCACGGGGGCCGTGTCGACCGATCTCGGCACGATCGAGCGCGACACGGTCGCTCAGGTCCTGCGCAAATGCCGGTGGAACAGCCGCGCGCCGCCGAGTGGTTTCAGGCGCCGGCACGCGGATCGAGGTGACATCGCGAGCCGCCACACCTGTGCGGGCCCATCGGCGACTTCACCCGAAACGGCCGCACAGAGAGACGGTCAGTTCACCCAGACACTCGTTGGCAGTTCACCGCATGCCACGTCTTCGGCGTCGTCAGCATCCTCGGCAGCGTCGACATCGTCGTCGCTATCGACCACGATGGTAGTCACCGGTATGCTCCCTGTTTCGTGATCCATCTTGAGCATCGTGAGCAGTTGAATTGACCGGGGGTTATCGAGGTGGATGCAGACCACGACGAGGCTGGGCTGCAATCGTCTGATGTCGGTATATGCGTGCGCGCGCGTGTCGAGCAGCAGCACGGTGTGGCACGCGGCGCCCATGGCGGTGTCGATGGACGACACCACGGTGGCATTCCCGTCGACCACCGCAATGGTCTGCGGTCCGTTCGCCAATACCCGCGAATCCGTCCAATCCAGGCTCGGGTGACTCTGAGCGACGTTGACGTGTGCTTGCATCGGTGCCTCTCGTTGCGCTCTTCACGTTGCAGCAACCGTGCCGACCCGCGAGCGATGTCTAGACAGAAGTCACAGGCCGCACTCTCGTTCTGGTGTGCACGGACACGCATCGTGCGGCCTGCCGCACAGTCCTCAAGGACGCGTGCGTGAATTCGCTGCGGATCGGGCTCGAGTCGGAGTGGAATGCGCCTTGATGTCGGGATCGGCGTTGGTCCCTCGGCTGACGGCCGACAGAAAGGTGCGACATGGGCACGTTCTTCATCGACTGCGTCATGGTCGAGTGCAATGCGGCATTCGACCACGAGCACTTCACGATCGCAGACTGCTGCGCGCAGGACCAGGAGCTGTGGGGCCGTGAGCGAGAGCGCCGCGGAGCGGTTCTAGTCATGATGAAGATGCCGCACCTGCTCGGAAGCAGCGCGGCGGCCGCCGCGGCGGCATAGGCAACACTGCTGGACGTGTTGCGCGGCACACGCTCGGCCGCGAAGAGGTTCGCGCCCGTCGACGCGATGGAAGCACTGTTAGAAACGGTCTTCGACTGATTCCAGTTCTCGCCGGCACCTGATGCTGAACTCTTGCAGGTCATCCTTGTGCGTGCTCGCCACGGACTGAATTTGGTCCGTCGTGAGGTTAGGTTCGGAATAGGACTTGAGAATGGTCGCTATCAGTCCTTCCCCGCTCTCGATCACCGCAGTCGAGGAGCTCAAGCGAATTCGGCTGATCAATGCATAAATTGGCACGAGCGTGCTGGGATTCTCGAGCGAGTGCTGCAGCGCATCGACCAGCAGCCGCGCGCTCTCGTTGATGAAGGCTGCGTACAGCCGCTCGAGGTGAATGATCCTTTTTGCGACGAGTTCCCGTCGATCCTGATGCCGCTGGACGATCCAGGCGTTGACGGTTGAACCCAAAGCGCCGACGACTGAGCCCCCGATGGCCGCCAACGCGGGAACAATTGCGGCGTTGTCAAAGAGACTCATCGTCGTGCCGTTACCGTCCCTACCCGCGCGGAGTCGTGTCGAGCGGGCATCCCGCCTCGAGTGGGACGTGACCTGTCGAGCGAGCGCTTCTTTCAGGACTCGTTCCCCGTGACCCGCGAGGCCGGAACCTCACCGTCTCTGTCCGCGCGTGGGAGGAAAGAAAGTGTGTCCATTGCTCACGGATAATCCGCTTCATACGATTCGACCGGCGCATGACGTAACCTCCCTGTCATCGCCGATTCTGGCGTTGTTGCCGCAGGCTCACAAGCTCCGTTCGGGCGCATTCACCCGCTCAAAAATCGTCAGCGCGACGACTTGTTCGGGTTCTTACCGTGTACCCTTTCGGGCCTGGGCCGTCGCGGTGACACTGCCCAATTGATGCCGTTCGGCGTCTGCGGCCTGCGATCGACCCAGTTACCGGCTGGTTGTCGGAGAGTCTGGCCGCGAAGGCGGGATCGAAGTGAGCGGATGATTCGGATTCAGCACCTTCGAGCCTTCAGCGTGGCGAGGCGGTGCGTCGATGCGCTTCCATCCAAAAAACTGAGCGTCGGCTGACCAGTGGCCCGGTCCCAACATCGCCAGAGCGCCAGCCACTGTTCCAATCAACAGGCGCACCACTGGGTCGTTATCAATCGTGAAAATGCGCGAGATCTCGATCAGTGCAACGACCGTTCCGGCCAGCGGCGTCCAGAGCCCTGCGAGAAGAAGCAGTCCCGCTCCCGCCAGGGACAGCGAGGTCAGCGTGGCTGTGAACGGCGGCTTGCTCCAAAGCTGCGGACCAGCATCTAGAAGAAGGACCGAGCCGACAACAAGGCGCATGAGGAGCAGGCCGAAGTCGGGCCACCGCCGGCGAATGTGGAATAGGCTTGAGAAGCCCCACGACATCCGGAAGTCCCGCTGCTACTCGCCCTTCGCCGATACCGATGATGGCGCACTGGATGACCTGCGTCGAAGAGTGATGGCGGTCCGGGTGACGCACTCCGCCCAGACCGTCTTTGAACATACGGTCCCGAGTCCCGCCAGCCACAAGACGACAAGCGTGATCTTGCTCCGGATCGCGATTTCCTTGATGCCCGTCACTGCTCCTGCTGACGAAGAATGTCGAGCATCGTCTTAATCGCGATCTCAGCAGGCAGGTCGCGCAATTCCGGTGCGAAGTCGCGGCGCTCCGCGAGAAGCGACAACCGGTTGTTGACGACCTCGAACGCCCCGAATACCGGGCTCGTCAGCCAATGGCGATTCCCCCGACGCTTCAGCAGGAAGAGTCCCGTCATGCCGGAGGTAACCTTCTTCACGCCCGAATAAGACACGTCTTCGGTGAACGGTCGCCCGCTCACGGTTGCCGTTCCCCCTAGTTCGGTGATGCCGACGATGGGCGGCTCCGGCGGAACGCCGGGCACTTCAAGTCGGAGCGTTGGGCGGGACGACGGGCGCTGGTAGTAGACGCGAGTGTCAGTCAGCGCATGATCGGTGTAGATGTCCCGCTGGTCATCGGACAGATAGCTGCTGGGTTCGCCGACAGTGCCAGCAACCACTAAATCGGTCTGGCGGAGCACCTCGGACAGCGGTGGAGAAGGTGCCACTCCGCAGCCTCGAGCGGCGTTCATGCCCCAGCCCCTCGCAACGATTTCGGGAATCGTCAGCCGACTGTCTTGAGCGAAAATGGTGCGCGCGCCGACAACGGCCAGCAGCAGGACCGCGCATTGGTGTAAAAGGCGCATCGGGATGCCTCTACGCGAGGTTAGACACCGCAAGAGGCATTCCTAGTCGGGGTGGCTACAAGGGCCGCGAGTGACGACGCGAACCTTGAACCGTCTCCAGACGTCTGCCCCTGCTCCTCAAAGCGCAGGTCGACACGAATCCTGACTAGCGCAGGCTGATGCGCATAGAACGAAAATCAAGCGTCACCGCCGTGGACTGACCGATCAGGTCCATACCCAAAAGACCGTGGTTGAAGTCATCCCCAACTGTTGGGCCGAATAGATTCGCGGGTCGAAGCACACGCTCGCCGCTGCCGACGCGCAAGGCGAGTTCAGGTATGGCCGCGATCTCCTCCGCCGTCGTGCCGCCGATCTGCTGCAGCGTCCGAACGGACTTCCTACCCGTTGCAGCAAGTTCGGGGAAGTCCCTCGAAAATGCCCGCCAGAGCTGCGAGCCCGATTGATTGCCAGTGTCGAGTACGAAGGTCGATGCGCGTGTGCCAATTCGGACGCGGACGACCGGTGTCGCGCCATCGAACGCAACCTCGCTCGATTGAGCTTGTGCGGCGCGGACGGCGCCGACCCGACACTGCCCGGTAGCCGTCCAGCCGACACCGCCCAAGGCGAGGGCGATCGGTAGCGCCAGTGTCCCTTGTTTGCCGGGCTCTTCACCTCGCCACGGTTCCTGGGTATCGTCGAAGACGAGCGCCGGCACGTCCGACAACTCGGCGTCTCCGATTTGGAGTCGCGCGATTACTGCGGTCCGAATCGAGACAGACGCGCCGGTGAAGTCACCGGCCGTGCCCGTTCCACCATGAACGGCGATGCCGAGGCGCCGCGCCTCGCTTTCCGTGAGTGACGTGTGGCTGAATGCGGTATCGAACAACCACTCGACCGGCCGCCCGTTGACCGTGGCCGGCATGCGTACACCGTTCGCCGTGACGCGACACGCAAACGGGCGGGCCGCGCCGCGTCGGGTAACACGCTGATCCGGCACCCCTCGAAAGCCCGCGAAGGTCTTCTGCCCCGCCCGGAGATCCTCACTGGCGCCGTCCGCGGCGACGGCCTCATCGATGATCGTTGCCAGAGCCGCCGAACGCCCCAGCCGCATATAAAGCGTGGCCAGGCCTTCGCGCGCCTCGTTCGCTGCGCGCGTGGTGGTCGCCGCACGCACGGCCGCACGCAAGTTGCGCTCGGCTTCGTCACTCCGATTGAAAGCCGCGGCAATGGCGCCGCGATACAACGGGGGCGCTGGCCGGCCGGCGATCGCATCGCGCAGCTCGAACCAGCGGTGTCGTTCGAACAGCGATCGCCACGCATCGGGCGGCTGTGGTTGCGCCGAGAGGCTGGCCAGAAGGGCTGCTGCGGCCGGAAACGTCAGGCACGGGGTCCAGCGCGAGCCCACCACGCGGCGATGCTAGCATGTGAACCGGGATAGTGCGGACGGCGTCACGCCGCCAACAACCAGTTGCGGAAATCGTCCCTAACACCCAAGCCAACTTCGCTCCCTTCCGTCGCTCGTTGGCCGCTCGACAGGTTTCTAGTGCATGCCGCGGCACGCCTGCGGCGCGCCGCGAGCAAGCACGAATCCCTGCCTCCCAGCCAATCACGAAAAACATCCCAAGTGGTTCCACCGCACTGGGTTGCCAGGTTCGATTCCGCTCGCTCTCTTCGTGCGTCCACGGAGCCGAGACCCCATTCGCTGGTTCAGTCGAAAGTTAGGTTTCACAGTGCCGCGGTCGTAGAATTCAGCGTCTACCGATGCGATCGCAAGATCCGGCGAAGTGGTTCAACGACCTCAGCGTTCACGTCGACGACGGCGAGCTGCTGGCCGAAGCGAAGGTGCTCGAACCGACGCTGCTCGATGGCAGATCACGCGGCAGTCGTGCGGCCTACATCATCCTGGTGTCAGTCGTTGCGGGAGCGTTCGGCGGCTTCACCTTCAGCGACGAGGTCCGATCCTCATGGGCGGTCTTCGCCGGCTACCTGGCGGGCGGCGCGCTGGTGCTCCGCGCGCTCCATCCGGTCAGTGTGCGGCTTATCGGCCCGGCGGCCGCGCCACAGGCCCTCTTCTCGTTCTTCTGGTCGTTTCTTCTGGCGATGGTGGCGGTGCTGGCGGGCCGAATGGACACGACGTGGGTGTACTACATCGTGGTCGTGGGTGGCGGCCTGTTCATCGGATTGATGCATGCATCCGTCAATCCGACGTCCGCCTTCACGTCAAACGAGGATGCATGGCTGATGGCCGCGCTCCCCCTCGGCGCAATCAGCACGTGGTCGGCGAGCGGAGTTCAGCGCGGGTTCGACGCCAGCACCAATCCGCCCTGGTCAGAGGCGTTCACGGGCACGATGGCGGCGTCGGTCTTCATGGTGCCGATCACGATCGTGATGGCGATGATTTCGACCCGGTCCAACGGCCTTGCGAAGATGGCGACGCTCTATCTTCACAACGAGAACTTCACAGCAAAGGCTATCGAATACCTGGACGAGGCCATCGGCCTGTCCCCGCGATCCGCCGATCTGTACAACCTGCGCGGGATCGCGCATTCGAAGGCCGGCCACGATGATTCGGCCGACGCCGACTTCCGGAAGGTGACCGAGCTGCTGCCTCGCGCGGCGGAGGCGCACATGAATCGCGGTGTCGACTTCATCAGGCAGGGGAACTTCGATCGCGCGATCGAGGCGCTGAAGCACGCGACGTCGGTGAATCCGAAGCTCTCGACGGCGTTCAGCAATCTCGGCACCGCGTATCAGAAGACAGGCCAGCTCGATGCCGCGATCGAAAGCTACACGCGCGCTGTCACTCTGAGGCCGAAGTACCCGATCGCCTACTCCAACCGTGCCTACGCCTACTACCTGAAGGGCGATCACGATCATGCGGTGGCTGATGCCACGTACGCCTTGACACTCGACCCTCACCTGCCGATGGCGCACGCCAACCTCGGACATGCGCTTGCCGGCAGAGGAGACACGGTGCTGGCCGCGCGCAGCTATCGACGCGCGCTCGGGCTGGACGCCGATCACCAAGTGACCGAGGAAGTACTCGACGCGCTGGAAAAGCTCGGCGTACCTGCGGAGAATGACGACGACCGATGAAGCTCCTGCTCGTCATCATCGAGGGGCAGCTCTATCTGGCCGGGATCATCGCGGTCTTCGTCGCCGAGCTCGCGCTGCTGTTGTGGGGACTGTTCTCGCGCAGGCCGATTATCGGACTGCTGGCCGTCTTTGCGACGCTGCCGCTGCTCCGGACGACGGCAAGTGCGATTCGAGCCAGCTTCTTCAGGGTCCGCGCGCCGGAAGGTCTCCCGCTCGAGCGATCCGAGGCAGGCGCGCTCTACGAGCTCGTCGAGGAGATACGGCGCGCTGTCGCCGCGCCCCCCGTGGATGGCATCACTGTGACGGGTGGCTTCCAAGCGAGTGCCGCGGTCGATACGCCATCGTGGTGGCTTCGGCGCCGAAGGACCTTGGTGCTCGGATTCCCAGTGCTGACGACGCTGTCGCTGCACGAACTGCGCGCCGTCATCGCGCACGAGCTCGCGCACTTCTCGAGTGCGCACGATCCCTTTGCGTCCTGGGTCTACCGTACGCGGGCGAGCTGGCTCGCGCTTCGAACGGCGCTCGACAGGAGGCTGGCCACTCCCGTCTACGTGTACTGGATCCTGAGGTGGTATGAGCCGCGGCTGAAGGCGGCTTCTGCGGAAGTGTCCCGCCGCCACGAGCTCGTGGCCGATCGCGTCGCCATGACGGTGGCCGGCAGTCGCGCGGCGGCGGATGCGCTGGTTGTCTTCGAATCGGGAGAGCGGTTCGCAGACGACACGCACTGGCCGGCCATTCAGGCGGCTTACCAGACAGCGGCTGTGCCCCCGCGCCCGTACTCGGAGATGCTGACGTGGAACGCACGTCAGGCGTCGAGTGATCTGGTGGAGTCGCTCCTCGCCGACGATACCGAGTCCGATGACACGCATCCGTCGCTTCGTGAGCGCCTGGCTCGATTCGGCCAGACCGCGCGCGTGCCTCCACCGATGGCACGCTCGGCAGGGCACGAGCTGCTCGGTCCGCAGCTCGAGGTGCTCGCGCAGCGGCTGGATGAGCGATGGATGGCGCGGTACGGCGACTTGTGGCGCCAGCATCGCGCGGAATACGTCGAGCGGACGACGATGCTCGAACGCCTTGCCGCGATCGAGACGCCGACCCCTGACGAAGTGTTCGAGCGCGCGAGGCTCGTCGAATGGCTTCGTGGCTCGGACGAGGCGCTGCCAATCTATCGGTTGGCCGCGGAACAGGGGCATTCCGCAGCGGGCGTGGCAACTGGTCGAGTGCTTCTGGATCGCTTGGAGCCGGCCGGCATTGCGCTCGTCGAAGCGGCGATGGATGGGGACGAGCGCCTGGTGCCGGAAGGCTGCGAGATTCTCGCTGCCTACTACATGAAGACCAACCAGCAACTGGCCGCGCGAAGATGTGAGTGGCGAGCCACCCGGCACACAACCCTGGCGCATTTGTCCGGGCAATCCACCGCACCTTCGTGACGCACGTGGCGCTTCGAACCGCTGTCCAGCCAAGCCTTATGCTACGAGGCGGAATGGAACGCCACCTGCTTGCGGTCGGAAGAGATTGACCGCGATTCTTCACTGCCGGCGAGATCCGTCACCCGTTGAGAGGCTGGCTCTGCTCCGTCTCCAAATAGCTTCTGATCGGCCGGGATCCTCACGAGGCTTCAAGTGTGCAGATCGAGTAGTGCTGGAAGATCGGCGAAGAGGCCGGATGGCCACGATACTTCCGGTACAGCTCGCCGGTCGTAAAATTCTCGATCACCCGCATGCCCAGTTCGCGAGCGATGTCGTGGATATCATCGATGCCGGACAGCCAGGGCGCGCGCATCGCTTCGAAGCTCTCGACGAGAATCGTAAGGCCCGCGTCGCCCGTAGTCTTCGCGATCACCGACTGGGTGAGATAGTCGAACGACAACCGGAACCGATTCACGTGCCGCCTTAGATGCAGCATCGTCTCCTTGTCGGTCGCCAGAGACATGTACATGACGTTGCCTTCCCAGATGAGATACGTCGGCACGTCGCACTCGAAGCCGTGCGACCGTAGTAGGTCGATCAGGCCATCTGTGACGTAGTTGCCTGGAATGAGCGTCACATCGGCGTCGATTCGCGCGTCCGTGTAGCAGCGCCGCTTCAGTTCCATCGTTGCCGGATCGTCGATTTCGAAGAACCGCACCTCGGCTGACTGCTTGCGAACGGCACGCGTGTCGAGCCCGGCCCCGAGAATCACGACTTGGCGTATCCCGGCCGCGATCTGGGCTTCCAGCATGTCGTCGAAGTAACGGGTCCGCGTCTTGACCATGTCCTTGACCGCCGGAAAGCGCGAGGAGACGCGATCGGCGGCCCGGCGGCTCGCGTCACTGAGGAAGAGGCTGACCACCGGATCCTGATAGATGGGGGTGGGTTCCCGATTTTCTTCTGCCCGGTATTCAGCGACGACAAATGCAGTACCGCTGACATCTCCGATCTCTGACATGAGTCCCTCCCGAGGAAATCGCTTTTCATCACGATGGGTACACGGTGTCGTTCTCTTTCACCTCGCGTGGTCGCGTCCTCCAATCCGCTCGGCTCGTCACCCGGGGGGCTGTCGTAGTTCGTCGACAACGTGACAGGCGCAGGAGGAGGCGTGCGGCAAGATCGACGCCAGATCGCGTATGGGGTTCGAGCGCCTCTCGTGAGCGCTCCCCGCTGGAGGAGGGGCCGAATCCTTACGGGGGGCGAAAGCCACCGACGAACTCCGAACCGCCATCCGCAGACGAGCTCAACGTCGCCGTCACGAGCCCACCGACCGACATCCCGATCCACCCGCGTTGGTCCCATGACGGGACGCGCATCATGTACGGGTTGTGATCGGCGTATCCAGTTTTTCGTGGACCAGGGCTTTGTGGTGCTCGTGCCCAACTACCAAGGCAGCACGGGCTTTGGAGACAAGCGGGCCAGATTCCGTCACGATGACGACATGATCGCGGACATCACGACCGGCGTCGATTACCTGAAGGGCCTGATGTCGGTGGATGCCCCGCACATCGACGTGGTCGGGTTCAGCTTTGGGGGATATCTGGCATTGCCGCAGCATCGTTCAAGAGCCCGAGTTGTTCGCTGCAGCGATCGATTTCCTACCTACCAGAATTGAGCGGCCAGTATCCGCGGTGGCCCGGGAGTCCCATCGATGATTTTCGTGCCCAAGACGAATTGCACGTTCTTTCGCCGCCAATCCGGCGGCGCGACGTCCAGCGCAGCCTCGAGATACGGCGGATCCGTGACGAACTCGCTTGCCGCGAGCGTGCCATACGTCTCGATACCGGCCACTGACATCACCGTCTTCTCCGTGGTCGGTTCGAAAACCCGCGTCACGATCGCATAGTCTTCGCTCATTCCGCCACTCGCCGGCTGCGCC
>JBKPSY010000102.1:0-30662 GCA_046735235.1 Acidobacteriota bacterium | reverse complement strand
GGCTATGCGTGTGGGGTCTGTGAGTACTGCCTTGGGGCCCACGAGAACCTGTGCCCGAACGCGCGGTATACCGGCTACCAGATCGATGGCGGCTACGCTGAATTCACAGTCGCTGACGCGCGATTCGCGTTTCACCTGCCGCCGCAGTACGACGACCTGCATGCCGCGCCGCTGCTCTGCGCGGGCTTGATCGGGTATCGCGCGTATCGCATGGCTGGCGAGGGCAGGCGCCTCGGACTCTACGGCTTCGGCGCGGCGGCGCACATCATCGCGCAGGTCGCGGTTCAGCAGGGCCGCGAGATCCACGCGTTCGTCACGCCCGGCGACGACGAGGCGCGCCAATTCGCCTTGGAGGTCGGCGCGACGTGGGCGGGCTGGTCGACCGAAGCGCCGCCTTCGCCACTCGACGCGGCGATCCTCTTCGCGCCGGTCGGCCGCCTCGTGCCCGAAGCGCTCTCGCGCACGGTCCCCGGCGGCATCGTCGTCTGCGCAGGGATTCACATGAGCGACATCCCGTCATTCTCGTATCGGTTGCTGTGGGAAGAGCGCGTCGTGCGCTCGGTCGCGAACCTCACACGAGAGGATGCAAGGGGGTTCCTCGCGCTGGCTGCGCAACTCCCGATTCACACGCGGGTGACCGAGTACCCGCTCGACGCCGCCAACCAGGCACTTGGTGACCTGCGTTCAGGCAGCATCAGCGGTGCGGCGGTGCTCGTGCCGCACCGCTGACTCGGAGCTGGAAATCGCAGATAGCGCGGAGGCAGGAACGAGCCACAACTCGTAGTAGACGGTGGCCAGCGCCGGGCGTGACTTCAGCTGCGCAATCGGCGGGAATCCGTTGTTACCGGGCTTTGACTTTCAGAATCACGCGTCGATAACTCGTCAGCGCAGGCGTCCCGTCGTCGGTCACCGCCAGGATCACGTGGGCAGTGCCGGCGATTTTCGGCGTCACGGTAGCGCGGGCCGCATCGGCGTGCTCGAGTGTGACTCGCGGCATCGGCTGAGGCGGCCCGCCATCGGGCGACGAGAGGATCCCGCCGGCGCCCATCGCAAACGCCGCGCGCAGCCCACCGGCGTAGACGGGTTGCCCCGGAATGCCCGTGCCCGCCTCGGGGTAGTAGAACCACTCAAAGCTCAGCTTGTTCCCATCCGGGTCGCGCGTCGCCGACGCGTCGAGCGTAATCGGCGTGCCGGCCATCGCCTCGATAACGATCGGCGCCTTGCTCTCGTCGCCGTTCACGATCGCAATCGGGTTGTGGTTCGCGTGCGCGCGATCGGCAACCGTCCACGTCATGCGCGCGGCGAAGTCGTGCTGGAACGCGGTGCGCCAGCGCCAGATCGTCGCCTGATCCGACGTGTACGTTTTTCCGTCGACGCCGATCACCGTGTCGCGCGAGTTGTCGTTGCCGGGAAACGAGTCGCCGCCCTGCGTCCAGATCGGCCGCGGCTCGCCGGCCGGCTGACGCCACACGTAGCGCCCGCCCCAGCCGCCCCACGACGGGCTCATGAACGCGTCGAGGCCGTTGCCAATGAGGTCGAGGAACGACGGTGTGTCGCCTTCATGAATGCAGCACGGCTTTGGATACAGCGTGCCGAGCGGCCCCTGGTGTCGGATGTTGGCGTTCACCCACTCGTCGCTGAACGTCGTGAAGTCGGCGCCAGGCGCGTTGCGGTAGAACCGATCGCCGCTGATGCCGGTCCACGTCGCCACGTAGTACTGTTCGCCGTCCGGCGTGGACGGCGACACGATGTAGAAGAGCGACGGGAACTCTTTCCTGATCCACGGACCCGCGTCGTCCTGATCGGAGATCGAGTAGACGCGGATCTTCGAGACGAACGCGTCGACCTCGGATGCCGAGCGTGACGCGCGCACGTCCATCAGCGCCTGTGCCAGCGTGTTGGTGCCGCCCCAGCAGGCGATCCAGAGCGGCCGCGGGTCGTTGCGATCGGCGGCGCGCACGAGCGCCGCGGCACCCTCCGATGTCTTGCCGGCGCCAACCGCCTCCATCCCGTACGACGGCTGGCCCGACGAAACGACGGCGCGAAGTGCTGCCGCGTCGGGAAAACCGGGTTCGTGTTTCAGCAGGTTCGGCTGCACCTGCGCATAGGCGTCGATGACGGACCGGATGACGTCGGGCCGGACGCGCTGGCGCATCCAGGTGGACGTGGTCGCGACGAGGCCTTCGATGTCGTACTGGTTCGAGTAGACGAGGAGCCTGACCATGGACATCTGGTCGTCGGGCTCGTTGGCGATGTCGGTGAGGACGAGGAGCCGCGGTCGCGCGACGTAGGGATCCACGCGCGAGGCAGTCGATGATTGAGGAGGCTCAGCCGCTGAGGTACTGACGACAACAGCGACCGTGAGGACAAGGTTCAGGAGCAGGCGCACGGGGCGCAAGGTACTACATAAGGGGCTAGAGTTCAGGCTGCAGGGGTGCAGGGGGACGGGCCGTCCTGCACCTTGCACCTTGTCCCCTGCACCCGGCGGCTTCTAGCGTCTCCGCCCGCCGCCACCTCTGGCGCCACCGCCGCCGCGGTAGCCACCACCAGCGCCGCCGCCGCGATAGCTCCCGGCGCTGCCGCCGCCGCTACGCTGATACGTGCCGGAGTCGCGTGTGCGCGTCGCACCTTCTTTGCGCGCGGCGCTGTCGCGATTGACATTGCTATCCGGCCGGTCGACGTTGTTCCAGTTGCCGCTGTCGTACTTCGACCAGCCGCCGCCGTCGTTCTTCTTGTATACGTTGCCGTCGTGCCCGGCGTACATGTTGTCGCCGTTGCCGGCCACGAAACCGTTGTTGCCTGCTCCGGGGCCGTTCCTCGTAATGGCGCCGCCGTTGTCGGTGCGCGTCGCGCGCGTTGTCGTCCCGGTTCGGTTATTGGTGACGCGGGCTGTCTGCGCCCAGTTGTCGCCGCGCTGCACCGAGGTCGCGCCCCAGCTGCCGTAGACATTGGACCCCTGACGGGTGTGAGCGACGGCGCCGGTTCTCGGGTTATACGCCGAGCCGGCACCGCGGGCGCCGTACGGCCCGTACGCCATCGCGCCGCGCGAATACGTGCCGGTGCGCGGGTTGTAGCGGGCGCCGGCGGTGACGCCGCCGTAGGGCCCGTACGCCGACACGCGGCGGCCATACGCGCCCGTGTAGGGGTTGTACCAGGCCGACGCGCCATAGGACCGGTAGTACGGATAGTAGACAGGATAGAAGCCGCCGTAGCCGACGTACGGGGGGTAGTACCAACCCGTGCCCCATACCGCGCAACCCCACGCGACCATCATCCCGGTGTAGCCGGCCACTGCGGCGAACGTCACCCAGTCGTCGTCGCTCTTGTCCTCGACGACGGTGACGTACGTCACGTTGTGCGACGGAGAGCTCGGCGGGATCTCGTAGATCTCCTTCGGGATGCTGCTGGCGACCTCCCACGGCCCGGTCGCGGCCTTCGACGTGAACCACACGCCATCGGCGCACATGTAGTAGACCTCACCGAACTTGATGATGTCCTTGTCGGTGTTCGTGGCGCGCGCGACCTGGGTCTGGGGGATCGGGTCGAACTTCGGGTCGCCCTGGTACTGGACCTCAGGCGCCTTCAGCGTCTTCCGGTTCACACGCGCGGTTTGCGGCACCTGCGCGAGCAGCACCGCTTCGTTGGCCTGGTCGGTGCCCGGGACCGACGCGAGCACGCGCGAACGCGGATGCTCGGGTGGAATCTGCTTGAACTGCGGCGGCAGGTTGGGCGTCGCAAACGTCCACGGGCCGTTGAAGTCCGGCGCCGAGAACCAGCGCCCGGACACGAGATAGTAGATCGGGCCGTCCTTCTGGACACGGAACACGTCGCTCTCAGTGTTCTCGATCCAGAGCAGGTCCTTCGTGCCTTCGACAAGGAGATAGTTCGGCGCGCCGTCGATCAGGATCATCTCCGCAGGCGCCGTGCTCACGAACACCTTGGGCATCTTCTTCGCGTCGATCTTGTCGCCCGGGTAGTTCGCCTTGACGTCCTTCCAGTTCTCGTCGGGCGGGAGTTTCTTGAAGCTCTCGGGGAGCTTGCCGGCTGGCGACCAGGGACCGTCGATCGCCATGGCCGTGTACCAGTGCTTGCCGTCGCGGAGGTACAGCGTCTTCGACGGGCCGTCCTGGAAGACGTCCCAGTTCGTGTTGATCACGTACTTGAGATCGTTCTCCTTGATCGGGCTCCAGATCGGATCGCCGTCGAACCCGACGAGAATCGCCTTGGTCGCGCTGTAGAAGATCTTCGGCGGATCGGCCTTCACGCCCTCGACGTTCTTCGGGATGATCGCGCTCTTGTCGATGTTGGCGAGCACGCGGTCGAGCGCGATGATGCGCTGGGGCTTCGCGTTCACCGACGTCTGCAGATCGGCCGCGATGTCCTGCGTCTGCTCGCGGGTGGCCGAGGCGAAGTTCATCTCGCTGACCTTCAGCCTGTCGAAGCTCACGAGGCGCTTGTCCATGGCGACGCTGGTGTCGGCCTCGAACTTCACCGTGCCGAGAATCGGCTTCTGCGCGCCGGGGACCTCGTACGCCACCGCGGAGTACGCCACCATGTGCTCCTTGTTGTCCCAGCTCGCCACCTGCGGCTGGTAGAGCGTCAGGCGCGCGCCGGCCGGCGTCGTGGACCCCTTCGGCCAGCCGCCGTCGATGGCCGGGGCCGCCGTGGCCGGCGTCGCGCTGGCGGCAGGCTTGGCGGGCGTCGCGCTGGGAACGGGCTTGGCGGGCGCCGCCGACGGCTTCGCCGGCGCCGCCTGCGCGGCGGCAATCGCTTCGGCAAACGGGGTGGCGGCAAACGACACCGCCGTGAGGAGAGCGACGACGGACTGCAGCGAGGAATGGGTTCGCATGATCTCTCGGGCCGGGTTCGAAGACTAGGGACGAGGCCGGCGCCGATCGGCCGGCCTCGTCCATGCACTGGTGTGTGGGTCGGCGATTACTTCTCGACCTTCACGTTGTTCAGACGCACCGGCTCGCTCGAGTAGTTCTCGAGCTCGACCTGGTTCTTGTCCTTGTCGAAGGTGATCTTCGTCGCGACCGAGGCCTTGCCCTCGCCCTTGCCGTCCTTGTCGAGACGGATCTCGACGAGCGTGAACGGGTAGTCGAACGAGCGCGGCTGGTTGCGCGCTTCCCACATCGAGATATAGCGGTCGGTCAGGATGGTGATCTTGCGGCCGCCTTCATCAGTCGGCACCTGGCGCGTGTAGCGCAGCCGCCAGCCCATGCGGATGTTGTTGGGATCCTTTCCCATGTACCCCGGCACCCGGATGACGCCGCAGTCCTTCTGCTTCTGGAGCAGCGAGAGCAGCTTGTCGGGGCCCTTCTCGAGGAACGTCGAGATGAGCGCTTTGCGCTCCTCGTCGGTGGACCAGCGGGTGATGTTGATGTCGACCGTCGCGTTGGCGCCGGTCGCGACGTTGCTCATGCTGATGGCGAAGGCCGTCATCCGCAAGGGCTCGCCGCTGGTCTGCGCGTCGATCACCCGCGTGGATGCCAGCGCCAGCAGGCCGATCCCGGCCAGCCCAATCAGAATCCGTCCGGAAGTCTTCAAGGTGCCTCCTCTGCGCAACGGCTCCCCGCAACCGCGAGGAGCCGACCACCAACAATAGCCGAAAACCGCCCTGAGACCGTCGCGACCTGTGACAGGATACGGCCGTCCACGCGCCGTGTGACTGGAGGTCGTGCATGAAGTGCCTGCCGTTCGCCGCGACGCTGCTGTTCGTCACTGCCACGGTTGTCGCCGCCGGTCCGGCGTCCGGCACCTTCAAGGCGGACAAGAACGGCACGATCGCTCCCAAGTTCGCCGCCGGATACACGGTCCGCGACTCCAGGCACGCGCATGCGTCCCGCGTCGAGCTGCTCCTGACCGACGTGCAGGTCGACATCTCCAGCCTCACGGCTGAGCTTGACCCGCACGCGACGGCCATCAACCTCGACGAAATTCGCGACCGAAACTACATCCTGCTGTGGGTCTCCTCGGACGGCAGTGTCTCCATGAACGCCACCTTCTCGAAGACGATGACGCAGTACATGGACGACACGAGCAGCGGCCTGAAAGCAACGCTCACAACGAACACACCGACACGCGTTGAGGGACGGCTGTTCTCGCCGTCTCCGCTGAAGACGATGGACGGGACGGCCTACAGCGTCGACGTGAAGTTCGCGGCGGACGTGGCTGCCGTCACGGCGGGCACTCCGCTCCCCGCGGGCGGAGGCGATCCGGGGAAGGCGTTCTCGGGCCTGCTGCTGGCTGCGACGAACAAGAACTGGCCCGCCATCAAGGCGGCGTCAGGGCCGGCGGCGCTGAAGATGTTCGACAACGACTACGACACGCCGGCCGAGAAGGCGAAGTCCACCAACGACTTGCTCAACGCGTGGATCGCGCGGAAGAAGATGAAGATCACCGGAGGCCAGCTCCACGGCGACACCGCCATCCTCGAAGTCGAAGGCGAGATGTTCGAGGGACAGAACTCGCTGTCGCTCGTGCGGATGGTGAAGTCCGGGCCGGCCTGGCAGTTCGCGGAGGCCAGGCGGGTCGGCATGGTGCCGTGATCGTCGTCACGCCCGCGCACCTCGATCTCAGGAAACAAATGGCCGAATCGATAATCGGCCGAGTGATGATCGAGCGCCTGCTGCGGGTCGGGACCCTCAGCATGCAAGCCCCTCGCCGGACCGTGCGCGCTGGCTCCGCGTCGAAGCGCGGCGCGAGCCTCGGCACGTATTCCTGCCGGCGTTGAATCCATAGCTGGAAATTCTGGCGCGATGTGGGATTCCCCGCGCTTGTCCGCTGACAGAATCCCGCTCCCTCGAAGTTCTCAGGCGATTCCTGCCGCCGTGCGCGGAACCGGCATTGCATCTCACAGCATGCGGCTTCCTGCCATGTCTCGCCCCGGATCTCTCACGGCGGCCGGCGCCGTCGTCTTCGCGCTCGTTGTGTGGCTCGTGGGGTGCGACCAGTCGAATCCATCGAGTCCGACACCTGTCTGCACCTATGGCGTCGCGCCGCAGGACCAGGCCTTCTCCGCTCCTGGCGGTTCGGGGGCATTCGACGTAGCCACTGCCGCCGGGTGCACGTGGTCGATTACCGGGATGCAGGATTGGATCACGCTGCAGTCGCCGGCGAGCGGCTCGGGGCCTGCGACGGTTCGATACACCGTGCTCGAGAACGGCGCTGAAACGTCACGCGAGCTGACGCTGATGGTCGGGAGCCAGCCCTTCCGGATCCGTCAGGAAGGACGGTCGCCGTGCACGTTTGCGATCGCACCCGAGGCGAAGTCGTTCAACGCCAACGGCGGCAGCGGCGAGGTGACGGTTTCAGCCGGCGACGCATGTGTCTGGACGGCGGCTGCGAACGATACGTGGCTCAAGGTGGCGTCTGGCGCCAGCGGCCGCGGCAATGGCGAGGTGCACTTCGACGTGATGGCCAACACTGTCGCCAATCCTCGAACGGGCACGCTGACGATCGCCGGGCGCACGTTCACGGTCACCGAGAGCGGCAGAAATCCCAGCGTCGAGTGCACGTACTCGGTGGCGCCGGTGTCGTTTGCGCCGTGTATGGCGCATGGCAATCTGACCGCCACACTCACGACGCAGAACGCGTGCACGTGGACCGCTTCAGCTGACGCGAGCTGGCTCACGGTGTCGAAGTCGGGCGGGTCCGGGACCGCCACGATCACACTCGCCTACACGGACAATTACGATGCGCCGCGAGAGGGCCTGGTGATGCTGCGGTGGCCGACCGCCACCGCCGGCCAGAACGTGCACGTGTCCCAGGCCGGCTGCTCGTACGGCGTCAGCAAGACGGCCATTTCTTTTACTGCGACAGGCGGGATCGGCGCTTTTGATGTCCTCCAGCAGAGCGATCCGATCGAATGCGGCGGCGCGCTGCAGGACCGGTGCGTCTGGACGGCGACGTCCAAGGGGTCCTGGGTCACCATCACCTCGCCCATGCCCCGGACTGGCGACGACGCCGTGGCCTTCACCGTCGCCGCCAACGCAGGTCCGGCGCGTACGACGACGATCGTGATACGCGACCAGGCCGTGACGATTTCGCAGGCCGCGCCATAGCTACGGCGCGCCCAAGCTACTGCGCGTTCTTCGCGTAGCCCGAGTTGGTGACGACGACCTTGATCTGCTTGCCCTTCACGTCGAGCACGCTCTGTCGCGGGTAGCTGACGCCATCGGGCAGGCGATCGAACGTCACCGAGAGCGTCACCTGATCGTCCTTCGGGTCTTCGACGTACGACGCGACGTCGTAGCTGCTGAGCGCCTTGGCGGCCATGTTCAAGCCGATTGCGAGCGAGTCGCCGGGCTTGAGGTAGTCCTTCACGGCAAGCAGCGCGGTTCCCGCGGCCGGGTCCGGCTTCATCGAGACATTGCCGGCGCTCTGCGCGGCTTGAATCTTGTCCTTGTCGGGCGGGACGTACTCCTGCACCAGCGCGGCGACCTTGCCCATGTAGTCCTTGATCTCGCCGACCTTCTTCTCGACGACATGCTCCTTGAGGCGGGCGCCGCGACGGCCTCCGCCACTCTGCTCCTGTTTCGGCGCCGGCTGGTCGCCGAGCGGCGTCTTCTGGACCTTCCCGTCGGCGCCGTACCGACAGAGCTTCTGTTCCTTTTTCTTGACCTCGCCCTTGAGGCTGATCTCCGTGGACTCGGTCCAGGTGTAGCCCTTCAGCGCGGCCTGATTGGCGGCGAGCGCTTCCTTGAGGGCGGCCACCTTTTCCTGAGGAGAAGGCGCTGCGGGCTGCCACGCGAGGCAGGGAACGGCGGCGAGGCAAATCACCAGTGCAAGGGTGTTCTTCATTGAAGTCCTTTGGAAACGGGAAGTGTAGCAGCCTACCTCGGCCCTCCCGTTAGGGCATAGCGCGCCACTTCGAACCTCGGCTATGATCCGACACCTTTTGTCCGATCTTCACAGGAGTCTCGAATCCTGGAGTCCATTGCATGAAGTACTTTGCCATCGCTGTGCTCACCACGCTTTCGCTGTCGCTCGCCGCAGTGTCGAGCGCCCAGCACTACCGCCGGACCGTGCAGGCGACCGTGGACATGGTCGACGTCCAATCGCGAATTCTCGAGCTCAAGCGGCCTGAAGGGTACTTCGTCCGCCTCCACGTGCCCGAGACTTTCACCAAGCTCGACTCGATCAAGGTCGGCGACACCATCAACTGTACGTACAACGAGAACGTCATCCGCAAGATCGAGAAGGCTGGCGCGACCATAGCGACCCGCGAGCCCGTGGCGCCGCCGAAGACGCCCGCGGACGTCCATGGCAACCCGGACCTGGTCCGCAAGGTCACGGCGACCGTCGCGGCCGTCGACGACAAGCTCGGCAACCTGTCATTCAAGGACGTCGCGACCGATCGACTCTACGCGGCGCGTGCCGAGAAGCCGGACATCCTGAAGAAAGTGAAGGTCGGCGACAAGGTGGACCTGACGTATACGCAGGCCACTCTCGTCGAGGTGAAGTAACCGCGGCAATCCGCAGTGCGCGCTGCGCAATCTCGCGTGTGCGTTGGCACCTCTCGCTTAGCGACGGTTGCGCTCGCGTGCTCCGTCATCTGCAGCGCGCGCGCTGCCGAGCAGGGGCGCTGGATTGAGCCGGTGACCGGCATGGCGTTCGTCGAAGTCCCGGCGGGCACATTTACGATGGGCTCGCCGGGGGACGAGTCGGGACGCGAAGCGCAGGAGCGCCGGCACGCGGTCACGATCTCCCGATCGTTCTGGCTGGGCGCGTACGAGGTGACGCAGGCCGAGTGGCGGCGTGTCATGAGCACGAATCCCAGCCGCTTTACGTCGCCGGACGGCTCGCGCCCCGTCGAGCAGGTCACGTGGTACGACGCTCACCAGTTCCTGAACCGCCTCACCGCGCGATCACCCGGCCACACCTTCCGATTGCCCACGGAGGCCGAGTGGGAGTTCGCGTGTCGTGCCGGGACGACGTCAGCCTACAGCGTCGGACCCGCGTTGACGCGTGCTGACGCGAACATCGCGCCGTCATCCGATACGCCCGTCTCGGCGCGCGGCCAGACGATGAGAGTCGGATCGTTTCGGCCGAACGCATGGGGCCTCTTCGACATGCACGGCAACGTGTGGGAGTGGACGGAGGACGATCACTGTCCGTATCCAGCAGGCCCGGTGGCGGATCCTGTTGGCGCGTGCGGGGCGCCGCTGAAAGTGATTCGCGGCGGCAGTTGGTATTTCGCGGCCGACAGCGCGCGCTGCGCGCTTCGCTATACGCACAGGCCAGGGGACCGCGGCTTCAGCCTGGGCCTCCGCGTTGTCTCGATACCCACAGAAAAGCCGCAGTAGGCCGGGGCTTCAGCCCCGGCGACGCTACCTCTGCGCCTTGCTGGCAGCGCCAGCGGGCGGAGTCCCTGACTCCAGGCGCTTCTTGATCTCGCGGAGCACATCGGTCGCTTCAGAGCGCAGCCGGCGCTGGACGACCATCCGGACCAGCCCGCCGAACATCCCGCCGAGCACATCGACCTGGGAGCGGTTCATGTAGACGAGGTAGCCCGACGCGCCCGGCGCTTCGCGCACGACGGCCATCACACCGAGCGAGGCATTGACGTAGTGCGTCGAGAAGATCCCGACGGTGGCGGCGAGCCCCTCCGGCACGCCGGGCACGTCGCTGCGCAGCGTGCTGACGTGGGTTGCGCTGACGATCGGCTTGCCCGCGATCTGCTCCTTCGACCAATAGACGAACGAGTCGACGCCGGGCATCGGCGCGTGTGGATAACGCGCGAGGTATTGCGCGAATGTGGGCGTGTGCGCCTTGAGGAACCTGGTGTGATCGAGCAGCGCGGCCAGCGTGTCTTCCGGGCGCGACGCGTCTGACGTGCTCTCGTCGTTCGGCAGGCCGGCGAGGCCGGCCTCGAGATACTTCTCGATGCGGCGGAGCATCACGCCCTGAAACGCGCTCTCGAGCGCGACGTTCTTCGCGCCATCGTTCGATCTCTGCAGCGCGGCCGCCTGCTGGAGCGTGCGCATCTCGTCCCCTGAGAGTTTCAGCGAGCAGTCCCCGGGACGGCAGTCCAGGATGTCAGAGGCTTCGTCCTTCTCGAGCGTGAGCCCTTTCAGGTCCTCTAGCCGCGGCCTCTCGGAGATCCGCGAGATCGCGAGCACGTACGAGTTCTTCTTGAGTGCCTCGATGCGCTGCACCCACGCCAGGAGGCGCTCGCCGTCAATCGTCGTCTTCATCGCCGCGAAGACGGCGACCTCGCGGTCCTCTCCTGGAATCACGCGAGCGAGAGGCTCGCCGCGTTCGAGCTGCTTGCGCTCGCCTGCGGTCAGGACGACTGTCGGTTGGAAGAACGCGAACGGATCGGGCGCCGCCGCGTGCGCGGGGGCACGGGCGACGCCCACAGCGATCAGCAGAATGGCCGCCGGAGCAAGGAGCCGCCTAGAGCTCAGAGAGCTCCTGCCGCGCCTCGTCCCAGGCCTTGGTCGCTTCGCGCTTGGCATTCAACTCCGGCTTCGATTCGTGAATCGCGACAGCCAGCGACTTCTTCTCGTTCAACACCCGGTGCTTCAGGACCATGAACGGCACGTCCGTGTTTTTCGCCGCATGGGCCACCGCGGCGAACTGCACGCCGCTCTGGAAGCCGTCAGCGGCCTTGTCGAGGTTGGTGCCATAGCTCAGGAGCGGCTTCAGCGCCCTCTGCAGCTCTGGCGCGGTGGCCGCCACCTCGGGCACGTGTCTCGATTCTGCACGCGGCGACGACGGACGCGCCGCGCGAGGCGCTGCCTCTGTCGATGGGGCCGCTTCTGAGGCGGTCGGCGCCGGTGTCACGGCGGGCGCCTCGGCTGATCGATGCATCAGCCGCGGACCTGCAAGAACGCCGAGAGTCACGACGGCCACGATCACAAGCACGACCGTTACGGATTTCCTGAGCGTCATACGCGCCTCCTTGGCTGACGTCCAGGATTGCCAGTGCAAGAAGCGCTGCCTCAGCCGCACGAGCCGACGAGCTGCGCGAACTTGGTCAGGTCGATGTTCCCCCCTGACACCACGGCGACGACCTTGCCGGTGCCGGCCCGCCCGCTCAGCGCAGCCGCCACCGCGCAACCCGCGGCGCCTTCAGCGATGACTCGTGCCCGCTCGGCGACAAGCTTCATCGCGGCGGCCGCTTCCTCCAACGTCACGACAATCGACCCGTCGAGCGATCGCAGCAGCGGCCACATCGACTCGAGCACGGACTTGCCGCCGGCGCCATCGACAAACGACGCCGTCCATCCGTCGAAGTAGAGCGGCTCGCCCGCCTTCAGCGACACGCTCAGCGGCGCGGCCGTCGCCGGCTCGGCCGCAAAGATCCTGGTCGCAGGCCGCAGCGCTCGGACGGCCGCAGAAATCCCCGACAGCAACCCTCCCCCGCCGAGCGGCGCGACGATCGCGTCCACGTCGGGCAGGTCCTCGACGATCTCCAGGCCGGCCGTCCCGTTCCCTGCGATGAACTCGTCGTCGTCGAACGGATGCACGAGATGCCCGTGCATTCGGTCGGAGGTCCGGCTGATGACCGTCTTCCAGCATTCGTCGTAGGTGGCGATCACGAAGTCGGCGCCGAGCTCTCGGACCGCGCGGCGCTTGGTCTCGGGCGTTGTGTCCATGATCATCACGGTGCACGGCGCGCCGGCCTCACGCGCGGCCAGTGCCACGCCCTGCGCGGCGTTGCCGGCGCTGACCGTCCACACCCCCTCTCCCAACTGCTCGCGGGTCAGCTGCCGGACGACGTTGTACGCGCCGCGAATCTTGAAGGAGCGAATTGGCTGCAGCACTTCGAGCTTCAGATAGAGCTCGAGACCGGACGGGCCGACGCCCGGCGGAAGCTCCACGCGAATCAGAGGAGTGCGGCGCGCCACCTTGTAAATGTGGTTGGCAGCGTCTTGAACTGCGGCGAGTGGAACGTGGCGTGTCGACACGGAAGGAATGTTAGCGGACTTCGGTAGGGCTTCACCGACCCGCCAGACCTGACCGACCTGACCGACCTGACTGACCTGACCGACCTGGTCCTTTACGCCTCTCCGTGCGTCGCCTGGCGCACGAGCGCCAGCTTGTTCGCGGCGTTGAACGCGGCGACCTTGTAGCACTCGGCCAGCGTCGGGTAGTTGAAGACGGCCGTCAGGAAATAGTCGAGTCCGCCGCCGAGCGCGAGCACGGCCTGGCCGACGTGAATGAGCTCGGTCGCGCCGCTGCCAATGCAGTGGCAGCCGAGCAGCCGGCCGCTCTCGCGGTCGAACAGCATCTTGAACATGCCCTGATCGTCGCCGCGGATCGCGCCGCGCGAGATTTCCTTGTACCGGGCGATGCCGCTCTCGTAGGGAATCTTCTTCGCGGTGAGCTGCTCCTCGGTGGCGCCGACCATCGACACTTCCGGAATCGCGTAGATCCCGACCGGGAAGTTTTCGCTCATGGGGTGCGCGTTGTGGTTGAACATCGCGCAGGCGGCCAGGCGCCCCTGCTCGCTCGACGTCGCTGCCAGCGCAGGGAACCCGATGACGTCGCCGGCCGCCCAGATGTGCGGCACCGGGGTGCGGAACTGCGCATCGACCTTGAGCCGCCCGCGGTCATCCGCCTCGAGGCCGGCCGCCGCGAGGTTGAGGTCCCCGGTCGCACCGGTGCGGCCTGCCGAGAACAGCACGACGTCGGCGACGAGGTGCTTGCCCGATGCAAGATGCAACAGGCCCTGCGCCTTGCCGTTCGCCACGATCTCGACGTGCGACACGGCGTCGCCCGACCGGAAGATCACATCCTTCTTCCGCAGCTGGTGAATCAGCTCGTCGACGATCTCTCCATCGAGGAACTCGAGCGGTCGCGGGCGCTGATCGATCACCGTCACCTGCACGCCGAGCGCGGCGAACATCGACGCGTACTCGATGCCGATCACGCCCGCGCCGACGACGGCCATCGTGCGCGGCAACTGCTCCATGCTCAGGACGGTGTCGGAGGTGGTGATGGTCTTGTCGTCGCAGTCCACGCCGCGCGGCTTACTGGGCATCGTGCCGACGGCAATGAGGATGTGCTCCGCCGTGACGAGGCGCTCGCCGTCCTCGTTGGTCACGAGCACCGCATGCGGGCTTTCGAACGACGCGCGGCCGTGGATCAGCCGGATGTCGTTCCGCGCGAGCGCGTCGTGCACGTTGCCGCTTTCCCGCTGGCAGACGCTCGCCACGTGCTTCACGAGCTGCTCCATCGTCGGACGCACGCGATCGCGGTTGTCCGTGGACTCGAGGCCCGGGCGCGAATAAACGCGCCGCACCGCCTCGCGGAACGTCTTCGACGGGATAGTGCCCGTGTCGATGCAGATGCCGCCCGCCGTGCGCTGGCGCTCGATCACGGCGGCGCGCTTGCCGAGCTTCGCGGCCTGAATGGCCGCGCGCTGGCCCGCAGGCCCGCTGCCGATGCAGATAAGGTCGTAGTCGAACGCGTCTGCCATGGGGTATCCCGGGAATCGACAGCTGAGAGTGATACTTTACCCGGGTAACCGCTCCGTGACGTCACGCCTGCTGTCGCTGGTCGTACTGGCCGCGGCGATGTGCCGCGGGCCGGGTGGTGTGCCTGTCGCGGCCGCCGGGTCGGGCCAGCTGCAGCCGGGCGCGGTCAAGGCGCTCGCCCGAGGCAAGATTCTCGTCGCCGGCCGCGAGCTCAGAGACCCCAGCTTCGCCGAAACCGTCGTCCTGATCCTCGAGCACAACGCGCACGGCACGCTGGGACTCATCTTGAACCGCCCCAGCGACACGCCGCTCACGCGGCTGCTCGACCTGCCGGCAGGCGGCAGCGTGCCGCTCCTTTACCAGGGTGGCCCGGTCGAGGGCTCAGGCGTGCTGGCGCTCGTCAAGTCCGACGCGGCGCGGCCCGACACCAAGCCTGTGCTCGGCGGCGTCTACGAGGTGACGGCGCCAGGCGCGCTGAACGACCTGGTGAAGGCGAACGCGGGACCAGATCGGCTGCGCGTCTACTTCGGCTACTCCGGCTGGTCGTCGGATCAGCTCGAACGCGAGACACGCTCCGGCGCGTGGCACGTCTTCGACGCGAGCGCGGCAATCGTGTTCGATCCCCACCCGGACACGCTCTGGAAGCGTCAGATCCCGCACGCAGACGAGCGCACGGCGTCGGCGCGGCTGCCGTGACGTGGGCGCCCGC
Source organism: Acidobacteriota bacterium (assembly GCA_046735235.1). GTDB lineage: Bacteria > Acidobacteriota > Vicinamibacteria > Vicinamibacterales > JAENWD01 > JAENWD01. Next base: position 15,521 of record JBKPSY010000102.1, on the reverse strand, counting down.
TCACTTCGGCGTGCGCGTGGTCGATCCAGAAATCCGTGACATTTCGGAATCCACTCGTGTCTGAGACACGCGGTCCCTGTCACCAGCTCAGCGGCTGTGATACGGTTTCGCTCTCACTCCGGAGGCCCTAGTGCGCCGTATTTCATCTCTTGTCCTCGTTCTGCTCGTGCTCCTCGGACTCGCGCGCGTGCTCGCGGCGCCGCCGCGGCAGGGCGCGCGACCCGATTCGCAATCGCCGCCAGCCCGCGACGATTCGTCGGCGCTCAATGCGCAGGACGTCCGCGTGAACGCCATGGCGCAGCGAGGCCAGCTCTCGGTCCGCAGCGTCGAACCGGATCTGGTACTGGCCGGCCATCAGCACGAGCGCTTCGACCAGTACTACGGCGGAGTGCGCGTGTTCGGCGGCGACATCACGCGCCAGTCGGTCGACGGTACCACGACGTCGATCTTCGGCACGTTCTACGACAGCATCGCGATCGGCACGACACCGACCGTCACGGCCGAGGCCGCGCGCGTCAGGTTCGCCGAGATGAACGGCGCCGAGCTGCCGTTGGACCGGCCACTCGAGCTCGTCATCCTGCCCAGAGACGACGGCTCGTTCGCACTGGCGTGGCGGACTCACGTCCGCACGAACGGCAAGTGGCTTCAGACGTTCGTCGACGCCAATACGGGCGCCGTGCTGCTTCAGTACAACGACATGCAGACCCAGGCCGCCGTCGGCACCGGCACCGGCGTCCTTGGCGACGCGAAGAAGATCAGCACGCGGCCGCTGAACGGCCGCTTCATCGCCGACGACCAGCTGCGCCCGCCGTCCCTGGTGACCTACGACGCGAAGGGCAGCGTGACGCTCGCCGAAAGCTGGCTCGACGGCGCATCCCCGGCGGTGAGCGACACGGCCAGCGACGACGACAACCTGTGGACGGATCCCGCGAACGTTGACGCGCACGTCAACGTCGGCTGGACCTACGACTTCTACTACAAGATGTTCGGCCGCCACGGCCTGAACGATCACGACGCGCCGATTCGCTCCATCTCGCACCCCGTGAACCGATCGGATCTGCTGAGCGCGTCGGACGACGTGGTCGGGACTTACTACCTCAACGCGTTCTGGTGCGACGGCTGCGGTCCCGGCGGTCAGGGAATGATGGTGTTCGGCGAGGGGCTTCCGAGCGACTACGTCCTCTCGGACACGGGCCAGCACGTCAACTACTTCGCGGGCGCCCTCGACGTCGTCGCGCACGAGCTGACGCACGGCGTGACGGGCTACACGTCGAACCTCGAGTACTTGAACGAGTCGGGAGCGCTCAACGAGTCCTTCTCGGACATGATGGGCACGAGCGCCGAGTTCTATTACCAGACGCCCGGCCCCGGCCTTGGCCATGCCGACTACCTGATCGCCGAGGACGTCATCACGCCAGGCGGCATCCGATCGATGTCGGACCCGGCGTCGTTCGGCGATCCGGATCACTACACCCAGCGCTTCCAGGGTTCCGAAGACAACGGCGGCGTCCATACGAACTCGGCCATCCCGAACCAGGTCTTCTATCTCGCGATCGAAGGCGGCACGAACCGCACGTCGGGCCTCTCGGTGCAGGGCGTCGGCGGCGCCAACCGCGATCAGATCGAGAAGGTGTTCTATCGCGCGTTCACGCAGATGCTCCCGTCGAACGCGACGTTCCACACGGCGCGGACGGCGACCATCCAGTCGGCGCGCGACCTGTACGGCGCCGGCAGTCCGGCGGAGACCGCCGTCACCCAGGCCTGGACCGCCCTGGGCGTCAACTGAGGACATCGGCTGATGATCATCCGACGCACCGTGCTCCCCACACTCGTCCTGCTGCTGGCGTCTGCTGCGGCCGCCGGCGCGCAGACGACAAAGCCGACGCACCCCGCTCCGGCCGTCAAGGCGAAGCCCCCGGTCAACACCAGGTCATGGCCGGAGCTCGTCTTCATCGACGTCGGCGGCGGCTACCACTTCAACACGTTCGATCTCAGTGAGACGCGCACCGAGCCGTATTTCGCCGAAGAAAAGACGTGGACGGCCAGTTATTCGCTGGCCAATGCACCGACATTTGCGGTCGGCGGCGGCGTCCGCGCGTGGCACAACCTGATGGTCGCGGCGACGTTCACGAGCTTCAAGGACGACGAGCCGTCGAACATCACGGGGTCGGTGCCCAACCCGTTCCACTTCAACCAGCCGCGCAGCTTCAGCGGCACGTCGGAACCGCTGACGCACCAGGAGCAGACGGTCCACGTGAGCGCGCTCTGGCGTGTGCGCGTCAGCCCGAAAATGGAGGTGGGCGTCGGCGGCGGGCCCTCGTTCATCTCGGTGCAGCAGGACTTCGTGAAGGACGTCGAGTTCACAGAGCAGTACCCGTTCGACACGGCCACCTTTTCCAGAGCCGTCACCGAGCAGGTGAAGAAGTCCTGCGTCGGTTTCCATGTCGGCGGGGACCTGGCGTGGTACTTCACGCACAACATCGGCGTGAGCGGCACGGTGCGGTACTCGCACGCGAACGCGGACATCACGACGCCGGCGAACAACGCGATATCGATGAAGGTCGGCGGCGTCGAGACCACGGTGGGACTGCGGCTCTCATTCGGCGGGCGCCCCGTCTCGACGGTTGGGCACAGGCCCGGCAGCCCGACGAGGACCACGGTCATCGAGCATGCGGGCGGGCCGAAGCGGGCGGTCACAATCGGAGAGACGCCCGCTTTCGTGAAGCGAGGCGACCCGAGCCCGCTCGCGATGCTGCCGGCGGGAACGCGGCTCACCGTCCTGAGCGTCAGCGAAGGCTGGGCGATGGTCGAGCTCGACGACCCGAAGCTGGCCCGTCGCGTCGTCTACGTCGAGGAACGTCTCGTGAAGATGACGGGCCCGAAGTAGCGAATCCTTGCACCTCTCCGCGCTTCGCGTGCGTGCGGCCGACCCAAAGTGGCCGCACTCACGCGACGGATCGCCTGTCCCCGCTGGAACCCTTCTTGCTCGATCCTTCGTGTCGGAAGAAGGGAGGCATGATGCCTGAGAAGAAGACGCTCGAACGGGCACGCCGCGACAAGCGCGAGGGCAAGGCGCCGAGCACCCAGGCCGGCGAGTTCGTTCGCGAGGAGATCGAGCACATCCGTGAAGGCAAGCACGGCGCCCGCTCGGCGAAGCAGGCGATCGCAATCGGGCTGTCGAAAGCCCGCCGCGCCGGCGTGGATCTGAAGCCGCCACGCCGAGGCGAGGCCTCGCCGAGGACGGTGAAGAGCGCCCAGCGCGAGTACGCCGCGGGTCACAGCCACACGGTGCACGAGAAGACGCCGTCCAGGAAGCGGTCGCAGGCGGCCACGCGTGCGCTGAAGCACGAATCGACCGAGGCCGCCTCGCACGAGGCGCTGTCGCACCAGGCGCACGAGGCCGCGACGCGCCGCCGACGGCGGCGCTGAACCCGACGCCTCGACCGTGGGGACATCGGCCGGCTCGGTGTTCCCGCGGTCGTGACGACGGCGCGCGGTCCGCGTCGACTGCCGGGGAATTCGCTCCCCGCCGGGGAAGATCTCCCACCACCACCCCGCTGACGGCCTCCAGCGACCGGAATTCCCGCGGTTTCCGGCTTCTCGCAGGGCACGCCGTGGCACATCCATTGCCTCGGCAATTCGTCATGGGCCCGTGCGCCCTTCTGGCTTTCTTGGGGGACACATCATGCCGCGGCACATGATCACGGTCGATGGCAACGAGGCGGCCGCCCGGGTCGCCTACCAGACCAATGACATCGTCGCGATTTACCCCATCACGCCGGCCTCGCCCATGGGCGAATGGTCGGATGAATGGGCGGCCGCGGGCCGCACCAACCTGTGGGATGCCGTCCCCACGATCATCGAGATGCAGAGCGAGGCAGGGGCCGCCGGCGCGCTCCACGGCGCGCTGCAGGCCGGGTCGCTCGCGACGACGTTCACGGCGTCGCAGGGCCTGCTGCTGATGATCCCCAACATGTTCAAGTTGGCTGGCGAGCTGACACCGACGGTCATTCACGTTGCCGCGCGCACGCTGGCGACGCACGCGCTGTCGATTTTCGGCGATCACAGCGACGTCATGGCCTGCCGCGGCACCGGCTTCGCCTTGCTGGCATCGAACTCGGTCCAGGAGACCATGGACCTCGCGCTCGTGGCGCGCGCCGCGAGCCTCAGATCCCGCATTCCGTTCCTGCACTTCTTCGACGGGTTCCGCACGTCGCACGAGATCGCCAAGATCGAGGAGCTGACCGCCGACGACATGCGCGCGATGCTCGACGAGTCGCTGGTGCGCGAGCACCGCGCGCGCGGGTTGTCGCCGGAGCATCCCGTCATCCGCGGCACGGCGCAGAACCCCGACGTCTTCTTCCAGGCTCGTGAGGCGGCCAACCGCTTCTACCTGGCGTGCCCCGGCATCGTTCAGGCAGAAATGGACCACCTGGCGTCGATCGTGGGCCGGCATTACCACCTGTTCGACTATGTGGGCCCCGCTGACGCCACCCGCTTGATCGTCATGATGGGCTCGGGCGCCGAGGCTGCTGAGGAAGCCGCCGCTCGCCTGAACCAGCGCGGCGAGCGCGTTGGCATCGTCAAAGTGCGGCTGTTTCGGCCGTTCTCCGTCGATCACTTCGCGGCCGTCCTGCCGCCGACCGTGAAAGCCATCGCGGTGCTGGATCGGACCAAGGAGCCCGGGACGGTCGGCGAGCCTCTCTATCTCGACGTCGTCGCAGCCATCGACGAGGCGATGGAGACGGGCACGGCGCCTTTCGCCAGCCGCCCGACAATCGTGGGCGGACGCTACGGGCTGTCGTCGAAGGAATTCACGCCGGCGATGGTGAAGGCGGTCTTCGACGCGATCGGCGAGCCGCACCCGCGCAACCATTTCACCGTCGGCATCGTCGACGACGTGACCTACACGAGCCTTCCCGTGGAGCCCGGCTTTACGTCGGAGGACCCGGAGGTGGTGCGTGCGGTCTTCTACGGCCTCGGATCCGACGGCACGGTCGGCGCCAACAAGAACTCGATCAAGATCATCGGCGAGGAAACGTCGCTCTTCGCGCAGGGGTACTTCGTGTACGACTCGAAGAAGGCCGGAGCGATGACGGTATCTCACCTCCGGTTCGGGCCGCGCCCGATTCGATCGACGTACCTCGTGCGCGAGGCGCAGTTCGTCGCGTGCCACCAGTTCGCGTTCCTCGACCGCGTCGACGTGCTTTCAGTGGCGGCCGCCGGGGCGGTGTTCCTGCTGAACAGCCCCTATGGACCCGATGAGGTCTGGGATCACCTGCCTGCGGCCGTGCAGGACGCGATCGTCGAGAAGCGCCTCCGCCTGCACGTCATCGACGCGAACCGCGTCGCGCAGACGACAGGCATGGGTCGGCGGGTCAACACGATCATGCAGACGTGCTTCTTCGCGCTGAGCGGCGTGCTGCCGCGCGAGGAGGCCATCGCCGCCATCAAGCGCGCCATCCACAAGAGCTACAGCAAGCGCGGCGACGCCGTCGTCCAGCAGAACTACGACGCCGTCGATCAGACCCTGGCGCATTTGTACGAGTGCCAGGTGCCGGATCACGTGACGCGCGTCGACGCCCCTCATCCCCTGGTCACCGCCGCCGCGCCGGACTTCGTGAAACGCGTGACCGGCCGCATCATGGCCGGCCAGGGCGAGTGGCTCCCGGTCAGCGCGTTCCCACCGGACGGCACGTTCCCGCCGGGCACGTCGAAGTGGGAAAAGCGGAATCTCGCGCCGGAGATCCCCATCTGGGACGAGGAGCTCTGCATCCAGTGTGGCAAGTGCGTGCTCGTATGCCCGCACGCGGCGCTGCGGGCCAAGGTCTACGACCCGTCGTACCTCGACCAGGCGCCCTTCGGCTTCAAGTCGGCTCAGCCGCAGTGGAAGGCACTCGAGGACCGCCGTTACACGCTGCAGGTCGCTCCTGAGGACTGCACGGGCTGCACGCTGTGCGTCGAGGTCTGCCCGGCGCACAACAAGGCGAAGGACCACAAGGCGCTGGAGATGGCGCCGCAGCCGGCGGCACTCGAACGCGAGCGTGCCAACTGGAACTTCTTCCTCGATTTGCCCGAGATGCGGAACGCGTCGCTACCGGGCGGCCTCGTGAAGCGGACACAGCTGCTGCAGCCGCTCTTCGAGTTCTCGGGCGCGTGCGCCGGCTGCGGCGAGACGCCCTACCTGCGGCTGCTCACTCAGCTCTTCGGCGACCGCGCCGTGATCGCCAACGCCACCGGCTGTTCGTCCATCTACGGCGGCAACCTGCCGACCACGCCTTACACGGTGAATCGCGAAGGACATGGCCCGGCGTGGGCTAACTCGCTTTTCGAGGACAACGCGGAGTTCGGCCTCGGTATTCGCCTCGCCCTCGACGAGCAGCAGCGAGCCGCGCGGCGGCTGGTCGAACGTATGGCGCCGGAACTCGGTGACGATCTGGCCACCGGGCTGCTGCAGTCGGATCAGGCCCGCGAGGAGGGCGTCGCCGCGCAGCGCAGGCGCGTCGCGGACCTCAAGGTGGCCCTGAGCCGCTCAACCGATCCGAAGGCCCTGGACCTCGCCGCGCTCTCCGACTCGCTGATTCGCAAGAGCGTGTGGATCGTCGGCGGCGATGGCTGGGCCTACGACATCGGCTTCGGCGGGCTGGACCACGTTCTCGCGTCCGGGCAGCACGTGAAGGTGCTGGTGCTCGACACCGAGGTCTACTCGAACACCGGCGGCCAGCGCTCGAAAGCCACGCCGCGCGGCGCCGTCGCGCGCTTTGCCGCGGCCGGCAAGGAGACCGCGAAGAAGGATCTGGCGTTGATAGCGATGAGCTACGGCAACACGTATGTGGCGCGCGTCTCGCTCGGCGCCAACGACACTCAGACGCTCCAGGCGTTCGAGGAGGCGGAGGCCTTCGACGGGCCGGCGCTCATCATCGCGTTCGGCCCGTGTATCGCGCACGGCTACGACCTGACACACTCGCTCGAACAGCAGAAGCACGCGGTGCAGTCCGGATACTGGCCGCTCTTCCGGTATAACCCGGCGCGCGCCGCGGCCGGCGAGAGCCCGCTCGTGCTCGACTCGAAGCCGCCCACCCTGCCCCTCACCGAGTATTTGAATGCGGAGCCCAGGTTCGACCACCTGACGCACGCCGAGTCGGATGCCGACCGTGCCCTGCTCCACGAGGCTGAAGCCGACGTGGCCGCGCGATGGAATCTCTACACGCAGTTCGCCGCGATGCGGCCGACGAGGCCATCATGAGGCGCATCTCTCGACCAGACCGGCTGGAGCTTGCCGTCCTGCTCACGGCCGTGATGGTACCGGCAGCGGGCCGCGCAGTTGACCCGTCGCAGGTCGCGCCGTCGCAGGGCCGCGCCGCCCTGATGCGCCATCACTTCGACTCGGTGATCGGCGCGCTCGATGCCGTCATCCGCGGAGATCTCTCCGAGGCCAGGTCGGAAGCCCGCCTCGTGCTGGCGCTGCCGGATCCTGCCGGCCTCCCAGAGAGCGGGATACCGTACCTGCGCGCCTGCGGACGCAGGCCGAACGCGCCGAGAAGGCTGCGGATGTCGAACAGGCCGCGGCAGCCACCGCGTCGATGCTCGCCGCCTGCGGAGACTGTCACCGCGCCGTCGGCACGATGCCAGCGTTCCCTACGCCGACTGAGCCAAAGATCGGGGGAGTGCTTGGCCACATGGAAGAGCACAAGGTCGCGGCGGACCTGATGGCCCAGGCCTTGACGACGCCGTCGTCGTCGCTCTGGATGGACGGCGCCGAAGCGATGGCCACGGCGCCGCTGCACCGGGGCGACCTGCCCGACACCGCGAAGATCTCCCGCGGCGCGCTCCAGGCCGAGGCGAACATTCACGCGCTCGGGACTCGCGCACGAACCACGACCGACACCGCCGGAAGAGTGCGGATCTACTCGCAGCTCATCATGTCGTGCAGCACCTGCCACGCGGCCAATCGCCAGGCAGGACCGTCGCCATAGGCGATCGGACGTGGCCCGCACGCGCGGAAGGTGGGACTAGAACTTCAACACCGCTCCCGCGGTGAACTCCGCCTGAAACACCACATCGGTCCGGAACGCCACGACGCACGTGCCGGCGGCGCTGCCGCACGCGAGGAACGCGAGATCCGCCTCCACGAACGTCGCGAACAGGCGGCCGTCGAGGCGCAAGCCGAGATGGCGCGTCGGGAACAGCTTCACGCCGCCACCTGCACTCATCGCGAAGCGAATCTCGTTGTCCCCCTCGCCGGCGTAGCGCGTCAGTCCCAACATGCCCGTCAGGAACGGCCTGACGCGCGGGCCGCCGAATTCCTGCAGTCCGCCGCCCATCCAGTGGTCCACCGTCACGCGCGCGATCGTCGCCGGGCCGAACGGTTGGCGGCGCACGGAGAGGTTCGCCTCTTCATGGCTGAACAGCCCTTCGATTTGATACCCGTGCGGGTCCTTGATCGGCACATCGACGGCGACGCCGAACGCCGTCGCGCCATCCAGATCCACCGGCTCGCCCGTGATCAGCTCGAAGAAGTCGCCGCCAAAGCGGTAGCCGCCAAAGGGCGTGATCTCGACGGGCGTCTGCGCCCGCGCGAGCGCGGGCTGACCCAGAAGCGCCGCCAACACCCACGACACGACGCGTGCGCTGGTCATTGCGTGTTCAGCCCGCACAGATTTCGGGAAGTATCTCGCCAATCTGCCCTCGCAGCACAGCGTCCGCGACGTCGTCGAACGGCGTCGGCTCGGCGTTGACAATGACGACGCGTGCGCCGGCGGACCTGGCAATCGGCACCGCGCCGGCAATCGGGTATACCTGCAGGCTCGTGCCGATCGCGAGCAGCAGGTCCGCCTGTTCGGCGGCCCGCATGGCCCGGGCGATCACCTGCGGAACGAGGGCCTGGCCGAAGGAAATCGTCGCGCTCTTGAGGATGCCGCCGCACTGCTCGCATGGCGGATCCTCCTCGCCAGTTCGTAGTCGATCGAGGATCGGTGCCATGGGTCCGCGCCATCCGCAGGCCATGCAGACCACATCGTGCACGGTGCCATGCACCTCGATCACGAGATCTGCCGAGCTGCCGGCCTTCTGGTGCAGGCCGTCGATGTTCTGCGTGACCAGCGCGTGCAGCAGGCCGCGGTGCTCGAGCTCGACAAGCGCGCGATGCCCCGGCCCTGGCTGCGCTGCCCACGCGGGGTGATTGAGCCGCCCCTGCCAGGCGAGCTTCCGCACGTCGGGATCGGCCATGTAGTCGCGGATATTCGAGAGGCGCTCGGCCTTCGGGTTCTTCGTCCAAACCCCTTGAGGGCCGCGGAAGTCGGGGATGCCGGAGTCCGTCGAGATGCCGGCGCCCGTGAGCGCGACAACGCGCGAAGAGCCGCTGATCCAGCCGCGGACGAGCTCCGCCGTCATCTCTTGAGTCGGGGTCAGCGTATCGTCACGGCAGACGCGACGAGGTCTCGGAACGATTTGTAGCGCAGACCTTCAGGCCTGCCGTCGCGACACTGACGGTCTGCGCTACAGTCGATGAGTGATGGATCCGCGGCGGTCTAGTCTCCGCCCGCGGCCTTCAGCTTGTCGATCACCTGGCTCATCTTGTCGCGGCGCTCCAGGATGGCCTTGATCTCGCCCTTGCCGACCCACTCGCCGAGCGCGGTGGTGAGGCCAGCCTCGTCGAGCGACTTCATCTTGTCCCACAGATCGTGATCGTAGTACTGGAGGTTGTGATAGAGCTGTTTCGTGTCGGTGAACGCGCGTGAGTGATCGATGAGGATGATGTTCCAGTCCGAGTCGACCAGCCAGTTTCCGAGGTTCGGATCGATGTTGCCGATCAGATCGTCGAACATCTTCGCGCGCGTCAGCTCGTGCATCCAGTACGCGATGTGTGCGGCCGGAGGCCCGGCGACGCCCTTCTGGCCGGGCACACCGCCGAGATCCTTGAACGTCTTCGCGCCGTTGACCCACATCACGGCCGCGCCGAGGTCGCCCTTCACGCGCTTCTCGACGGTGGGCGGCACCATCTGCAGCCCGAGCAGCTTGTCGAGCTCGTAGGCGGCAATCTCCGACTTGTAGCTCTCGAAGTACCCCTCGTAGCGCCCGGGCCGCAGGTTCTTCCAGGCGATCGACTCGACCGGGCCGCCTGGCGCGAGCTTCGCGTGGCCCGGATGCGTCACGCCGACGGACGTATCCTTGATGTCGACGACGTCCGCGGTCTTGAGGTAGTCCTCGATTTCCTTGGCGTGGCCGATCCAGGTCTTGGCGCCGGTGGGCTGCTCCGGTGCCTGCGCGCGACCGGGCGCGACGAGAACGACGAGCGCGAGCGCGATGGAAAGAAATGCCTTGAGCGAACCCCGTGACCTGACCATGACGAACACTCCTGGGAGCTGAGAGTAACCGTTCGCGAGCGCGAAACAGTATACCCGCATGCCGGTGGGAATTGAGATGTCGATCACCGCGTCTCGCACCGTGCGAAAAACTTACGCGGAGCTCACAAGAATCACCGGCCGACTCGGCGGTTCGCGAAGGGGACGGACGCGGCGGCCCAGGCGCCGGCGAAGCCCTGCCACACTCGCGGATCCGTCCCGGACCATTTGACATCCCAATGGAGATCCGCCATATTCCATTTGGATGCCTAATAAAGAGCCGGCTCACGTCGAGGTGCTGCAGGGCACGCTCGACCTGATGGTGCTCCAGGTCCTGGAGTCGATGGGCCCCCGGCACGGCTACGCGATTGCCGAGCGCCTCGACCAGGTCTCGGCTGGCGCGCTGCAGCTGAACATGGGCACGCTCTACCCCGCCCTGATGCGCCTCGAGCAGCGCGGGCTTCTCAAGGGCACGTGGGGCACGACCGAGAACAACCGGCGCGCGCGGTTCTACGCGATCACGCCGGCCGGACGCCGCGAGCTGGCCGCCGAGCGCACGTCCTGGGAGCGCATGGTCGGCATCATGCAGGCGCTGCTCGACACGGAGTCGTGAGATGCGCCTCCGCGAGTGGTGGGCCCGCCTGCTGGGCACGTTTCGCGCGGGCCGTCCGGACGACGACCTCGAGGAGGAGATCCGGCTCCACGCAGAGCTCGCGGAGGACACGTCGCCGCACTCCGTTGATCGCGCGATCGAGGCGCTGCGCGATCAACGCGGCCTGCCACGCCTCGAGGCGCTGATCGCCGACGCGGTCTTCGGCTGGCGCCAGATTCGGCGTCACGCCGCGGTCAGCGTCGTGGCGGTCCTTTCGCTCGGCCTTGCGATCGGCGCCACCGCGTCGGCCTTTCGCATCGTGGACGCGGTGCTGCTGCGGCCGCTCCCGGTCCGCGATCCCGATCGCCTCTCGTACCTGGAGCTCTCCTACATCGACTCCCGGGGCCAGCCCGACACGCGCGACGACTTCGACTACCCGACGTACCGCGCCTACGCCCGAATCCTCGAAGGCCGCGCGGATGTGACGGTCGTCGGGATGTCGAATCCCATTGAGGCTGGCACCGGGCCGGACCGTGACCACGAGCGCGTGCTCCGCCAGTTCGTGTCGGGCAACTTCTTCGGCACGCTGGGCCTGCAGCCGTCACTCGGCCGCCTGATCGCGCCGCCCGATGACGCAGCCCCGGGCGCGCACCCGGTGGTGGTCCTCAGCTACGACTACTGGACCCGCCGCTTCCGGCAGGACCCGCATGTCGTCGGCGCGGTCATTCACCTCGGTGACCAGCCGTACGACGTGATTGGCGTCGGGCCGGCGGACTTCATCGGGACCGAACCCGGGCTGGTGCCCGACCTGTTCGTCCCGGCGGCGATGAACACGGACGCCTTGAACGCCAACGGCTGGTCGTGGTTCACGATGTGGGTGCGGCCCAAGCCGGGCATCGAGGCCGAGCACGTGCGGCAGGTGCTCCAGGCGGATTTCGATCGGGCGCGGCAGGCGCAGCTGAAGGGCTTCTCGTCCGATACGCCGCGGGAGACGATCGATCGGTTTCTGTCGGAGCACATCGAGCTCAGGCCGGCGGGTCACGGGGTCTCGCCGGTGCAGAAGCATCTCGGGACGCCGCTGTGGATCCTCACGGCGCTCGTCGCGCTCGTGCTAGTGATGGCCTGCGCGACGGTCGGGAACCTGCTGACGGGTCTGGCCATCGCCCGGGCGAAGGAGATGGCGCTTCGCGTCTCGATCGGCGCCGGCCGCGGGCGGCTGATCCAGATGATGTTCGTCGAGTGCGCGATGCTGGCACTCGGCGCGTTCGCGGTGGGCGCGCTCGTGTCGTGGTGGACGCCACCGGCGGTGATGTCGATGATCGAGCCGATCGAGATCCCGATCCGGCTCGTATTCGATCTCGACTGGCGTCTCGTCGCATTTTCCGCCACGCTGGCCCTCGTCGTGACGGGACTCTTCGGGTTCGCGCCCGCGCTTCGGGCCTCGTCCGTCTCACCAGTCACCGCGCTGAAGGGCGGCGACGTGGCGCGTTCGCGCCGTGCCGTCAAGTCGCTGCTCGTCGTCCAGATGACGTTCTGCGCCTTCGTGCTCTTCGCGGCCGGCCTCTTCAAGGCGACGTTCGATCGGCTGTCGTCGCAATCGTTCGGATTCTCGTACGACCACGTGCTGTCGCTGGCGGTGGACGCGCGCGACGATCGGCCTCGCGCGGTGCGGTGGATGCAGTTGCGCGAAGCGGCCGCGCGTCTTCCGGGCGTGGAATCGGCGGCGGTGGCTGGCTGGCCGCTGCTGTCGGACAACGGATGGAACGTCGTCATCCACGGCGGCGATCGCGTGACGGACGCCCAGCCGGCCCACGGACTCGGTATCTCGACGGGCTTTTTCGCGACGCTGGGCATCGGCCTGCTCGAGGGCCGCGATTTTCGCAGTGGCGACGTCGCGCCGGCGCTCGACGCGGCGAATCATCCCGTCGCCGGCGTCGGCGTGGTCAACGAAGCATTCGCCCGGCAGTACTTCGCCGGCAGGAGCCCGGTGGGGCGGCGAGTGGCGATGCGACAGGCCAAGGACGTGGACGTCCCGCTGGACATCATCGGCGTGGTCGCCGACACCGCGTATCGCCACGTCCGCGAGCCGAAGCGTCCCATTGTCTTCCTGCCGTTCGGCACCGTCGGCGAGGGCGTCCTGCTCGTGCACACTGCTGGAGATCCGCTGGCGGTCGCGCCCGCGCTCAATCGGGCGCTGCGCACGGAGTGGCCCGCGGCGCGCGTCCGTGAGATCAGGCCCGCCAGCGACTTCGTCGCGACACAGATGATCGTCGAGCGGCTGCTCGCGCGGCTGACGAGCGTCTTCGCGGGTCTCGGGTTGCTGCTTGCCGGCATCGGACTCTACGCCGTCGTCAACGACGCAGTGATTCAGCGCCGGAAGGAGATCGGCGTGCGCATCGCGCTCGGCGCACAGAGCGTCGACGTCGCCAGGCACGTCACGGTGGGAGCGCTCGTGCTGGCCGGGCTCGGCTTGGTCGTTGGCATCGGCAGCGGCGTGGCCTTCGGCCGTGTGATTGGCGCGCTGCTCTTCCAGGTGACGCCGACGGAGCCGGGCGCGCTCGTGCGGCCTCTCGTCATCCTCGCGTCGGTCTTCGCGCTGGCATCATTGCCGCCGGTGCTGCGCGCGATCCGGACCGACCCGGTCGAGACGCTCCGGAACGACTGACGGCGCATGGCGCGACGCGCCCCGCCGTCTACCTTCACCGCACGTCAGCCGACTTCACATACGCCGCGACGAACAGCAGGCCCAGGATGAAATCCGGTGCCGCCGGCAGGGCATCGGCGGCTGGAATACGGTTGTACGCGAACAGCAACGTCACCGTGAGCACGTAGCCGAACTTCTCGAGCATCGCGGGAATCATCATCGGCCGGAAGCGCCCCACGTTCGATCCGATGACGAGGAACGCCACCTGCCACGCCATGGCGACCGCCACGAACCCATAGGCGAGCTCGCTATGCCCCTTGGCGCCGACCCCATAGGTCGGGCTGTCGAGCAGGAAGCAGACAACGGTGAGGATGACGATCCCCCACACACCGGCGCCGATGAACACGACCTTCGCGAACTTCATGATCCAGTGCCGACAACCTTTCGCGCCGTGCCCCCTGGGTTCGTGCTGTGAACTAAGCCGTCGAGCTCAGAAAGGAATCGGCTCGCGAGCCGCCGTCACGAGCGTATCGACGGCCCACTTCAGCGCTGCCGACAGCTCGCCGTCGTCCACGATGCCGTTGGCGTCGATCATCCGGCCCTGCATGGGTAACGTGATCGAAGCGGCGGGCACGACTCGCGCCGACATCACCGTCAGCGTCTCGGTCAGCGACGCGAACGCGTGCGTCGCGCGGGGCGAGGCGTTGATCAGCGCCACGGGCTTGTCGACGAGCTCGCCGCTCGAGACGACCCAGTCGAGGGCGTTCTTCAGCACGCCCGGTACGCCATGGGCATATTCGGGACTGCAGATGAGGACGGCATCCGACGATGCCAGCGCCGTACGAAAGTGCAGCACCGCATCGGGCGCCCCCAGATCGTCCTGATCCGGGCTGAACGCGGGCAGGTCCCCGAGGCCGTCGTAGATGGTAACGCGCACGTGAGCGGCGGCCAGACGGGCAACCGCGCGGATGACGGCGCTGTTGGTGGAGACGCGCCGGAGGCTTCCGGAAATAGCGAGTAGGGCGAAAGGTCTTTGAAAAGCCATAACGCCAGACCTCTATTCAAATCGGATGCCGTCCCGGCGCGTCATCGCTCGTGCCCGATCCGCCAGAACCTCCGCGCGGCGCGAGGAACCTCCGCGTCCCGATTACGGTCCGCGTGCGAGGGCGCCGCAGTCCGAAAGTGGCGCGGGGCCTACAATCGAGTCATGGCTCTGGGGCGGGCCGCCCGTTTCGTCCTCTGCGTGGCTGCGCTGTCAACGATCTCGATCGCACCGCGCGCGCAGTCGTCCGCCGCGACGAGCGATCGCCTCTGGTTCTCTCCAGGCCCGGGAACGCTGGATTTTCTGGACCTCTTCGAGCATTCCGAAGGGTGGCCGCGCGCGCGCGGCGTCATCAACGTCTTCAAGTTCTACCAGCAGCACACGCTGCTGCCGCCACCGGCAACCGTCGGCCCGAACTCGTACGACGCGCTCGTCGCGGCCGGCGCCTTTCGTCAGCTGGCGGCCTGGGGCATCAAGACGGCCATTGAAGCGGCCGCGGTGAAGGAGTTCTACTGCACGCCCGACGCGAGCGGTATGGCGCTGTCGATCCAGAGCACGCTTGGATCGCTCGCCGCCGTGGCACAGGCGGGCGGATCGGTGGCCTATCTGGCGATGGACGAGCCGTGGGTCTCAGGGCGATCGGCGAAGTGCGGCGGGCCCGCGCTCGAGCCGACGGCCGATCGCGTCGCCACGTACATGACCGCGGTGCAGAGCGCGAGCCCCGCGCTGCGGATCGGTCTCATCGAGGCCTACCCGTTTTCGAGCGCCGACGCGATCGTTCAGATCCTGCAGCTGATGCGCGCCCGCGGCGTGCCGCCGGCGTTCCTGCACATGGACGTCGACTGGCACAGCCTGGCGCCCGGCGTCTTCCAGCGCGACATGGCACGCCTCAAGGCCGTG
>JBKPSY010000101.1:0-5481 GCA_046735235.1 Acidobacteriota bacterium | reverse complement strand
GGAATTGGTGGCGTACGACGCGGCGATGGTTTCAGGTTTCGTCGTCGAGCACTACCAAGTGGTGCTGATCGACGCCGCGCAGAAATCGGTCGATCAGATGACCGCGCAGCTGCGAGAGCTCTGCGCACAGCAGATTCCTGGCGACACCTATCGCTCGCTCGAGATCGCTCCGCAGTTTTCGGGTCGCACCTTCAAGCACGTACTCGTGCCGGTATGGCTCCTGACGTACACCTACGGCGCCCGCGCGTTCCAGGTGCTGGTGAACGGCTACACCGGCAAGATGGAAGGCACGTACCCGAAGAGTCCCTGGAAAGTGCTGTTCGCCGTGGTGATCGTCCTGCTGTTTGTGCTGCTGCTGCTGTATTCGCAGTCCAACTGACGGCGGGGCTGAAGCCCCCGCCCTAGTGGTTCCGACTGTCCGCGCGGACGTACGGAGGGCGGGGCTTCAGCGCCGCCACGAACGAGACCCAACGCGTCACGCACGCGCGGGATCGTCAGGCGGGCGTGTCCACTCGTCGAGTGCTGCCTGCGCGCTCACGAAGTCGGTGGCATCGTCGTCGGCCATCACGGACCAGAACATCGCGCCCGAGTAGCCAGCGGCGTGAGCCGTCGCGATCAGCGCCGCCGGGGTCGTCTGCGATCCACGCGTCGGGAACTCTCCGAGCAGCACCGGAGCGTCGCAGCCGAGCGATGCGACGGGTGTCGCAAGAGGATTGCGCTGCTCGAACTTGTCGTACCAGTGCGGCTGGTAGAAGTCGAGGCCGAGCCCCTGCACCGCGGGGAGATACCGTGTGCTGGCCGAGCCGACCGTGACGGGATGGCTGCCGAGCGCGTGCAGACGCTCGGTGGCCAGTCCGACGTAGGCACGCAGCGCGCTGACCCGAAGCGTGCTCCACGGCAGCCAGGTTCCCAAGCCAAACGTCACCCACTCTGGCTCGTTGATGACATCCCACGCGTAGATGCGAGGATCGTGACCAAAGCGTCCGACCAGCGGCGCAATGACGCGATCGACGAGCGCGGCGCGCCAGTCGGCGCGCGCGAGCATCGCCCTTCGTCCGCCAAGCTGGACGCCGTTGACGACCCGCGCGCGATGACACCAGTGGAAATCGAGCAGGACGGGAATCATCCGAAGTCCGGCCCGCCCGACATGCTCGAGGGCGGATTCGAAATCGGGAAGGACGAAGTCGTCGAGCCCGGCGGGCGTTCCGTCGGGCTCGACGATCAGACCGGCGCGGCCATCGCAGAGTACGAACCAGCGCAGGACCTCGACGCCGCGCGCACGCAGCAGGTGCAGCCGCTCGTCGAGGGCGTCATCACGGCCACGGCTGGCCAGGCCTCCCTGCGGTGACCATGCATTGGCGCCGAAGTCGCCGCCGTAGCGCAGCCACGGCAGGTTGGCCCCAACGACGAAGCCGACGCGATCCGTCACGCGCGCATGCGGGTGAGCTGTCGATACAGGAACAGCAGTACGAGCGCCCCGATGATCGACATGAAGAACCCGCCGTACTGTCCGGGTCCGTAAAGGCCCATGACCCGCCCGAGGTAGCCGCCCACGATGGATCCGGCGACCCCGATCAGCATCGTCACGATAATCCCGCCCGGATCGTTCCCCGGCATGATGAACTTCGCGATCACGCCGACGATGAGACCGAAGATCGCCCAGATCAGCAGTTCGCCCATCTGACACCTCCAGCAGGCGTGAAGGCCTGCGCTACACCAACCGGCTACGCACGATGGCAGGCCTGAGGGCCTGCATTACACACGACGGCAGGTCTGAAGACCTGCGCTACAGACGACGGCTACGCGCGGGGTGTCGCGGGTCCGCGATAGATTCGGACGTCAGCGCGTTCGAGCGTTACGAGGCCTTCCCCGACGAGGTTCTCGAGCTCGGGCAGAAACGCATCGATCTTCTCGCGCGTGTCGACAATCTCGATGATCACCGGGAGATCCGTCGACAGTCGAAGCACCTTGGCGGTGTGCATGTGGCTATGTGCGCCGAAGCCCATGAACCCCTTCCATGCGGTCGCCCCTGCGAGACGGCGCTTGCGCGCTGTTTCGACGATGACCTCGCTCAACGGCCTCCCGCCGTGCCGATCGGCCTCGCCGATGAAGATGCGGAGCAGCACGCCTTCGCCGGTCAGTGCCATGCCCGCAACCCCGCGGCCAGTGCCTGCGTCAGGATGACCGCGGCCCAGAACGCCGCCAGTCCGAGCGCAACCTGCCCGACCACGTTGCCGAGTGCGGCCGCCAGCTCGCCGCCGCGCATCAGCCCGGCTGTTTCGAACGTGAAGGAGGAAAAGGTCGTGTAGCCGCCGAGGATGCCGACAAGAACGAACGCCCGGGTCAGCGGCCCGACGACGCCGAAGGCCTCGCCGGCGCCGGCGACGAGCCCGAAGATGAAACACCCGCTGACGTTCACGATGAACGTGCCCCAGGGGAAGTAGGGCGACGCGACGCGGTGGACGAGGTCGGCGACGAAGTACCGCGCCGAGGCGCCAATTGCTCCGCCGGCCGCCACGAGCAGGTAGGCCACTGGAGGAGTCTAGCGCAGTGGGAGCCTGGGTCTATAGGGGCATGGGTCTATAGGGGCATGGGTCTATAGGTGCATGGGTGGGCATGGCGGCAACCGCTCGCCCCATGCGCACATGCCCCCATGTCCCCACGAACTTCAAGAGTGGG
Source organism: Acidobacteriota bacterium (assembly GCA_046735235.1). Classification (GTDB taxonomy): domain Bacteria; phylum Acidobacteriota; class Vicinamibacteria; order Vicinamibacterales; family JAENWD01; genus JAENWD01. Next base: position 2,802 of record JBKPSY010000101.1, on the reverse strand, counting down.
GAATAATGCCGGCGGCTGATGACGACACGGGCCGTGATTCTTGCTCGGGGACTGGGGACGCGCATGCGGCGCGCGGACGGGGTGACGGCGCTGAGCGACGCGCAGGCGGCCGTTGCCGACACCGGCGTGAAGGGGCTCGTCCCGGTCGGGCGGCCGTTTCTCGACTACGCCATCAGCGCCCTGGCGGATGCGGGCATCCGCGACGTCTGCCTCGTCGTCGCGCCGGAGCACGACGCGCTGCACGAGCGGTACGGCTCGAGGCAGTTCTCGCGCGTGCGGATGGGATTCGCGGTGCAGCCAGAGCCGCGCGGCACCGCCGACGCGGTGCTCGCGGCGGAGCGGTGGACGGGCGGCGAGCCATTCCTCGTCGTCAACAGCGACAACTACTATCCCGTGGACGCGATGAGAAGGCTCGCCGCACTCGAGGAGCCCGGACTGGTCGCATTCAGCCGCGAGGGCTTGCTCAACAGCGAACAGATCTCGCCGTCGCGGGTCCTGGGCTTCGCGGTGCTGGAGCTCTCGGGCGACTATCTGACCCGGATCATCGAGAAGCCCACGCCCACGCAGCTTGAGGCGCTCGGTCCTGAGGTCTGGGTCAGCATGAACTGCTGGCGCTTCGACGATCGAATCTTCGGCGCGTGCCGCGACGTTCCACTCTCGAGCCGCGGCGAGCTGGAGCTGCCCGTTGCGGTCGCCCTCGGCATCGATCGCGGCGACCGCGTGCGCGCGGTGCGATCGACTCTGCCAGTGCTCGATCTGTCGAGCCGTGACGACATCGCCGCGGTGACCGCGCGGCTGGCCCAGGTAGAGGCGACGCTGTGACGGCTGACGCGCTCGACGTGCGCGCGGCGGTCGACGCTGCGTTTGAGGGCCTGGCCGGCGGCGCGTCGCCGGCCTATCTCTCGGTGCCGGGCCGCATCGAGGTGTTCGGAAAGCACACCGACTACGCTGGGGGCCGTAGCCTGACATGCGCTACCGAGCGCAGCGTCACCGTCGCCTTTGCGCCTCGTGAGGATGGCATCGTCTCGGTGGTCGATGCGTCCGACGGACGCCGGGAAACCTTTCCGCTCACGCCCGACCTCACGCCTGCCGTCGGCGATTGGTCCAACTACCCCATGACGGTGGCACGTCGGCTCGCGCGCAACTTTCCGGGCCTGGCCGTCGGCGCGAATGTCGCATTCCAATCGACGATTCCGCGTGCGGCCGGCCTGAGCACGTCGAGCGCGCTCGTGACCGCCATGTATCTCGTGCTCGCGACCGTCAATCGCCTATCCGAGCGCGCCGAATACCAAGAGGCAATCGGCACGCGCGAAGCGCTTGCGGGATATCTCGGCAGCATCGAGAACGGGCAGGCCTTCAGCGGCCTCGGCGGCGACCACGGCGTCGGCACGTCTGGCGGAAGCGAGGATCACACGGCGATTCTGTTGAGCGAGCGGGAGCGGCTCGCCTGGTATCGCTATCGGCCCGTCACGCGCCTTGGCGCCGTCGCGCTTCCCGCCGACCTGACCTTCGTCGTTGGCGTGAGCGGCGTGATCGCGGCCAAGACCGGCGGCGCGCGCGAGCGGTACAACCGCGCCGCCACGCTGGTGACGGCGCTCGTGGGGGAGTGGCGCAAGAGGACGGGGCGCGCAGATCTCACGCTGGCGGACGCGATCGCCAGCGGGCCTGGCGCGGTCGATCGCCTCAGGGACATCGCCGCGACCGGCCTCCCGCTGCTTGGCGTCGAGCCGCTGCAGCAGCGCCTGGAGCACTTCCTCGTCGAGGACGGCGTGCTGGTCCCCGCGGCGATCGAGGCGCTCCAGGTCGGAAGGCTCGACGATCTCGGACGCATCTCGGACGAGTCGCAGCGCGCCGCGGAACAGCTGCTCGGGAACCAGGTGCCGGAGACGAGCGCCCTGGCGCGACTCGCGAGGCGGCACGGCGCGGTTGCCGCCTCGGCCTTCGGCGCGGGATTCGGCGGCAGCGTCTGGGCGCTCGTGCCGATCGCCGATGCCGCTCGATTCACGTCGACGTGGCAGACAGCCTATGCCGCCGAGCACCCGCGCGCGGAGTCGGCCGCGACGTTCTTCTCGATGCGTCCAGGTGCTGGCGCTCTGGAGGCGTGAACGTCCGAATGCGGCGACTGGAAAAACCCGCGTGGCGTGTTGAAGGAATTGCCACGCCACGCGGGACCCGGAGGAGGGAGCCCGTCCCGACCGAAGAGAACTATTTGGCAGGGCTCAAGCCCTGCGCCACCTAAGCGTAACGTCGCGGCGGGGCTGAAGCCCCGCCCTACAGCGGTGCGGGCAGCTGCGACTGCCCGGTGAGCCACTGGTCTACGCCCCGCGCAGCGCTTCTTCCTTCGGCAATCGCCCAGACGATGAGCGACTGGCCGCGCTGCATGTCGCCGGCCGCGAAGACGCCGGCGACATTCGTCATCCACTGCTCGTTGCGCGCGACGTTGCCGCGATCGGTCAGCTTCACTCCGAGCTGATCAACGGCGCCGCGCTCGGGGCCCGTGAAGCCCATTGCCAGCAGCACGAGATCGCACTCGAGCGTGAACTCGCTGCCCGGGACGTTCTTGAACGTCATGCGCCCGTTTTCGTGCACCGGCGCGACGCTCACGCCCTTCAGCCCGGCGACTTCACCGCGGTCGTTCCCCGTGAACTCCGTCGTCGAGACCGAGTAGAGCCGCTCGCCGCCTTCCTCGTGCGCCGACGACACGCGGAAAATCTGCGGCCAGGTCGGCCACGGGTTCGAATCGGCGCGCGCGTCGGGCGGCTTCGGCAGCACCTCGAACTGGTGGACCGACTTCGCGCCCTG
>JBKPSY010000100.1:0-6189 GCA_046735235.1 Acidobacteriota bacterium | reverse complement strand
GCGTTGAGATGGTTGAGCGAGCTCGGATGAGATCAGTGAATCGCACGAATGGAAGCGGATGCAGCGTGCAAGACGAGGACTGACGTGGCGCTAGACATCTCGCATCAACAACTTACGCTGTGGAAGTTCGATACTCGCAAGTTATTAATTGGCAATACTTTATGTGGTGGCTTCTCAGGTAGGACTCGAACCTATACGCCGTCGCCCCGGGCGAAGCCGGGGCGCGACGGCGGACCGGCCATAGCTGGGTGAGCTTCAGGGCTCGCTGCGGGCGATGCGAGCATTGTGGCGATCAGGCCTTGGGCTTGACCATCCCGTGCATCGTCAGCCAGCTCACGAAGGCATTGAACCAGCCCGTGCTGGTCGTTTCCTTGGGGTACATGCCGAAGCCGTGACCACCCTGCTCATAGAGGTGGAACTCCGCGGGCTTCTTGGCCGCACGCCAACTGTCGATCAGTCCGAAACCGCCATTGGCGAAGAACGGATCGGCGGCGGCGAGCGCGACGAACAGTGGCGGAGCGTCGGCCGGGACGGTCACCGGGGCCAGCGGACCGTAGATGATGCCGATGAACGCCGGCTTTGCGTCCTGCCCGCCCAGCTCGGTCGCCAGGGTCAGCATGGCGCCGGCAGAGACACCGACCATGCCAATGCGGTCCGGATTGATCTTCTACTCGGCGGCGCGGCGCCGGATCAGCGCGAAGGCGGCGCGCGCGTCCTCGAGCTGCGGCGCGAGGCCAGCCGCCATCTGCTGCGGATCAGAGGGCGACGCAGGGCGCGGACGCGCCGCGGTGCTCGAGAACATCTCCTTCATCGACCGTTCGAAGCCGGCCATGTCCGCCGGGGTCTGGTTCAGGCGGTACTTGAGGACAAATGCCGCCACGCCGCGCTCGGGCCAGCCCGCGAGCGACATTCCGGCTTGACGCGACCGTCCCCTCCTCGGTGCACCAACTTCCGGCTCGCCGCACTGGACGATTTCCGCAAACTGGCTCACCCGAGAGGCTGCGTAAATCGGCCTTTTCTGGCAGATTCGCCAGGATCTCGCGATCGGGTGTCGAGGATGTTGAACGCCTCCAATACTGCGTATTGCGGTGCTCCTTGCATGACCGACCACCGATCATCGTCGCGCGCACTCGATCCTCGGCTTACGTTACAAGCCAGTGCCTCATCGCTTCTTCGCCGCTCGGCGCTTCCGGGGCGACGCACTTCTTCCTGCGGCCTTCCTGGTCGCCGTGACGCGCTCGGGCAGTTTCTTCCTGCCCGTCTCTCGATTCCATTCTTCGAACGTTTCGTTTGATATCTTGCCTTCGACCAGCAACTGCGCGAACTTGCGTCGCTGCGCCTGGCTCTTGAACGGCATGACTGTCTCCGTGCTCACATCCGTCGCAACCCGGTTTGCCGCCGGAAGCGGTGCCGTTGACGGCGCAGATCCGTGCCAGCGCCTGACTCCCGCGCTGCCGCGCCGGTGATGGGACCACACCCCACGGTCGCAGCCCGAATCACCGTCGTCGTTATCATCGCGCATTCGCCGCCATGGGACACTGGATCATGGCTGTCCTGCCTGGCCTCTTCGAGTCCCATTTGCCGTCAGGCCTTCAGTATCGCGAGAATTTCATCACCCAGCTGCACGAACGGCAGCTGCTCGATGCGATTGCCTCCATCTCGTTTTCGGACTTCGAGATGCGAGGCGTAATCGCGCGGCGCCGCGTAGCGTTCTTCGGCGAGTCGTACGACCGCGAGGCGGCAGGGGCGATTCCGCCATTCCTGCTGCCACTCCGCAGCGACATCGCCGCATGGGCTGGCGTCAGTGCAGATTCCTTCGCCATGGCGCTGATCAACGAGTATCGGCCTGGATCACCCATCGGTTGGCATCGTGATGCGCCGCAATACGACATCGTCGCGGGAGTCTCGCTCTTGTCCACCTGCCGGATGAAGTTCCGCCCGTACCGGTCACCCACGGACGCTGCGGCCGGGCGACGCGTCGCCACCCATGAACTGCGTCTCGAGCGCCGCTCGGCATATCTGATGACCGGTCCGTCACGAACCGAATACGAGCACCACGTTCCACCTGTACCTGAATTGCGTTATTCGATCACCTTCCGAACGCTACGCTGATTGCATCCGCTCGCGCCGTCCACCTCTCAGTCGCGGCTCGCACTCTGCACCGTCCTGTGGCGTTGCAATGCTGCGAGGCTCCGAGTGCTTGACGCGCGTCAGGTCGTGGCCAGTCGCGTATGCGCGACGGTGGTCTCGCCGTAGGACAGCGTCGACGTGGTGTGTTCGGCGTCCATGAGTACCGCGGACGAGAGCATCTTGCGTACCAAAAGTCGCCCGGACCACTCGGGCTTTGGCGTAGCTCGAGAGCGAGTAAGCCCCATGTCTGCCATAACGCGCCAGTACTACCTCTGCCGGAGCTTTCACACGGCCCACGGCGTCCCCGATCTCGGCACAACGGCGCAATCCCGGGTCGGCCTCGGACGGCCAGACTGCGGTAGGCGATACACCTAACACTGACGGCTAAGCGCAGGATGATCGACGCCCGCCAGAGCCATCGCGTCAAGCTGATGATTGCGGCTGGAGTGTCCCTTGCATTGTGGAACGCCCGGGAGCAGTGCGTACTACGATGCGGCGGTCGTTTGCGTATGCGCTGGTGTTCGCGGCGCTATTGCTGAGCGGGTGTGAGGACACAACGGTCAAGGTCGACCAGTTTGCCCTCGAGGGCGTGGAATCGATTGACGAGCCGGCGCTTCGACAGGTGCTCGCTACTCAACAACCGCGCTGGCTGCCATTCTCCAAGAAGCCGCCCTTCAGTCAGCAGGCGTTCGACGCGGACCTCAAGCGCATCGTCGCCTTCTATTCAGATCACGGGTATCCCGATGCGAAAGTGGCATCCGTCGATGTCCGGTTCAACGACAAGAAAGACGCCGTCAGGCTGACCGTTCACGTCGTCGAGGGCGAGCCGCTGCGTATTGCTGCGGTCCAGCTTCGTGGCTTCGACATGCTGACCGGGCCCGCTCGAGCGAGGTTGAACCGCGCGATCACGTTCCACGCGGGAGAACCACGCGATCGGCAGCGAGTGGCTCAGGCGCAGGAAGTCGCGCGCAACATGCTGAAGCAGCGCGGCTATCCCTACGCCCGGGTGGACGTCGTCGAGGATCCTGGTCCTGAACCTCGCACGGTGATCGTGGCGCTCGACGCCAAGGCCGGCCGCGAGGCGACGTTCGGCGACGTCGAGATCCAGGGCAACAAACGGGTCGCGGACAACATCATTCGACGGCAGCTGTCGATTGAGCCCGGGTCGCCGTTCCGTCTGAGCACCGTCCTCGAGAACCAGCAGCGGCTTCGGTCAATCCCGCTGTTCTCGTTCGCCTATGTCGAGCCGCGCGTCGGTCAGGAACAGCCGGCTGCGGTCCCCGTCCGGGTGACAGTCGCGGAAGCCCCGCTGCAGCGCATGACGTTCGGCATCGGATACGGCACCGAGGACAAGGTGCGTGCACGGACCGAATGGCAGCACGTGAACTTTCTCGGCGATGCGCGAACGGCCAGCGCGGAAGCCAAATGGTCGTCGCTCGATCGCGGCGTACGTCTCGGATTCACCGAGCCGCACCTGTTTACGCGGCACCTCTCGTTTTCCGCCGAGGCGCAAGCGTGGGATGAGCAGGAGCCGATTTATCACGTGCGCCGCTACGGCGGACGAGGCACCGTCAGCTGGCAACGGCTGCGACGGAACCCGGTAGGCAATCGCGGCTCCACGACGTCGGCCAGCGTCACGTTCATCGACGAGTTCACCGACTACCGGGCGACCGACGTCGCGCTCGCTGATCCCTCGTTTCAGGATCAGCTGATCGCGCTCGGGCTCGATCCGGTGACGGGCGCGAGCACGGGCACCCTCGTGGCGATTCGCGCGGAGGCGCTGCGGAACACCGCAGGGCAGTCGCTCGATCCGCATCGCGGCTATCTGATTCGGGGCGCCATCGAGCAGGCCGGCCGTGTCCTGCGCGGAAGCTTCAGCTACGACGAGGTCGAGGCGGAGGCACGAGACTACCTGCCGCTGCCAGGCTCGATGGTGCTCGCCACTCGGGTGCTGATCAGCAGCATCAACGCGCCCAACGACGCGTCGGTGCCCTTCTTCAAGCGGTACTTCCTCGGCGGTTCGACGAGCCTGCGCGGCTGGGGCCGCTACGAAGTCAGTCCGACCACCACAAACGGAACCCCCATCGGAGGCTTGAGCCTGCTCGAGGCGAGTTCTGAGCTGCGGCTGCCAATCACGAAAACGATTGGCCTGGTCGGCTTCGTGGACGCCGGCAACGTGTGGCCGCGGCCGTGGCAGATCTCATTCGGCGATCTGCTCGCGGACGTCGGGACGGGCCTTCGATACAACACCAGGATCGGTCCGATTCGCGCCGACTTCGGCTACCAGTTGACGCCGATCGACGGGCTTCTCGTCAACGGTGTGCCCGAGCGCCGTCAGTGGCGCGTCCACCTGAGCATCGGACAGGCGTTCTGAGGGTCGAGTCATGCGTGTGGCTTATCGCTTTCTCCGCATCGCCGTCATTGCCCTCGCCATTCTCGTGGGCGTGTTCGTGGTGGCCGTGCTGGTCACGAGAACCGATCGCTTCCACGACTGGCTTCGCCGGTACGTCACCCGCGAAATCACCACCGTCGTGAACGGCGATGTCTCGATCGGACGGCTGAGCGGCGATCTCTTCAGCGGTGCCGATCTCGAAGATGTTCGCGTTACTCAGGCCGGTAAACCCGTGGTGCTCGTTCGAAGTGTCGGCCTGCGGTACAACGCCCTCGATTTCGTGACCAAGGGCATCATCATCGACGCCATTCGCATCACCAGCCCCCGCATCGTCCTCGTTCGGACACGCGACGGCTGGAACATCTCGGCGCTCGTGAAAGCGCAGCGGCAGGAAGCAGACCGTCAGGGCCCGGCACGGACGATTCACGTTTCGAACATCGGCATCAGCGACGGCCGCGTGACGATCGACGATCGCACAGCCACTCCGTCGGACGCCTACAAGCTGCCCGCATCAATCGATCACATCGACGGCGCGGGCGACTTCGCGTATCAGCCGGTGCGGATGACCGTGCGACTGGGCCATCTCTCGTTTCGTGCGAGCGATCCGGCCCTGGCGCTGAACAGCCTCTCGGGCCAGGTCAGCGTTCGCGACGACGACGTCTACATCGAGAAGGTCGCCGTCCGGACCGCCGAGACCTCGCTGCTCATCGACGGCGCCATTCGGGACTATCTGAAAACGCCGCGGTTCAATCTGACGGCGTCGTCAGACAAGCTGACGCCTCGCGAGTTCGGGGGGCTGATCCCGGCCGTTGCCAACGTGACGGTGCAGGCTGCGGCCGAGCTCAAGGTCTCGGGACCGCTGTCGGACCTGCAGCTGGAGACCGATGTCCGGAGCAGCGCAGGCCAACTGCGAGCGCAGATGCGGGGTGACGTCGCATCGCCTGTTCGGACACTGCACGGTCACCTGGAGGTCGCCCACGTCGATCCCGGTCAGATTCTGAATCGTCGTGATCTTCCAACGGACGTCACGGGCAGTGCGAACGTCGACGTGCACGGTCGGACATCAGCGGATATTGCCGGGCGAGCGGAGATCAACGCTTCGGCGAAGGCATATGGCGCGGCCGCGACATTAGGTGGTCGAATCGCCAGCGCCGGCGGCGACCTCTCTTCTGTCTCGTACGACGTGAAGGGTCACGCGACGAACGTCAATGCGGCCAGGCTTCCGTTGCCGCCTTCTGCGCCGCGTCTCGCCACGGCGGTAACGGCGTCGTATCACGTGCGCGGAACCGGCATGAACCCGGTGGCGGATCTGCGTTTGGCTCGATCGACGGTCGAAGGGGCGACGCTGATGGCCGGGACGACGGCCCACGTGGAGCTTCGCGGTGCGCACATCGCATATGCGGCGAGGGGGAGCGTCGCGGAACTCGATCCGCAGCGTCTCGGGAACGCTCTCCACGTGGACGCGTTGTCATCGGATTGCGCCGCTGGTGGGCTTGCCGCCGATTTCGATGTGAAAGGCTCGGGTCGCACCCTCGCCGAGCTGAACGTCCACGCGGACATCACCGTCCATGACTCGGCCCTTGGCGGCGGACGGATTCCCCAACTGACAATGTCGGCCGATGTCGCACATCAGTCGCTCAACGCCACTCTGCGCGGTGGGGTCGAAG
>JBKPSY010000099.1:0-13641 GCA_046735235.1 Acidobacteriota bacterium | reverse complement strand
CCGACCGCGCCGGCCGCGGTCGCCGCCGAGACGCAGTCGCAGCCGGCCTCGCCTGCGCCAGGCGGGCAGTCGCAGCAGCCGCCGCAGCTCGACGGTGCCGCCGTGCAGCAGTTCATGAAACAGGCGGCGGCCAATCCGTCGAGTCCGGCGCCGAAAATCGCGCTCGGTAACCTGTACTTCGACGCGGAGCGCTATCCCGAGGCCGCGCAGTGGTACGAGGACGCCCTCAGAGGCGATCCCAGGAACCCTGACGTCAGCACCGACCTCGGCGTCAGCTACTACTATATGAACCAGCCAGACAAGGCGCTGGCGCAGTTCGACAAGTCCCTCCAGATCGATCCGAAGCACGTCAAGACGCTGCTCAATGTCGGCATCGTCCGCGCGTTCGGCAAGCAGGACCTCACGGGTGCGGCTGCGGCCTGGGAACAGGTCGTGGCGCTCTCGCCCTCGAGCCCCGAAGGCCAGCAGGCCAAGCGCGCGCTCGACGCGATGAAGGGCGCGCATCCGAATCTCGCCGGCGGACAGACACCGCCCGCCAGCTGACGGACGCGGGCGATGATCATTATCGTTCGGCTGATCCTCTTCCTGCTGCTGGCGCTGATGGCCGTGCGCTCGCTGATGCGGTTTCTAGCGGGGATCGCCGCCGGCGCGGCGCCCGAGCGCACCCAGCGTCCACCGCAGCAGGTGATGGGCCATATGGTCAAGGATCCGGTCTGCGGCACGTACGTCGTCGAAGGCCGCGCCCTCACGGCGGCTCGCAACGGGCAGACCGCGTGGTTCTGCTCTCCCGAATGCCAGCACGCCTGGCTGCAGGGGAGGGCGAGCTGATGGCCGATCTGGATCGTCTCCGCGCCGACATCGTCGAGATCGGCAAGCGGCTCTACACGCGCGGCTACTGCGCCAGCAACGACGGCAACATCACCATCCGCTACGCCGACGATCGCATCCTGACGACGCCCAAGAGCGTGTCGAAGGGGTACATGACGCCGGACATGATGGTGGTCGTCGATCTCGACGGCAAGAAGATCGCCGGCGACCGCGAGGCCTCGTCCGAGCTGCTGATGCATCTGGAGGTGTACCGGCAGCGGCCCGACGTGAACTCGGTCGTGCACGCGCATCCGCCCCTCGCCACCGGGTTCGCGGTGGCCGGCGTCTCGCTGGACCGGGCCGTCCTCGCCGAGGTCATCTGCACGCTCGGGAGCATCCCCATCGTCGACTACGCGACGCCCTCGACGCCGGAGCTGCCGGCGGCGGTCCGTCAGTACATCAAGACGCACGACGGACTGCTCCTGGCGAATCACGGCGCGCTGACGGTCGGCACGGACGTCTACTCGGCGTACTACAAGATGGAAACCGTCGAGCACTTCGCGAAGATCAGCCTGGTGGCCCGGATGCTCGGCGGCGAGCGGCTGATTTCGCAAGAGGAGGTCCTGAGGCTTCAGGGCCTGCGCGGGAAGTACGGCATCGCGGCGCCGGCGCCCATCTGCCTGGACGACGACCTGCAGGGCGGTGGGACCGGGGGGGTGGATCCGACGTGCCAGGTAGTACGTGCCCCAGACGTCCCGGGCGAGCGGCTGGTGCCCGACCCGGCCAGCGGCGTGGGGTTCATGGCGCGCGCAGAGGCGCGATCCGCGGCGGATGGCGACGCGGAAATTCGGTTAACATACCGCGAGCTGGCGGCGCTCATCGAGGAAGCCGTCGAGCGGCTGCGGTGATGCTGGAGGCATTCAATGGGTGAGGCGCTGGGAATGGTGGAAACCAAGGGGCTGGTCGCCATGATTGAGGCGGCAGACGCCATGGTGAAGGCCGCCAAGGTCACGCTCGTCGGCTGGGAGAAGATCGGCGCCGGCTACGTCACAGCCATCGTGCGCGGCGACGTGGCGGCCGTGAAGGCCGCGACCGACGCCGGAGCTGCGGCCGCACGCCGGGTGGGAGAGCTCGTGTCCGTGCACGTGATCCCGCGCCCGCACGCCAATCTCGAAGACGCCCTGCCGATCGGCAAAGCCCAGAAGTAGCGCGGACCGCCAGGTCCGCCTGTCATGCTGCTCGCGAAAATCGTCGGGACGGTTGTCGCCACCCGCAAAGACCCGCGGCTCGAGGCCAGCAAGCTCATGCTGGCCCGGGCGGTGGATCCGACCGGAAAATTCGAAGGCGGATACCTCGTCGCCGTGGATACCGTGGACGCCGGTGTCGGCGAAACGGTGCTCATCGTCAGCGGGAGCTCTGCGCGCATGGCCAGCGGCATGAAGGACTGTCCCGTGGACGCCGCCGTCGTCGGCATCGTGGATCAGGTCGAGGTGGTGGACTAGCCGTGCAGGTCGCCCGGGTGATCGGAGACGTCGTGGCGACCCGCAAGGATGAGAACCTGTCGGGGCTGAAGCTGCTCGTGCTGCAGCCGGTGGACACCAATCGCCAGCCGAATGGCCGGACGCTCGTCGCGGCCGACGCCGCCGGCGCGGGAACCGGTGAGTACGTGTTCTTCGTTCGTGGCCGTGAAGCCGCGTTCCCGTTCTACCCGGTCGAGGCGCCCGTCGATGCTGCGATTGTCGGCATCGTCGATCACTGGTCGGCCGAAGGCGCGATCGCGCGTTAGCCTCCGATGCTCGTCGCCCGCGTCCTCGGCCCGCTCGTCTCGACGCAAAAGCACCGCAAGTTCGAAGGGTCGAAGCTGCTGCTCGTGCAGCCGCTCACCGAGAACGACCAACCGCGGGGGCCCGTGCTGCTCGCGGTGGACACCGTCGGCGCGGGCGTCCACGAGAAGGTGCTGGTCGTCCTCGACGGCAGGGCGGCCGGCGACGCGATGCAGAAGAAGGCCGCGCCGGTGGACGCGGCCATCGTCGCCATCATCGATCACGTGGACGTCGATCGTACGTAGGGCGGGGCTTCCGCCTTCGCCAAGGCTTCGGCGGACCGCCGTAGCTTTAGCGGAGGCTGGTCAGCCCCGCCAACACGCAAACAACCATGAACGAAGACCAGATCCGTTCGGTGATTCGTGACGTGCTCGCCGCGCGAGGCATTGCCCCGGCCGCGCCTCAGCCGCCGCGCTCGCATCCGAGCGTGCTGCGCCTGTCGATGGTCGTTCCAACCGAGCTCGGCAGCCCGTGCGTCATCGAGCCGAACGTCGGCTGCAATCAGTGCGGGTATTGCGTGTCGCTCGGACACTGAAGGTCTGTAGCTGGCGGCTGACAGCTGCCAGCTGACAGCGCCATCGGGCAGCATCATGTCGCGCGTCCTCGTCACCCGCCGCCTTCCCCGCGCCGTCATCGAGCGTCTCGAAGCCTCGCACGACGTCGACGTGCACCGTGGCGACGCGCAGATGCCGGTGGAGGAGTTTCACTCGCGGCTGGCGCCCTGCGATGGCGTCGTGGTGCTGCTGCCGGACCGCATCGACAAGGCCGCCATCGACGCAGCGCCGAACCTGAAGGTGGCCGCCAACGTCGCCGTCGGCTACGACAACATGGACGTGGCCTACGCGCGCAGCCGCGGCGTGATCTGCACCAACACGCCGGACGTGCTCACCGATGCCGTGGCGGATTTCACATGGGCGCTGATCCTCGACGTCACGCGCCGGCTGAGCGAAGGCGATCGGCTGATCCGCGCGGGCAAGTGGATCGGCTGGACGTTCGAGTTCATGATTGGCGCCGGGCTGCAGGGCAAGCAGCTCGGCATCGTCGGCGGCGGTCGGATTGGCAAAGCGGTTGCCGCTCGCGCAGGGGCATTCGGCATGACCGTCGCCGTCTCGAGCCGTCGCGACCCGGGCTGGCCGGACGCGGAGTTCATGCCGTTCGACAAGCTGCTGTCCACCTCGGATATCGTGTCGCTGCAGGTGCCGCTGACTGCGGACACGCGGCATCTCATCTCGAAGCCGGCGCTCATGAAGATGAAGCGGACGGCCTTCCTCGTGAACACGACTCGTGGCCTCGTCGTGGACGAAGAGGCGCTCGTCTGGGCCTTGAACGAGCACCTGCTGGCCGGCGCTGCGCTCGACGTCTACGAGCGCGAGCCCGAAGTGCACGCGGGGCTGCTGGCGCTCGAGAATGTCGTGCTCTCACCGCATCTCGGCAGCGCCGCGATGGAAACGCGCACCGCGATGGCCGATCTTGCGGTCGCGAACGTGCTCGCCGTGCTCGCTGGCAAGCCCGCGATTACTCCGATCTGACTGGCTCCTGACCCCTGGCCCCTGATTCCTGACGATGTCCCCGCGATTGCCTCGCCGTGCCGCACCCGTCGAACCCGTGATGCGCGCGCTCTCCCTGGCGATTGACGGCATGGAACTGCCGGCGATCGAGAAGATCTCCGAGTCTCAGCAGGAGGACGCGTTCCAGGTTCTGATCGCGACACTACTCTCAGCGCGCACGAAGGACGCCACGACGCTCGAGGCATCCACGCGGCTGTTCAAGCGCGCGCGGACGCCGAGGACGCTGGCGAAGCTGACCGTGAAGGAGATCGAGAAGCTGATCTACCCGGTGAGCTTCTATCGGAACAAGGCCCGCTTCGTGAAGGCGACGTGCGAGAAGCTCGTGAAGGACTTCGGCGGAAAGGTGCCGACGACGCTGGACGAGATGGTGACGCTGCCGGGTGTGGGGCGGAAGACAGCGAACCTCGTGATGATCCTGGCGTACGCGAGCCAGCAGAACATCTGCGTGGACACGCACGTGCACCGCATCGCGAATCATCTCGGCTGGGTGAAGACGAAATCGCCCGAGGAAACCGAGCAGGCGCTTTATCGCGATACCGAGCCGCGCTGGTGGCCCTACATCAATCTCTACCTCGTCACCTGGGGCCAGAACGTATGCCGCCCGGTGTATCCCCGCTGCGGCGATTGCGCGATTGCCTCGCTCTGTCCGAAAATCGGCGTGACGCGCGTGGGACACAGCCGCGGCGTCGCCGGGCCGATTCGACAGTAGGGCGGGCCTTCAGGCCCGCCGATCTGAAAGGACATCTGATGCGCGCGCGTCTGCTGCTCGTCGTCATCCTGATCGTCGGTCTGGCCGCGATGGCGTCGGCCCAGACCAAACCGGCGCCCAAGCCCGCGCCGAAACCGGCCGCGCCGGCCCCGCAGGCGGGACATACGCCCGGCGCCGGGCCGGTGATTGTCGTCGAGACGGTGAAGGGAACATTCGAGTTCGAGACGTACCCGAACGAGGCGCCGCGCACCGTCGAGCACATCGTGAATCTGGTGAAGAAGAACTTCTACAACGGGCTCCGCTTTCATCGGGTCGAGCTGGGCTTCGTGATTCAGGCCGGCGATCCCAACACGCGCGACTACACGAAGAAGGATCTCTGGGGTACCGGCGGCAGTGGCACGCCGGTCGGCGTGTCCGAGCTCTCGCGCAAGCACAAGCACGTGAAGGGCGCCGTCGCGATGGCGCATCCCGGGAACCCGGCGAAAGCCGACGCGCAGTTCTATGTGATGCTCGGCGACCGGCCGTCGCTCGACGGCAAGTACGTCGTCTTCGGGCAGGTGATCAGCGGGTTCGACGTGCCGGCGAAAATCCGCGTCGGCGACGTGATCAAAAGAATGTACGTGAAGCCGTAACCGGCGCGACTTCGACGAGGTCCTTCAGCTCGGGATAACGCTCGACCATCTCCGGTGGGTACCTGCCGGTGATGGGTTGGCCCACCAGCGACTTCAGCACCGCGGCGTTGACCACCGCCTTCGACGAGAAGTGGTTGTTCAGGTACAGGTACGCCTTCCGCACGATCTCGTCCGTCGCGCTCGCCGTGTCCGCGAACGGCTGCAACTCGTCCTTCGAGTAGAGGTAGTCGTAGCGGTCTTCGGCGTGCTCGTGGTGCCACCAGTTCGCGACGTTCCTGCCGTGCAGGCGCATGTACGCGAAGCCCTTGACGTTCGGCAGGTAGTTCTGGCGGATCGAGAACGTGAACTTCGGCTCGTCGATCTGCACCCACGCCGCGCCGAACGCGTTCAGCAGTTGCAGCGTGTCGCCGACCTTATCGCTCCAGGTCTTGTGACGCAGCTCCACCGCGGTAGGGTAGTCGTGAAACGTGCGAAGCAGCCAGGCGAGGTACTCACGATTCGCGGGTGTGTCATGGAAGCTCGGAGGAAACTGCGCGAGCAGCGCGCCCAGCTTGCGCGCGTTCGCGATTGGATCGAGCCCTTCCTTGAAGCGCGAGACGTCCGCCTCGGTGACGCGTGACAGCTCGGCGAGCGCCTCTGGCGACGCTCCGGGAAGGTCGCCGAGGGCGGCCTTCTGATACATCTTCGGATGCGTGAACTGCTGGTGGAGCTTGAGCGAGAACTCGAAGTTCGACGGCGTCCGCTCCACCCAGGCCCGGCTCACCTCGGGCCGCGGCGGGCCGTAGAAACTGGAGTTCACCTCGACCGTGTCGAAGTGCTCGGCGTAATAGGAGAGCTCGTCGAAGCCCTTGACCGAGGAGGCGCGGCCTTTCCTGGGCGGGTAGAACACGCCGTTCCACGTGCCCTTGCCGGTAGGGTAGTTCCAGCCGGAGGTGCCAATCCGAAGCATGGCGGTACAATTGTAGCTGTCAGCTGTCAGCCGTCAGCTGCCAGCTTCGTACTAGCGTGCTGACCGTCAACGAAATCTTCCACTCGATCCAGGGCGAGTCCACCTACGCCGGCCGCCCGTGCGTCTTCGTCCGCCTGACCGCGTGCGATCTGCGCTGCTCGTGGTGCGACACGCCGTACGCGTTCCACGAGGGGCAGAAGATGCCGATCGAGGCGGTGCTCGACGAGGTCGAGCGCTTCGGCTGCGACGTGGTCGAGGTCACGGGCGGCGAACCCCTGCTGCAGCAGGACGTCTACGCGCTGATGCAGACGCTGCTCGATCGCGGCAAGACCGTCCTCATCGAAACGGGTGGACATCGATCGATTGCCGATGTCCCGAAGGGCGTGGTCAAGGTGATGGACGTCAAGTGCCCCGGCAGCGGCGAAGCCGCCCGCATGGACTGGGGCAACGTTGATCGCCTCGCGCCGACCGACGAAGTGAAGTTCGTCATCAAGGACCGCGCCGACTACGAGTACGCCACGGACGTGGTCTCGCGCTACGGCCTGGTTGGCAAGGTCGCCGCGATTCATTTCTCGCCGGTGCACGGCGTGCTCGATCCGAAGACGCTCAGCGAATGGGTGCTTGCCGATCGCATCCCCGTCCGCGTGCAGCTCCAGGTGCACAAGTACATCTGGAGCCCTGAGACTCGCGGCGTCTGACTGCGCTTCCCAGAGCCCAGAGCGTAGAGCCTAGAGCCCAGAGAACAATGTCCACCGTCAGCGACCGTTCAGCTGTTGTCCTCCTAAGCGGCGGTCTGGACTCGTACACCGCCGCCGCGATGTTGAAGGCCGACGGTTTCCGCCTGTACGCGTTGAGCATCCGCTACGGCCAGCGGCATGTGCGCGAGCTCGAATCCGCACGTCGCGTGGCGTCCTCGCTTGGCACGAAGGCCCATCTCGAGCTGGCCGTGGACCTCGGCCGTGTTGGCGGGTCGGCGCTCACCGGCGAGATCGACGTGCCGAAGGATCGCGCGATCGACAGTTCGATTCCCGTGACCTACGTGCCCGCGCGGAACACCGTCTTCCTGTCGCTCGCTCTGGCCTGGGCCGAAGCGCTCGGCATCTTCGACATCGGCATCGGCGCCAACGCGCTCGACTACTCGGGCTATCCCGACTGCCGGCCCGAATACCTGCGCGCCTTCGAGTCGATGGCCAACCTGGCGACGAAGGCTGGCGTCGAGGGCGGGCGCTTCCACATTCACGCTCCGCTCCTCGCGATGACGAAGGCAGACATCGTGAGGAAGGGGCTCGAGCTCGGACTCGACTACGGCCTCACGCACAGCTGCTACGACCCGAATCCGGACGGGTCGCCCTGCGGCCGTTGCGACAGTTGCGTTTTACGCGCGAAGGGCTTTGCCGAAGCCGGCGCGACCGACCCGTTGACGAGCTGACCGACGTGACCGACCTGACTGACGTGACCGACCTGACAGACCCGACAGACCTGTGATGACCCGCCTCTATTACGAAGACAGCCTCCTGACGTCGTTCTCCGGAACGGTGACCGAGTCCGGCACCCTTCCGGACGGACGCTCGTACGCCGTGCTCGATCGGACCGCCTTTTATCCGACCTCCGGCGGCCAGCCGCACGACCTCGGGACGCTTGGCGGCGTGCCGATCCTCGACGTCGTCGATCGCGAGGAGGACGGCTCGATCGTGCACGTGCTCGCGTCTCCGCTCGAGTCCGGCCAGATCGTCGCCGGCGAGATCGACGCGGCGCGGCGTCGCGATCACATCCAGCAGCATACGGGCCAGCACGTGCTGTCGGCGGCCTTCGTCCACGCGTGCAACGCGCCGACCGTGAGCTTCCATCTCGGCGCTGATACCTCGACGATCGACATATCGGCGACACTCGACGCGGCTGCGGTGACTCGTGGCGAAGACGAGGCAAACCGGATCGTCTGGGAAGACCGGGCGGTCACGGTGCGCTACGCCAGCGCGGAGGAAGCCGCTGCGCTGCCGCTCCGGAAGGAGTCGAAGCGCACAGGCACGCTCCGCCTCGTGGACATCGAGCACTGGGATCTCTCGGCCTGCGGCGGCACGCATGTATCCCGGACCGGCAGCATCGGCGCGATTCTGGTCACTGGCTGGGAGCGCTACAAAGGCGGGACCCGCGTCGCGTTCGCGTGTGGCGACCGAGCCGTCAGGCACGCCCGCACGGTCCGTGACGTCGTCGCTGGCGCCACACGGCTGCTGTCGATCACTCCGGCGGAGCTCGTCGACGCAGTCTCGCGCCTGCAGGCCGACGCCAAGGAGGCTCGCCTGCAAGCCCGTGCGCTCGGCGAGTCGGTCGCCGCGCTCGAGGCCGAGCGATTCGTGCGCGAGGCTGCGGCTTCCAGCAGGGGCATCGTCGCGCAGGTGGTCGATCGCGACGCCAACGGCTTGAAGTCGCTCGCGCAGGCCATCGCCGCCCTCGGGCCGTCGGCCGTGCTCGTCTCGCACTCACGTCCGTGTCTGGTCGTCGTGGCAAAGGGCGCCGGCTCCGCCGTGGGGCCGCACTTCAGTTCGGCCGACAGCTTCGACGCATCCGCCGTCATCAAGGCCCTGATCGCACGCTTCGGTGGAAAGGGCGGAGGGCGCCCGGAAATGGCTCAGGCAGGCGGCCTGGATCACGACCCGGAGGCGATCCTCGCCGCTGCACGCGAGCCGCAATAGCTCGTGTAGCGCAGGCCTTTAGGCCTGCTACCGGCGTTCATTTCCCGCCGTTTCGAATCAGCAGCGGGATTAGCACAATCAGCATCAGGATCACTGCTGCGAAGAAGATGACGATCTCGGGCGAACAGTGATCGCCTGGTCTGATGCGGGCGACCCGCTTCCGCGACCCCTTGTGCCTCTGGGGCCCGTACAGCGCACCATTGACCGGTGAGGCGGCGCGGCGGTAGAAGCCCATTTCGCCGGCACTGTAGCCGGCATGTTCGAGAAGTGCCCCCGACATTCAGTGGAGTTGCCGGGGCCGCCCCCCGATGGACGCCTGGCGCCGATGAATGGCTTGGACGCCTGTGAATGGGATCGATGGACCGTTCGTCGTTCTTGAACGACCGCTCGTTGGGTTCCATGCGTCAGGCCACATTGCGCTTGGTAGCGTCGGATCATGCGAATTCGCTCCAATATTCGTCTGTTCATCTCTGGCGCGATCGTTGGTCTTCTCCTTTCGTCCGGCGGTTCCGTTCGTGCACAAGAGCTCGGCGGCGCCGGCACCCTCCAGGGGACGGTCAAAGATACGACCGGCGGCGTCATGGTGTCGGCCAGCGTCAGCCTGAGCAACCCCGTCTCCGGATTTCGCCGGGATTCAACCACCGACGAAGGCGGGCGATTCAGCTTTAGAAACGTCCCGCCGAATCCGTATCACCTCGAGATCGTCGCGCAGGGATTCCAATCGATCGAGAAAGACGTGGAAGTCCGCTCCTCGGTGCCGCTCGAGCTGACGTTGACCATGGCGCTGGCGGGCGCGTCCACCACTGTCGAAGTCGTGGGGCATGGGCAGGATCTGCTCGAGAACGACCCGACAGCCCACGTGGACATCGATCAGAGCCGCGTCGCCAAGATCCCGCTCGAGGCGTCTTCGGGACTCAATCAGGTGATCACCCTCGCGTCGCCGGGTGTCGTCGCCGACGCCAACGGCTTCTTCCACCCGATCGGCGACCACGCACAGACGCAGTTCTCGATCGACAACCAGCCCGTGACCGATCAGCAGAGCCGGATCTACTCGAACCAGATTTCGCCGGACGCCGTCCAGTCCATGGAAATCATCACCGGGATTCCGCCTGCCGAGTTCGGCGACAAGGACAGCCTCGTCGTTCGCATCGTCACAAAATCCGGGCTCGACCAGCCCAAGCCAACCGGTACGCTCTCGGCTAGCTACGGGTCGTTCAACAGTCCCACAACGGACATCAACATCGGCGGCGGAAGCCATCGTGTCGGTGACTTCGTGTCGTTGAGCGCGATGCGCTCGGACCGGTACCTGGATCCTCCGGAGTTCGCGACGCTTCACGGGGATGGCCACGGCCTGACGTTCTTCAACAGGCTCGACGCCCATCCGAACGACCGGGACGCGATTCACCTGAACGTCCAGTTTGCCAATTCCTCCTTTGACGTCCCGAACACCTACGACCAGCAGGCCGCCGGCCAGGCGCAGCACCAGTCGATCGATACGTTCAACATCGCCCCCGGCTATTCGCGAATCCTGGGGTCCCACTCCGTGCTCACGGTGAACGGCTACGTCCGACGCGACCGGGTGCAGTACATGCCGAGCCCCGATCCGTTCGCGGACGATATCGGTACGGTCAGCCAGGACCGCCATCTGACGAACTACGGCGTGAAAACCGACGTCAGTTACGTGACCGGGCCGCACAATCTGAAGTTCGGCGGCACCGTCAGCGCAACCGCCCTCACCGAGCATTTCACCCTTGGGCTCACCGACCCGACGGTGAACTCACCGTGCCTTGACGCCGAGGGCGCGCCGGTGGGCGATCCTGCGCTCGCGAGCCTCGACCAGTGCGGCGGAGCGGGGTTCGACCAGAACCCCGACTTCGTCGCGGGCATGGTCCCGTTCGATCTGACCCGCGGCGGAAGCTCGTTCGCGTTCGACGGCAGCACCACGATCAAGCAGCAGTCAGGCTACGTGCAGGACGACATCACGGCCGGCGCCTTTGCCCTCAAGCTGGGCCTGCGCTTCGACCACTACGACGGGCTCTCGACGAAGTCGCAAGCGCAGCCGAGGCTTGGCGTGGCCTACGCGATCCCGCATAGCGGCACCATCCTGCGGGCATCCTACGGCCGGACGCTCGAGACGCCCTACAACGAGAACCTCGTGCTCACGAGCAGCGCCGATGCCGCGGTGTTCGGCACCGCCGGCGTGCCGCTCCCGGCGGGGACGCGCGACCAGTTCGAGGTCGGCGGTCAGCAGGCATTCGGGCGATGGCTTGTGGCGGACGTGGGCTACTTCAAGAAACACACGACAAACGGCTACGACTTCGGCGCGCTGTTCGACACGCCGATCTTCTTCCCGGTCTCCTGGGATCACTCGACGCTCGACGGCATCATCGGCCGGGTGACCCTGGTAGAGCACAACGGATTCAGCGCGTCGATGGTGTTCGGCCACACCAACGCGATCTTCTCGCCGCCCGGCACCGGCGGCATCCTGACGGAAGCGCCGCCGGGAGATTTCCGAATCGATCACGACCAGAAGTTCCAGCAGACCACCAACGCGCAATACGTCTTCGACAAGGCGCACGGCCTGTGGGCGGCGATCTCGTGGCGCTACGACTCTGGCCTCGTCGCCGGGTCCGTCCCCGATTACGCCACGGCGCTCACGCTGACGGCCGACCAGCAGGCGGCAATCGGCCTCTATTGCGGCGGAACCTTCGCCGCGCTCGGCGCGCCGATCACGTCCTGCGCCGATCCGAACCGCGGCGCGACCCGCCTTCGCATCCCGGCGGATGGCACCGAGGACGACGTGACCAATCCGCCGCGGATTGCGCCGCGGAACCTATTCGACATCGGCATCGGCGCCGACAATCTGCTGCACACGGAGAAGGCGAAGCTCAAGGTCCGGCTGAGCGTGGTGAACCTGACGAACAAGGAAGCGCTCTACAACTTCCTGTCTACGTTCAGCGGCACGCATTTCGTGACGCCGCGGGCCGTACAATTTCAGGCAGGCATCACCTTTTGATGGACGCTGGATGGCAGGGCTGAAGCCCTGCGCTACACGGGAGGGGTATCTGCGCCTACAACTTCAGAAAGCGCTCACGCAGCGGTCGTGACTGGATCCGGCTGACCTGCAACTCTTCGCCTGTCGACAGCGTGACCAGGTGCAGCCCGCCCGGAAGGGGCTGGACGCGCGTGATCAGGTCGGAGGCCACGAGCGTGCCGCGTCCGATTCGGACGAAACGCGAGGGATCCAGTCGGGCCTCCAGATCTTTCAGGCGATACGTGATCGTGTGCCGCTCGCCCTTGACCGTCGTCAGGTGGACCAGCTCGCCTTCGGCGACTAAAGTTGCCAGTTGCTTGACCGGTACGAGCGCGAAGTCGTCGCGGCGCCGCACGGGGATTCGTTCGAGGAATCCAGGATGCACGGCCGGCTCGATTGTCCGCGCGGTGCGTTCGAGGCGCGTCAGCAGCGCGGACCGTTGGTCGACGCGATCCAGCCGCTCCTGCAGACGCGTGATAGCCTCGGCCAGGCGCTCCGGTGATACGGGCTTCAGCAGGTAGTCGACGGCGTTGAGCTCGAACGCCTTGACGGCGTGTTCCTCGTACGCGGTGACGAACACGACGAACGGCAAATAACGGCGATCGATGAGCCGGACGACCGAGAGGCCGTCGAGCTCTGGCATCTGCAGGTCGAGGAATGCGACATCAGGCCGCTCGGCCTCGATCAGACGCACGGCGGCTGCGCCGTTCTCGGCCTCGCCGACCACCTCGATATCCGGTCGCTTCCGCAGCGCGTTGCGCAGGAACGCCCGGGCCGGCCGTTCGTCGTCTGCAATCACCACGCGCAGGCGATCGACGATCACGACGTCACTCCGCCCGACCGCAGTGGCAGGGCAGGGGCGACGAGCTCCAGCGGCAGGACCACTCGTGCCAGGGCGCCTTCGGCGCCCGACCTGAGCGTGATCGACGCGCGGCCGCCATACGCCAGCGCCAGACGACGCTCGATGTTGGCCAGCGCGACGCCGCTCCCTTCCTCGGAGACGGCCATGCGCTCGGCGCTGCGCGGCGTGTCCTCGACGTCGAGTTGCAGCTTCGGCTCGCCGGCGGCGTCAGCAGTCCGTCGCGCGACGATGCGAACGCGTCCTCCGGCGGCGGCCGGCGAGACGCCGTGCTTGACGGCGTTTTCGACCAGCGGCTGGAGAATGAGTGGCGGCACGAGCACGCGCAGCAGGTCGTCCGGGACGTCGATGGTGACCTCGAGGCGCTCTTCGAAACGCGCCTGCTCGATGTCCAGATACGCGCGCACGAGCCGAAGTTCCTGATCGAGCGGCGCCACGCGCTCGTCCGATCGCAGCACGTGGCGCAGCACCTCCGTCAACCGCAGCAGCGTCCGCACGGCTTCTGACGGCGCAGTCTGGACGAGATAGCCAACCGTGGTGAGCGCGTTGAAGAGGAAGTGCGGGTTGATC
>JBKPSY010000098.1:0-7317 GCA_046735235.1 Acidobacteriota bacterium | reverse complement strand
CTCCACGTGCATTCCCTGAACGATTCCGGCAGGTCCCCGGCCCGCATCATCCCGAACAGTCCGATCAGCGGCGCAGCGCCTTCGCGAAACACGACCGGCCGCTCGCGCACCAGCGACAGCCCCGCCGCGCGCGCGGCCTCGACCATCCGGGCGCGCTGCCCGTCGGGCAGGGGAAAGACGCACGCGAAGAAACCACCGGGGGCGAGGCGCGCGGCCGCCACGCGGCAGTAGTCTCCGACGTCGCCGCGCAGCTCGAACCGGCACGCGATCTTCTGCGGATGATCGCCTTCGACGCCGGTGCCGAGCGGGAAGTACGGGGGGCTGCCCAGGACGAGATCGAATCGCTCGACGGGCGAGAACATGCGGGCATCGCGAAAGTCGCCGAGCCTGACGTCCGTGCGATCGTGCAGCCCGTTGAAGCGCATGGAGCGGCGCGCCAGCGCGACGCTTTCCTCTTGGGCCTCGATGGTCACGAGCCGCGCGCCCGTCAGGCGCCAGGCGGCGACGGTCGCGACGCTGCCGATGCCGCTGCCGAGATCGAGGACGGTCCTCGCGGAGGGGCACCAGCTCGTCCCGTACCACGCCGTCAGGACGTCATCGGTCGAGAAGCGATGCCCATCGCGCAGCTGGAACAGGCGGAAGTGCCCCGAAATGTAGTCCAGCGTCTCGTGGTCGCCGACCAGCGGCGTGCCGTCTGCGCCCGGCGGCACGGCCCCCGGTCGTGTCCAGCCCCGGAATACGGAGGAAGTCTCGTCGGACATCGCCCTCATTGTGATACGACTCTTGTCGTGATCATCATCGTCATGGGCGTCACGGGATCCGGGAAGACGACTGTCGGCGAGCGGCTGGCCGCCGATCTCGGTTGGCGCTTTCACGACGCCGACGACTTTCACTCGCCGGCCAACAAGGCCAAGATGCACGCGGGGCTCGCGCTCACTGACGAAGACCGCTGGCCGTGGCTGGACGCCATTCACGCCGCGCTCGAGCGCGATCTCGCCGACGATGTCAGCGCGGTCGTCGCGTGCTCCGCGCTGCGAGAGGTGTACCGTCAGCGTCTCGAACGGGGGCTCCCGGATGTGGGGCTGGTGCTGCTCGACGGCGACCCGGCGATCCTGGCGAGCCGGCTGTCGCACCGGACCGATCACTTCATGAACCCGGCCCTCCTGCAGAGCCAAATCGACACGCTGGAGCGTCCGTCCCATGCGGTCATCGTCGACATCGCGAAACCCGTCGGCGTGCAGGTCTCGCTGATCCGCGAGGCGTTCGGGCTGTGACGCCAACTCGCTGAGGTAAGATACCCGCGCGCATGATCGACATGCCAGGCTCGGAGTGGATCGTCGACGCGTACGGCTGTCGTTCTGAGTCGCTGCGCTCACAGGCCGCGCTCGAGGCCGTCTTCGCCCGCGCCATCGCAGACCTCGGGCTCAGTCCGGTCGCCCCCGCCGTGTGGCACGTGTTTCCTGGCGCGGGCGGGCTCACCGGCGTGGTGTTGCTCCACGAGTCGCACCTCGCCTGTCACACGTTTCCCGAGACAGGGTTTGCCGCGTTCAATCTGTACTGCTGCCGTCCGCGCGATCGCTGGACATGGGAGACCGTGTTGGCCGACCTTCTCGGGGCCGACGACGTGCATGTGCGGTGCGAGGCACGCGGGGTCGGCGCGTCGGTTGCTCGATGACGGCGCCGCCGCGGCGAGCTCCGTAGTCTGAAGTCCGCAGTCTGACGTCCGTAGCCCGTAGTCAGTCCTTCCACAAGTCAATCGGCTTCGATACCTTCTCGCGAATCGGGAGCGGCACCTTTGCTCCCGATCGCGCGGAGGCGTACGCCGCGTAGATAATCTCGAGCACCGCGCGGCCGTCCTCTCCGGTCACGAGTGGCGTCTTGTCGTTTCGCACGCAGTCGATGAAGTGGTGCAGTTCGTGCGGGTAGCCCTGGTTGAAGGCCTCCTCGAAGACCGTGAACGTCCAGCCCGCAGTCGAACCGGCCTTCTCCGCCGCGTAGTTGTAGCCGTCCTCGCTGTACGTCGACGACGAGTTCCCGCGGAACAGATCGGCGAACGTCACGCCCTTCGTGCCGTAGACCTCGACCCGATCGTCCATGCCGCCCGGCTTGGCCCAGCCGTCCTCGGCCAGGCCGATCACGCCACCCTCGAACTCGACGACGACGATCGAGTTGTCTTCACCCTTCGTGCGCGCCTTGTGCCGAACGGTGTCCATCGTCGCCCACACGCTTTTGACCGTTGGATTGCCGCCGAGCATCCACCGGAACCAGCCGAATGCGTGACACCCCATGTCCATCAGCACGCCGCCGCCCGACTGCTCGACGTCCCAGAACCAGTCGCTGTGCGGGCCCGAGTGCTTCTCGAGTTGCTTCAGCATGTAGATGTCGCCCACCGCGCCCTCTTTCACCAGCGCGCGGACGCGCTCGTACTTCGGCGCGAAGCACAGCTCCTCGGCGTACATCAGCTTCCGCCCGTGCTCGCGGCACACGGCGATCATCTCGTCGGCCTCTTCGAGCGTCATGCACAGCGGCTTCTCGATGATGACGTGGCGTCCGGAGCGCGCGGCGGCGAGCGTCGCGCGGTGATGCAGGAAGTTCGGCAGGCAGATGTCGATGACCTCGCAGTCCGCTTCGCGGATCAGCGTGTCGAGGTCGCTGAACGACCGCGGGATCTTCCAGTGCGCCGCAAACGCCTCGGCACGCGCGGCGCTGCGCGAGAAGACGGCCGTCACCTGCGCATCGGGCACGAAGCGGGTGTAGGACTCCAGGTGGATGTCGGCGATGAAACCGGCGCCAAGGACGGCGACTTTGGTCGGGGCCACGAAGTTTCTCCAGCAGGCCTGAAGGCCTGCGCTACATGTGCACGAGCAACCCGATCTTCTGTAGCGCAGACCTTCAGGTCTGCTCGCACAATGCAGGGCGGAAGCCCTGCCCTACTGCTTGCCCGTCACTGTGCAGTCGAGCGCGGTCAGCGGGCCGTTGGTGTTCATGCGATCGACGGCCGGATCCAGATCCGGCTCGATGTTCACTTCGAGCCCGTGGTCCACGTAGACGTCCAGCCGCGCGTGGTCCTTCGCGACGTCGAGCGTCACCTGTCGGCCGCCGTTGGCGTTCTTATAGCGCACCGACGCCGCGCCATCAGCAATGACCGGCGCCGCGCCTGCCAGGGCGAGGCGAATCCACTTCGCACCGGACTCGCGGTCCTGCATCGACAGCCGCCACAGGACGGGTGCGGTACCGGCCTGCTCCAGCACAAATGTCCGGCCCTGGGCGTCGTCGCGCACATGGCAGGTCACCGAAGGGGAACCGCCGGGCGCTCCGCCGACGAGGATTCCGCCCACCACGACCGCCTGCAGCAGCATTCCGACATCCTGCCACAGTCCCTTGCCCGCTCGTCACCGCGATGCTACAGTCCGTACCGCCAGCGCCTCGACATGACCTTCTCATGCGCCTTCGACCCGCTCAACTCGCCGCCACCGTCGTCCTAGCCCTCACCGCGTCCGTCCAGGGGCAGCAGCCCACGTTCCGCAGCGGTGTCGACCTCATCCGGCTCGACGTGCAGGTCGTGTCGGACGACGGCACGCCGGTGGCGGACCTGACCGAGAAGGACTTCGACATCCGGGTCAATGGGAAGCCATGTCCAATCCGGACGCTGAGGTTCCTCGACCTCACGGCGACCGAGAGGCCGTCGATCGAGTTGACCTCGGCGGACGTCTCGACGAATGCCGGCTCGATGCGCGGGCGGCTCACGGTGATTGTCCTCGACGAGAACAGCCTGCCGGAAGACTCGAGGCCCTTGATCAACGGGCTGTCGGACTACATCAAGAATCTCGGCCCCGACGACAGGACGGCGCTCGTGGCGCTGCCGCGCCCTGGCGTCTGGATGGACTTCACGAGCGACGCCGGCGAACTGCGTGGGGTGCTGCTGCGATCGTCAACCCGCGTGACGAACGACATCGCGCCTGCTCTGCCGATTCAGACGACGAACGTCAACGGCGATGGCACGGTGACCGCGGCGTTCGGGAGCGTTCAGGCGGATCGGGGAGAGACCGCAGCCGCGCTGCTGCCGGCCAACTCGTCGCTCGATCCGAATCGCGACCTGATTTACGCGCTCGACGAACTCGCCAAGCGCCTGCGGACGGTCGAAGGGCCGAAGACGATGATCCTGGTCAGCTCGAAGCTGCCGGACTCGATTGGCCTCGACGACTACCGCGCGTTCGCCCAAAGCGCGGCCGAAGCGCATCTGACCGTCTACGTGCTGAAGCCGCCGATCTTCAATGCCTCGGCCAGCGGAGATACCAGCGCGCTCGAGCCACAGTTCCAACCCCAGAACCCACTCGACTTCCTGGCCGGCATGACGGGCGGCGTTGTCCTGAACGCCATCGGGACCGCTCGCGGCGTGCTCGATCGCATCGCGCGCGAGACGAGTGCGACATACGTGATCGGCGTCGAGCCGCCCCCGGGGGCGCCGCGCAACAAGCCGCTGGCCGTTACCGTCAAGGTCAACCGGCCCGGATTCACGACGCGGAGCCCGAAGCAAGTGGCCATGGCCGCCGCCGGATCGAAAAGGCTGGTGCGACCGCCGAAGGAAGCGCTCGGCAGCCTCCTGCACGACCCGCGTCTCGCCACCGATTTGCCGCTGCGCGTCACGTCGTACACGGCGCAGGGCGTCGACTTCGATCGCGTGAAGACGCTGATCGTCGCCGAGCTCGACTCGCCGGGCAACGAGGCAGTCTGGGGTTTCGAGGTGCACGACGGCCAACGCGTGATATCCGACGCGTTCGACAAGGTGTCGTTCAAGGCCCTGGCCGGCGAACCGGTGGTGACGTCGGCGAGCCTCCCGCCTGGCAGGTACACGATGCGGTTCGGCATGGTGGACGACGAGGGACGGCGCGCCAGCGTCGAGCGTTCGCTGTCGCTTGGCTTGCATCTGGCGACCGCCGGCGGCCTCGAGTTCAGCGACGTCTTCGCGGGCGTCGCCACGGGCGGCCACTTCAAGCCGCGCATCACCGTCGATCTGAGCTCCGGCGAGGTCATCGCGCTGCTCGAAGTCTACGGCACAGGGAAGGACGCGTTCGACAACGTCGCCGTCGAGTTCGCGCTGCATGGCGAGGATGGCGCGAACCGCGCGGCCACACGCGCGCGCGTGCAGCCGGCGGCCAACAGCGGCGTGCCGAAAGGCATCGCGCAGGGCGCGCTGCAACTCGGTCACGCGGGCCCGGGACGGTACACCGTCACGGCGGCCCTGCTCGTCAACGGAAAGCCGGCGGGCTTCACCAAGCGGGAGCTGGTGGTCGGTCCCTCGCGCTGACCCTCATGCAACCCACGCCGGGTCTCAGGCGCCTTCCGCCAGCGCCGCTCGTCGTCACCGTCGCTCTCGCGCTCACGGTCTCACTGCAGGGCCAGCAGCCGACGTTTCGAAGCGGCGTCGATCTCATCCGTCTCGACGTCCTTGTGGTCACCGAGGACGGAACGCCGGTGACGGACTTGACCGAGAACGACTTCGACATCCAAGTGAACGGGACGCCATCCGTGGTGCGGACGCTGCGGTTCCTCGACCTGACGGCCACAGAGACGCCGACGATCGAGTTCACATCGGCAGACGTCTCCACCAACGCCGCGACCACGCGAGGCCGGCTGACGGTCATCGTGATCGACGAAGACAACCTGCCGGACGACACGCGGCCCTTGATGGAGGGGCTCCGGATGTACCTGAAAGGGTTGGGGCCCAACGATCAGGCCGCGCTCGTTGTGCTGCCGCGACCGGGCATCTGGAAGGACTTCACGCATGATATGGCGGCGTTGCAGGCGCTCCTCAAGCGCAGTTCTTCCCGTGCGGATCGTGACGTCAATAGAAATGCGTTGCCGAGCAGTATCCCCAACGGCGGCATCCCCGAGGACCCGGAGGACATGACGCTCAGGCTCAACCTGGGAGACGTGTCAAACGATCGCGGCGAAATGTCGGCTCCGCTGTTCAACCCGCAATCCGTCGCGGATCCGAATCGCGACCTGATTTACGCCCTTCAGGAACTCGCGCGACGCCTCCGCGGTGTCGAAGGGCCCAAGACTCTGCTCCTCGTGAGTACCGGCTTGCCTGAGTCGATCACGCTCGACGACTACCATGCGTTTGCGGACGAAGCGGCCCGCGCCCGACTCACCGTGTATGTGCTGAAACCGCCCGCGCTCAATGCCACGGCCAGCAGCAACACCAGCGCCCTCGAGAAGCAGTTCCAGGCACAGAACGGACTCGACTTTGTCGTCGGCATGACGGGCGGTGTCGTCCTCAACGCCGTCGGCGGCGCGCGCGGAGTGTTCGAGCGCATCACCCGCGAGACAAGCGGATCGTACGTGATTGGCGTCGAGCCTCCGCCGGGCGCTCCGCGCAACAAGCCTCTGGCCGTGACGGTCAAGGTGAAGCGCGACGGCCTGACGGTCCGCAGTCCCCGGCAAGTGGCGACCGCGGCGACGGGATTGCGAAAGCTCGGGGTCTCGCCGAAGGAGACGCTCGGCAGCCTGCTGCACGATCCGCGCGTCGCGACGGATATGCCGTTGCGCGTCACGTCGTACACGGCGCGTGGCGTCGACGTCGGTCGCGTGAAGACGCTGATCGTCGCCGAGATCGACTCGCCAGACGCCGACGAAGCGGTCTGGGGCTTCGAGATTCATGATGCCTCCCGCGTGATTTCAGACGCCTTCGCCACGGTATCCTTCAAGACGCTGGCCGGAGAGCCGGTGGTGACGTCGGCGAGCCTCCCGCCCGGGAAGTACACGCTGCGCTTTGGTTTCGTCGACGACCAGGGTCGCCGCGCCAGCGTTGATCGACCGCTGACGCTCGGGCTGCACCAGGCCGTCGCGAGCGATCTGCAGTTCAGTGACGTCCTTGCCGGCGTCGCCGTCGGCGGGCACTTCAAGCCGCGAATCTCCGTGGAGGCCTCTGCCGGTCAGATCATCGCGCTGCTGGAGGTCTACGGCGCGTCGAGGGCGGCACTCGACAACGTCGCCGTCGAGTTCGCGCTGCACGGCGAAGACGGCGTGGACTACGCCGTCACGCGCGCGCGCGTGCAGCCGGCGGCCAACAACGGCGGGCCGAAGGGCATCGCCCAGGGTGCGCTGCAACTCGGTCACGCGGGCCCGGGACGCTACACCGTCACGGCGGCCCTGCTCGTCAACGGCAAGCCGGCCGGCTTTACGAAGCGACAACTGGTGGTCGGCCCGGCGCACTGACGATGCGCCCGTTACCTCGTCTCGTCACCGTCGTCTGGCTGTCCAGCCTCGCGGCGCTGACCGCGCAGGGCCCCACATTTCGCGGCGGCATCAACC
>JBKPSY010000097.1:0-17191 GCA_046735235.1 Acidobacteriota bacterium | reverse complement strand
GGCGAGGGTTGCGCTCCCAATCGACGGAGCCGCCGCCGTCGACCGGCCGCTCCACGACCGTGCGTGGGCCGCCTGGTTGCGCCCGCTGGCCGAATCGTGCGGCTGCTTGCCAGCCACGCTCGCACCCGTGCTGTCGCTTCGCTACGTGCGCCACCGCTTCGTCGACGCGCGAACGGCGTCTCGTGTCACGGTCGATGAGGCTATTGCGGTCGATCGCGTGAACCCGCAGCGGCTGCACGGCCGCTCGACGGGCCGACTTCCGATGGCGGTCGTCGAATCCAAGGGCCGCCACGCCGACCTGCCCGATCACCTCGCGCCGCTGCTGCGCTTCGAGGCGCGCCGTTCGGCCTTCTCCAAGTACCTCGCGTGCTGGCAGCACGTGACCGGGACCGCTCTCTGACCATGCCGCCACAGCTCAAGGATCTCCTCGCCGGACACGGCAACGCCGCGATGCAGCAGATTGGCCTGCTGCCCTTCGTGTTCGTGATGCTCGTCTCGCTCGTCGGGTCGCTGCTCGCGTCGCTGCTCTACCAGCGCTTCTATTCGTCGCGCGCCACGGGCAGCCAGGTGTACCGGGCGTTCCCCCTGCTGGGCCTCTCGATCACCGCGATCTTCGTCTGCATCCAATTCTCGCTGCCGCTCTCGCTCGGCCTGCTCGGCGCCCTCTCGATCGTCCGGTTCAGGACGCCGATCAAGGAGCCGGAGGAGATCGGCTTCATCATGCTCGTGATCGCGACGTCGATCGCGACGGCGACCTTCAAGCTCGCCTTCGTCGGAATCATCTTCGCGATCGCCATTCTGGCGTTGCTGATTCAGACGCGCGGCCGGGTCTTCGGCAAGCCGCGCTCCGACGGGACGCTCGTGGTCACGGTGCCCCAGCCGGAGAACACGGCGATCGATCCGGCAGCGCTCATCGACGCCGTGAAAGCCCACATGCCGGACGGCGAGCTCGAAAGCCTTGCGCGGCAGGACGGCACGCTCGTCCTCTCGTACGTGTTCCAGCGCGTCGCGCAGGATCGCCTCGGCCCTCTCGAAACCACGCTGCGCACGGCCGCGCCGGGCAGTACCTTCAGCGTGTTCTTCACGCGGCCAGGCGCACAGTGATCGAGCGCCTGCGGCGCTGGGCGCTGCCGGCGCTGACAATCGCGGCCCTGATCGCGGCCGGGGTCGCCCTCGACCTGACGGGCGCGCTTCCGCTCTATCGCGCCGCCGTTCACCGCACGCCGTCGCTCCTGCCGAGCACGATCGTGATGCCGCCTGAGGAGGTGGCGCGCGGCGTGTCGACGGTGTCCCTTTACGTGCCGCCGGAAGATCTGCAGGGCGAAGGCGTCGGCATTCTCCGTTATCGACTGCGTCACGGACCGTCGTGGGAGCGCTTTGGCTGGATCTCGTTCTTCGAGAACGGACACCTGGTCTTCAGCGGCAGCGCCGGCGTGCGCGTGCACGGCGGCGGCAGCCGAAAGTCGGAGAACCCGCAGAGTTTCCGGCTGTTCTTCCGTCGCCGCTACGGCCTGGACCGACTCCCGGCGGGCGTCGCGTTCGGCGGCGAGCACAATCACCCGCTCAAGCGCCTGATTCTGCACAACGACGCGCGACCCTGGCTGACGCAGGACTTCCTGTTTCACTTCGTCAACCCCCTGGGGTACGACATCGCCCGCGCGCTCGGCAACATCACGCCGGCGACGCGCCCGGTGCGCTTCTACCTGAACGGCCACTTCGACGGCGTGTACGTGCTCACCGAGCATTTCGATGCAAAGGACTGGTTCGAAGACCATGGCGGCCGGCGGGCGAGCATGGCCGACGAAGACCTCAATCAGCTGTGGCGGGACGTCATCGCTGTCAGGCCGTTGCGCATGCGCGAGGTCGCCAAGCTCCTGGACCTCGACAACATGACGCGGTGGTACATCGCCGCGATCTTCAGCGACAACCGCGATGCCTACCAGGGCCCCGGGCAGTTCATGGACCGCGGACGTGCAGGCCCGCCGTGGATCTGGGTGACGTGGGACGTAGACCAGAGCTTCCGCGAGCCGGAGCACGACATCCTGCCGATGCTGCTCGAAGTGCCGGGGCAGCCGCGCCGCGGCCGCCGCGAGAACGAGCCTCGCCCGTACGTGTTTACGACGCTGCTCGCCCAGGATCCCGAGTATCGCGAGTACTTCAAGCGCATGTGGGTGGACGCGATGAACTACGTGCTGACGCCGGCGTTCCTCGACGAGCGCGCGTCGTTCTATGAGGAGCGCGCCCGCACGCTCGGCGTCACCGACGTCGCGTACCAGCCGCTAATCCGGCACTTCTTCGCCGAGCGCCCGGCGGCGCTGCGCGCGATGATCGCGCCGGTCGTGCGTTCGGCGCCGATGGTCCGTGTGCACGTCTCGACGCGCGGTCACGCCGTCACGAGCGACGGTCATCCGATCTCTGACCAGTGGGACGGCTACTTCTTTCCCGGCCAGACCGTCAGCCTGCGGGTCCACGGCGCCGAGCACTCCGCGTTCAGGACGTGGCGCGTCAACGGCAGAGAAGTCGCGGGCCCCACGCTCGACCTGCGCGTCGATCGCGACGCGACCGTCGAGGTCGAGTAGCTCGATTGACTAATAGTTCGGCACGACCGTAAGCGACAACGTCCTCTGATCGCCTTCTGCCAGCTCGACGCTCGTGGCGGAGCCGCGGAACCGCTCGAGCGTCTCGGGGTTCGACTGCTCTCCGTCCTCGAGATACGGCACCGCGATGGCGAGATAGTGTCCCGGCGGCAGGTTCTTCACCTGAAATGCGCCCTGCTGATCGGGGCGCCCCATCGCGATGTAGCGCGTCATGTAGCCCCACTTCGCCGGGTCGTCCGCGAACACCACTGCCGTGTAGTCCGAGACGGGCTGGCCCTTGGCGTCCACGACGGCGCCGGACACGCTCTGCGTCCTGGCCGTGAGCACCATCTGCACGCCACTGACGGCCTCTCCGGGCTTGAACGAGATGCCGGCGTCGGTGACGTCCTGCCCATTCAGTAACACGCTCTTGAGGACGTACCCCGGAGGCATGCGGCCCGGCCTGAGCAGCACGGGAGCAGCCATCGCACGCACCTCGAACGTCCAGTCGTCGTTCAGCGCGTCCCGCGCCTGGCCGCCGAAACGGAACATCGGCGACGTGTCGGCGTTCTTCGCCATCGCAATCACGCTCATCGAGCCGGGCGTCACCGATCCGGACGCTGGCGGCGTGTCGAATGAGACGGCGCCCTTGATGAGCGATCCCTTCGTCCCGATCAGCGAGATCCCAGTGAGATCCTCCCCGCTGACGACGATCTTCGCCTCGGCGGTTTCAGCATCGGCGCCGGGACCCATCTCGCGCGCGGAGATGGTGTACTCGCCCGGCGAGACGTTGTTCAGCGTGAAATGTCCGCCCTCGCCGATTCGCCCGCCGCCGCCGAACGACATCATGAAGTTCCCTTCTCCGCCCTCCGAGGTCTCCATCAGGGTGACGAACCCGGACATCGGCTTGCCCTGCGAGTCGATGGCCGTGCCCGTGATTCGAGCAGTCCGAACCGGAAGGAGCGCAAACGTCACACCGGACACTTCGCCGCCCAGCCCAACGGTGACCCGTTCCGCCTGCTGTGAGCTCGGAGTGCCCGGGTAATAGGTCGGGGCGTATCCGCTTCGGTTGCTGGGATCGTTCTCCGAGAACATGCCTTCGCGGATCGTCGCGCTCAAGTAGTAGTCGCCGGGCGACAGTCCGAAGATCCTGAAGTTTCCTCCATCGTCCGTCTGGCCGAGCCGCCCGGCTGGCACGAGCCGACGCTGGCCGTTGAAGTAGCGATAGCGGAGGGCCATCACCATGACTTCGGCGACCGGATCGCCGAACTCGTCGTTGATGCGGCCTGCGATGACGCTGCCCTTCGGCAGGTTGAAGTTGACGTTCTCGAGCACCTGGTTGTCGGCGAGCTCGAGGGGCCGTCCCTGCTCGAACGGCCGCCGCTGTCCGTAGTCGAGCGCGACGTAGCCTGCCTTGGACGCGTTCAGGTTGAATCGGCCGACGGGCAGATCGCGGATCTCCCATTTGCCCTGCTCGTCGGTGACGGCCATCTTGCCCTCGCGCATGTCGATGCCCGAGAGCCGGACGACGGCATGGCGCAGCGGGCCGCCGTTGTCGCCCCCGACGACGCGGCCGCGAAGGACGCCGGTGCCGGTGGGCTGCGGCATCGAGTCGCGCGGACCGGTCCGTCCGCCGCGCGGGAACTGCCCCCCGGGCTGTCCGCCCTGGCCGCGGAACCCGCCGCCTCCGCCGCCCGGCGGGCGGTCGCCCTGTGCGAGCAGAGTCGCCGAGATAGCGGCGACCACCAGTCCGGTTGAAAAAATGGTCCGTCGAGCGTTCATGCTGTGCCTCGTGCCCGGTAACGCCTTTGACGTCGATTGTCGCGGTCTGGCCTGCGTTGCCGAACCGACGTTCGGCCCTACGACCGCTTCTCCACGATTTGTAGCGCAGGCCTTCAAGCCTGCCGGTTCAGCGCGCCAGCGCACTGGACGCGCGATCGAGCGCCGACGAGATTTTCGACACTGCCGCGCTGACGCCGGCGCTGTCCCCGGCCTCAATCGCTTCGTTAAGCGCGGGCAGCAGATCCGGCGCGTAGGTGAACTTCGGCGCGTAGATCTGGTGTCGATACCACGGCCGCCCGGGAATGCCTGCGGGATCGAGCAGCCCGCGCTCGGCGCGCATCAGTTGCCGGTTGATCGCCTCGAGCTGTGAGGGCTCGCCGCTGGCAAGGGCCGCCGATTGCGCGGCCGCCGCGGCGTCGGAGGCCTGCGCGAAGCGGCTCACGGCCGCACGCAAAGGCTCGAACACGGCGCCGGCGTCCGGCGTCGCCGCCTTCTTCGTCCACGCGGCCTCCAGTTCCTTCTCGAAGCCGGCGATGGCGCTCGCATACGGCCGGTAGTCGAGCGGCAGCGCGTCCGCGTTCGCCAGCCGTAACGCCATCACGCCCCACAGCTTCGTCATCGCCTCGTGGTACTTGAAGCCGGGATCGCCAATTCGCGACACCCACAGGTGGTCGTCGTACTGCGAGTGATAGACCCCGTAGGCGCCGTCGAACGCCATGTCCACGACGGGCACGCCGATGAAGTTGAGAAAGACGGTGTAGTCGGATCCGCTGCCGAGCCGATTGCTCACCAGCGCGCTGCCCGCCGCGTTCGGCAAGCCGCTGGTCTGGCGGTTGTCGTCCTTTTGCTTCGCCTGGGCGACGCTGAGGCCCGTCTTCGGATCCGGGATCGACGCCGCGACTTCCGCGATCAGCTGGTTGAGCGACGGCACCGCCGACGCCGTGAATGTCGGGCCGGACGTCGAGCTGTCGACGTTGAGATAGGCGACGGCGTGTTCGCGAAGCTCGGCTTCGTTCTGCTCGCCCCACTCGGTCGACGAGGTCAGGGTGAACTCTTCGGCGTCCCAGCTCGCGAAGACGATCGTCCGCTTCGGACGCACGCCGGCCCGGGTGAGGGCGCCAAGCGATCGCGCGAGGTCCATCATGGACGCCGTGCCGCTCGACGGGTCGACGCCGCCATAAATCCACGCGTCCCGATGATTGCCAAGAATCACTTCGTCGTCCGGCGCGCTCGTGCCGCGGATGCGCCCGATCACGGTCTGGATCGGCCGGATCTTGTCGTCGAGCACGACCTTCATGCGCAGCGTGGCACCTGGACCCACGTGATACGACATCGGGAGTGCGCCCTGCCACTCCCTCGGAGCCTCGGGCCCGCTCATCGTCTCGAGGATCGCGCGCGCGTCGCGCGCCGAGAGCGGCGCGCTCATGATTTTCGGCAGCGAGACCGCCTCGTCGCGCTGGATTCGCTTCGCACCAGGCGCCGACGCCCAGCCGGGGGTCAGCGGATCGCCCGGCACCATGAAGTCGTACGGAATGCCGCCCGACTGGATGTGGCTGTCGTTACCCCACGGGCCGTCCGGATAGACGGGGCCCTTCTTGGCGCCGTCCTCGGCCGGGTCGGAGTAGATCAGAACACCCGCGACGCCGCGCTTCTGCGCGGTGAGGGCCTTGAAGCCGCGATAGCTGTAGGGATACGAGTAGCGGACGAGCACGATCTTTCCGCGCACGTCGATCCCGTGCGCTTCGAGCCAGTCGTAGTTCTCGGGATTGCCGCTCGCAGCGTAGACGACCGGCGCCGTGATCTCGCCGGATGTCGAGTACGCGTTGTAATGAACGACGGGCGTCGCCGTGTCGGGGTCGCCAGGAATCGGGTCCTCGGTGAAGCGCGCCTTCCATGTCCGCGGCTCGGTCATCTCGAGCGTCATCTCGACGGGCCAGGGCAGCAGGACGTCGTGCTCGACGATCTCGACCTCGTCCAGCCCGTATTCCTTCCAGCGATCGCGCACCCACTCGGCGAGCTGGCGGTTGCGGTCGGATCCGGCCAGGTGCGGCTGCTCGGTGAGGAACCGGTGGTACTCGCGCGAGCGATCGGCGGAAGGCAACGCAAGAAAGCGCGTCTCGAGCACGCGCTCGGCGTCGGCCGACGCCGGCCTGAAACCGAAGATACCCGCCGGCGCCTGCGCGCCAAGCGCCGTCCCTGTCGCAATCACAATGGCCGCCGCCCACCGCTTCGTCATGGCGTGGAATGTATATCAACAGTAGGCAGTCGGCAGTCGGCAGTAGGCGGTAGGCAGCAGGCGGTAGGCCGAAGGGCCGAACGTCCATGCGGCCATCGTCGGCGCCCGGGGAAGCAAGGTAAGATTCCCGATTGACCGTGACTCGTTTATTCCCAGCCCTCCTTATCGTTTCCCTGGCTTCAGGGGCCGCCCGTTGCGGGCGAGCCGACACCGCTGACGCCCAGTCTCGTGAAGGCGCGCCCAAGCGCGTCGCCACGGCCCTGGTTGTAAAGGACAGCGTCCGCCGCGCCGTGGACGTCGTCGGAACGCTGGCCGCGGTGGATCAGGTCACCGTTTCCTCCGAAGCGGACGGCACGGTGCGCCAGATCCTCGCGGATCTCGGCGATCGAGTGAAGGCCGGCCAGGTGCTGATCGAGCTCGATCGCGAAAAGCAGCAATACACCTACGAACAGCAGCAGGCCGCGCTGGCCCGCGCGCTCGCGCAGTACGGCGCGACCGACGCGGATCGCCTGCCGCCAATCGAACAGACGCCCGACGTCCAGAAGGCGAAGGCCGACCTCGTGCAGGCGCAGCAGCAGATGACACGCGCCACCGAGCTCTTCTCGCACACGCTGATCTCGCAGCAGCAGTACGATGACGCGAAGACGGCCGTGCAGTCGAAGCAGGCCAGCTACGATTCGGCGCTGCAGAATGCCCGGAACCTTGGCGCCAGCATCCAGGCGTCGCAAGCCACGGCGAAGCTCGCCGAGCGGCAGGTACGCGACACCAGCATCCGGGCGCCGTTCGACGGCTTCGTCGAGAAACGCCTCGTCAACCTCGGCGAGCTCGTGAAGACGCAGATGCCGGTGATGGCGATCGTGCGTCTCGATCCGCTGAAAGTCACCGCGGAACTGCCCGAGCGCATGGCGCCGTGGATCACCAGCGGCCGACCGGTGGTGCTGCACGTGGACGCCTACCGGGACCGCACGTTCACTGGCTCCGTCACGCGCATCAGTCCGGTGGTGAACACCGCGACGCGTGCGTTTCCGTTCGAGGCCGTCGTCCCGAACCCCGACGCGACGCTGAAGCCGGGCACGTTCGCGCGGGTGCACGTCGAGAGTGGCAAAGTGGACGACATCCTGACGCTGCCGTACGCGGCGCTCCAGTACCGCTATGGCGTGAACCGCGTGTTCGTCGTGCAGGGCGATCGCCTGGCGGCGCGTGAGCTGCAGGTGGGCGAGCGGCTCGGCGACCGGATCGAGATCGCCAGTGGAGTGAAGGAAGGCGAGCCGGTCGCAATCACCGACGTCGACACGCTCTCAGACGGCACACACGTCGCCGTCGCGAACTAGGGACACCTCAGTGCTCTCGGAATTCTGCGTCCGCCGGCCCGTCTCGGCGACGATGCTCGTCATGTCGCTGGTCGTGCTGGGTCTGTTCTCGTTCCGTGACCTCGGCGTGGACCTCTTTCCGAAAGCGGACCCGGCGACGGTCAGCGTGCAGCTGCGTCTGCCCGGCGCCAGCCCCGACGAAATCTCCACCGCCGTCGTCGAGCCGATGGAAGAGGCCATCAGCGGCGTCTCTGGCATCGACGAGATTCAGGCGCGCATCTCCGAAGGCACGGCGTGGATCACCGTCAGGTTCGTGCTCGAGCGCGATCTCAACGACGCGGCCAACGACGTCCGGGAGAAGGTGGCCAGCGCCATCGAGAGCGCCCCACCAGAACTGCTGCCGCCTGTCATCACCAAGGTGGACCCCGACGCTGACCCGGTGATGTCGCTCGTCGTGTCGTCCGACTCGATGAGCCTTCGGACGCTGACCGAGCTCACTGACAAACAGATCGCGCGCGTCATCCAGACCGTCAACGGCGTCGGCGAGGTCAGCCTGGGCGGCGGGCGCGCCCGAGAGATCCATGTCGTCGTCGACATCGAGAAACTCGGGTCGTATGGGCTGTCGCTGACCCAGGTGCGCGATGCCATCGTCGCGGAGAACGTCGAGATTCCTGGCGGCACGGTGGAGCAGGGGAAGGGGCAACTGCTGCTCAGGACCCTCGGCCGGATCGACGCGGTCCAGGATTTCAACGCGCTGGTCGTGGCGACGAGGGGTGGCACGCCGATACGCATCTCCGATATCGGCTACGCAGAAGACACCTCGGAGCGCCCCACGAGCGCCGTGTGGCTCGGCAACACGCCGGCGGTGATGCTCGACGTCCGTCGCGCGATGGGCGAGAACACCGTCGCGGTCATCGAAGGCGTCCGCGCCAAGCTCGAGAAGATCAAGCAGTCGCTCCCGGCCGCCGTCACCATCACGAGCATCAAGGACGACTCGCGGTTCATCTACGCCTCCATCGCCTCTCTCGAGGAGCACCTGCTCTACGGGTCGCTGTTCGCGACGATTGTCGTGATGCTGTTCATCCGCAACCTGCGTGCGGTGATCATCTCGTCGCTGGCGATCCCGGCGTCCATCATCTCGTCGTTCACGCTGATGCGCGTCATGGGCTTCACGCTCAACAACATGACGCTGCTCGCCATCACGCTCTCGGTCGGCATCGTCATCGACGACGCGATCGTCGTGCTCGAGAACATCTTCAGGTACATCGAAGAGAAGAACTGCTCGCCGTTCGAGGCGGCCATCGAGGGCACGCGGGAGGTCGCGCTCGCCGTCATGGCGACGACGCTGTCGCTCGTCGTGATCTTCCTGCCGATCGCGTTCATGAACGGCTACGCCAAGCGCTACATCAACCCGTTCGGCTGGACGATGGCGTTTGCCATCATGGTGTCCATGCTCGTCAGCTTCACGCTGACGCCGATGCTCAGCTCGCGCTTCCTGAAGCTCTCCGACGGCGCGGCGGACCTGAAGACCAAGGAAGGCGGGTTCTTTCACTGGCTCGACGTCTGGTACACGCGCCAGGTGAACTGGGCACTGGATCACTCGACCGTCATCATCGGCATTTCGATCGCGGTGGCCGTGGCGGTGGTGCCGCTGAACTACATGGTGGGCCGCGAGTTCGTGCCGACGGAAGACATGGGCGAGTGGACGATCCACATGGACGCGCCCGAGGGCACGTCTCTCCAGGGGACGACCGAAATCGCGTTCAAGCTGCTGAAGGAGATCAGCGGCATCGAGGGCGTCGCGCAGATCGAACCGTCCATTGGCGTCTCGGGGCCTGGCTCGCAGACACACATCCACTTCCTGTGTCAGGCGCTGCCGCTCGGCGAGCGAAAGAACACGCAGGCGCGAATCATCGCGGAGATGCGGCGGCGGCTGGCGTCGTATCCCAGCTACCGGCCGTCGATCACCGCGAGGAACGCGCTGGGCAGCGGCGAAGGGACCGGCGGTTTCGCGATCGCCGCGAACATCCTCGGGCCGGACCTCGGGCAGATCGCCGACTACTCGAAGCGGGCGCTCGCCGAGGCCCAGAAGCTGAAGAGCCTCGCGGACGTGAAGATCACGCTGAACGTCTCGAATCCCGAAGTGCACGTGGCCGTGGATCGCAAGCGCGCGGCCGACCTCGGCGTGCGGATGGCGACAATCGGCAACACGCTCCGGCTTGCCGTCGCGGGCGACGACGAGATCTCGTTCTTCAAGGAAGGCCCTGAGCAGTATCCCGTGAAGATGCGGGTGCTCGAGAGTCAGCGCGGCGACATCGCGGAGATTGGACGCCTGACGGTGCCATCGGCGACCGGCACCGTGCGCATCGACAACATCGCGACCATCGAGCGCGGGCTGGGTCCCACGACGCTGCAGCGATCGGATCGACAGTTCGCGGTGAGCCTGATCGCCGACGTGGCGCCAGAGCACGCGCTGGACGAGGCGTCCAACGACGTGCGCAACATCCTCAGCGGGCTCAAGATGCCGCCGACGATGTCGTACAAGCTGCAGGGGCAGTCGAAGATCCTGGACGAGACGACGACGAACCTGGTGATGGCCATCGGGCTGGCGATGATCTTCGTCTACATGGTGCTGGCGGCACAGTTCGAGAGCTTCCTGCAGCCGGTCGTCATCATGCTGGTGATGCCGATCTCCGTGCCGTTCGCGCTCTTCACGCTCTGGGCGACGGGGCGGACGCTGAACTTGTGGAGCGCGCTGGGCATGCTGCTCCTGCTCGGCATCGTGAAGAAGAATTCGATCCTGCAGGTGGATTACGCGAACGTGCTCCGGACGCGCGGCCTGCCCCTGCGCGACGCGATCGTCGAGTCCTGCCGCACGCGGTTGCGGCCGATTCTGATGACGACCACCGCGATCGTTGCGGGACTGATCCCGACGTCGCTCGGCATCGGGGTGGGCGGCACGGGCCGGGCGGCGATTGCCGTGACGATCATCGGCGGCCAGTCGCTGTGTCTCTTTCTCACGCTGCTGCTGGTGCCCGTCGCCTACATGAAGTTCGACGCGCTGGAGCAGGCACTGGTCAGCAACGCCGCGAAGTCGTGGCTCGGCCGGTTCGCCTCAGCCGCAAAGAGCCGCCTGCGTCCGGCGCCCGAGAAGCCCTGAAAAGGTCCATGGGTTCATAGGTCCATGGGTGCGTGGGTGATTCTTGTCGCGTGTCTCACAGCTCAGGAACCTTCCGCGACGCTGGAACAGCGGGCCATGGCGGTCCTCCAGGGCGACCATCCCTTCGCCGAACGCGCGGCACTCGCGGACGAGGTGCGCGTGGCGCTCTCCGGCGGCTCCGATCGAGAAGCGCGCGGCCGGCTGGCCCTTCTATACGTCCGCACGATGCGCGCCGCGCTCGGCGCGATTCCGATGGACGCGCGAGCGCGGGAACCCTATCAGGCGTTTCTGCAGCGGCATCAAGGCGAGTCGGCCTACAGCGAACCCGCCGGGCAGTGGATGGTGACGCCCGAGGCCATCTGGACGCTGCACGAGGCCAGTCGAGGGTCGACGTCCGCCGAGGCGATTGCGTGGGAAGCCGTCGACAACGGGATGCCGGGCGAGTGCGAAGGGTACCCGCCGTGCGAACTCGCGACGCTCGACGCCCTCGACGGCGAGTATCTACGGCGCCACTCAGACGGGGCCCACGTCGTCGAGGTGCTGAAGCGGATCGACGACACGTGCGGCGAGCTGGAACGCCTGCTCTCGGCGCCGAATGGCCACGAGCTGTTCAATCCGGTGAGCGACTGCGGCGATCTGACGCCAAAGGCGAAGGCGCTGGACACGGCCCTGCGCGCGGCGAAAGCGGATGCGTCAGGCGCGCTCGCGGCATTGGCGCAGTTGAGGGGGCGATGCGTTGAAATAGCAAATAGGAAATAGCGAATAGACGAAGAGACCGAGCCCGAGTTCGAAGGACTCTGATCTTTTCCTATTCCTTGGGCGGATACGTCACCAGATAGAGATACGCGGCCGCGATCTCTTCGTCCTTCAGGTAGTAGAAGACCGGCATTCGCCCCCTGTGGAACAGCCCGGGGTCGCCCATCTGCACCCTGTCGCCGGCGCGCGCCTTGTGGACGAAGTCGGCCACCGACTTGGTCTGGAGCAGCGATTCGAGAGGCGGAATCGCGCCCTGCAGCATCGCCGTGCCCGACGGCCGGCGCCCCACGGCGTCGTGGCAGATGTGGCATGTGCCCTTCACCGTCAGCTCGCCGAGACGCGCCCAGCTCACCGTTCGGACGAGCGGATGCTGCGGGTCCGGCGTCTTCGCCAACGCCATCAGGTACGTGAAGAGGACCCGGATGTCGTCCTTCTCCAGATAGTCACGCGGCGGCATGCGTGTGCCGCCCTTATGCAGACGCGTGACGATGGCCATCCGCGCGCGTGCCGCAGCGTCCACGCTGTCGGCGGACGCCGTGGCATCGTGCTCGGCCTGGAGGCGTTGCTGCACGAGCGCGCGAGACGATCCCTGCACGGGGCCGAGGACAGACTTGATCTCGGGCGGTCTGCCCGTGCCGGACTCTCCGTGACAGGCCTGGCAGTTCAAGCGATACAAGTCAGCGCCGGTAAGGTCGATCGTGCGCCGCACGCCCAGCGATTCGGCGCGTGACTCTTTCGGCTGATCGGGCGCCGGACCGTAACGGCCGGATCCTTGGCCAAGAAGGGTTCGGTTGATGGGCACTCCGAGGTGCGTCAGCCAGCTCGGCCCGGCTACCGGGGTGACGCTCGGGTCTTCGTCGACGTTGGGGAACGGCGGCAGCTTCTGTGCGCCCCCTGGGAGGGCCAGCGTGCAGAGCGCCGCCGCAGCCGCGAGTCGCGTCAGCGTTGAAGTACGGAGCATTGGCACGGGTGCCCTCCGGTGTGATTCGAGCGGCAAGCCGCGTGCCACGGGGGACTCACCGGGGACCCGTGTGATCGGAGAGCATGGCACGCGAGAGGCCGGGGGATTCTGCGCCGCGTCGGGGGAAAATTCGTAGAGCGCCCCGTCAGGCGCGGCTTCGCAGGACCACGCGTGCGGCGTTGGCGCCGGGCCGTCCGGTGACGCCGCCGCCTGGATGCGTCCCCGCGCCGCATAGATACAGTCCGCGAATGGGCGTCGCATGCTGCGCCCAGCCCAGCACCGGCCGCATCGCATACAGCTGATCGAGCGCGTGCTCGCCGTGGAAGATGTGGCCGCCGGTCAGACCGTACGTCCGTTCCAGATCGAGCGGCGTCAGCACCTCACGCGCGAGGATCGTCTTCGACAGACCTGGCGCGTACCGATCCAGCGTCCGCACGACGAGGTCGCCCACCGCGTCGCGCTCGCGATCCCAGTCGCGTCCGCGAAGCGTGTACGGCATCCACTGCGCGTAGATGGACATCACGTGCTGGCCGGCCGGCGCCAGCGCCGAATCCGTCAACGACGGAATCGCCGCTTCGAGCCACGGCGCCGACGACCACTCCCCGTACTTCGAGTGATCGAACGCGCGCTCGAGGTACTCGGGCGTCGGTCCGATGTGGATGCGCCCGCTCAGCAGCGTGTCAGCCGGCACAGACCGTCCCGTCGTGCCGTGAAACGCCGGCAGCGCGGAGAGGGCGAGGTTGACCTTCGCAAGCATCCCGCGGGCGCGAATCCGGTGAATCTTCTCGCGGAAGGACGGCACCAGCCGGATGGGATCGACGAGCCCGAGCAGCGTGTGCTTTGGATCTGCGCTCGAGACGACGGCCCGCGCGTCGATCGTCTCGCCGCTTTCGAGCACCACGCCGGTGACGCCCTCGTCTGAGGTGGCGATGCCCGCGACGCGCGCATTCAAGCGGATGTCGGCGCCCGCGCTCCGCGCCTTCACGGCAAGCGCCGCCGCCAGCGATGCCGGGCCTCCCACAGCGAAGGTCGGCGCGCCGACGGGACCGCCCTCGAGCGCCGCCTGCAGGAGCCACGTCGCCGAGGTGCCCGCGGATCGCGGCCCGGCTGCCGTGCCGAACACCCCGCGCGCGCAGACGACCGCGCGAGCCACGGGTGTCTCGACCCATTCGCTGACGAGATCGCCGATGGGCATCGGGCCCCAGCGAAGAAAGCGATACAGCCCCTGCCGGCCCATCTTGCGCAGCGTCCGACCGGTCTTGAGCAACTCGACGAGCTCGCCGGCGCTCGGCGAGTCGAGAGACGGGGGGATCTGCCGCATGAGCCCGCCGATCGCGCTGGCCGCCATTCTGGTCGCCGCCGCGAACTCGGGCCATTTCGCCGCGTCCGCCGCCGACCAGGACGCCAGCTCGTGAGCCGTGGCCGCTTCGTCGCGCCACGCCACGAACGCGCGGCCATCGTCGGTCGGCGCGAACACGCTCACCGGCGGTTGCAGGAGATGCAGCCCCTGAGCCGCCAGCCCCAGATCCGACGCCAGCTGCGGATCGATTGACAGCGAGTGCGTCAGCGCCGGGATCCGGAAGCCTGGCGCGATCTCGCGCGTGATGGCGCAGCCGCCGATCTCGTCGCGCGATTCGAGCACGACGACCTTGCGACCCGAACGCGCAAGGTAGGCCGCGCAGACCAGGCCGTTGTGGCCTCCGCCGATGACGGCCATGTCGTAGCGCGCCGCCATCAGGCCTTCCCGCCCTTCAGCACCGCCAGCGCCGAGTTGCGGCCGGGGGCGCCCATGATGCCGCCCCCGGGATGCGTGGCCGACCCGCACATCACGAGGCCGTCGATCGGGGTCTTGTAGTTCGCCCAGCCCGCCACCGGCCGGAGGAAGAACAGCTGCTCGAGCGACAGCTCGCCCTGAAAGATGTTGCCTTCGCTCAGGCCCCACTCTCGCTCGAGGTCGAGCGGCGTCACGACCTGGCGATGCCGGACGATCGACTTGAAGTTCGGCGCGTACTCCGCGATCGTGTTCACGACCGTGTCGCCGAAGGCCTCGCGCTGGTCATCCCAGTTGCTCTCGGCCAGGTGGTACGGGGCGTACTGGACGAAGCACGACATCACGTGCCTGCCCGGCGGCGCGATCGACGG
Source organism: Acidobacteriota bacterium (assembly GCA_046735235.1). Classification (GTDB taxonomy): domain Bacteria; phylum Acidobacteriota; class Vicinamibacteria; order Vicinamibacterales; family JAENWD01; genus JAENWD01. Next base: position 2,268 of record JBKPSY010000097.1, on the reverse strand, counting down.
ATCCGTCAACGACGGAATGACGATGTCGATGTACGGCTTCCTCGAGAACCGTCCGTATTTCGCGTCGTCGTACGCGCGCTCCATGTAGTCGACGCCGGGCGAGATCGAGATGGCGCCCCGAAGGTGGTGGCCCTCGCCGGGGAGGCAGCTGAAGTTCGGGAGCCCATCGAGCGCGAAGTTGACCTTGCCGGAGGAACCGCGGAACTTGTAGCGCTTCACGCTTTCGACGAACTCGTCCGGCAACTGCTGTTCGTCGATCAGGCGCGTGAACGTGAGGCGGGGGTCGAGGCTCGACGCCACGAGGTCCGCATCGAACTCGTCCCCGTTGTCGAGCACGACGCCGCGCGCGCGGTTCTCGCTGACCTTGATCTTCGCGACCGCCACGTTGGTGAGGATCTCGACGCCGGCCTCGCGCGCCGCGCCCGCAATCGCGTTGGAGATCGCGCCCGTGCCGCCGCGCGCGAGACCCCACGAACGGAATGCGCCGTCGATCTCGCCCATGTAGTGGTGCAGCAGGACGTAGGCCGTGCCCGGCGATCGCACGCCCAGGAACGTCCCGATGATCCCGCTCGCCGACATCGTCGCCTTCAGCACGTCCGTCTCGAACCACTGGTCCAGGAAATCCACGGCGCTCATGGTCATGAGCTGGACCTGGTTGTAACGGTCTTCGGGTGCGAGCCCGCGGAACCTCCGCCCGAGAAACGCCAGGCGGCCGAGCTCGCGCGGCTTCAGCGACCACGGATCCGGCGGCGTCATGTCGAGAATCGGCTTCACGAACCGCGCCATCTCGACCATCGCCAGCGAGTACTCGTCGTACGCCTCGGCGTCGACGCGCGAGTGACGCGCAATCTCGCGGCGCGTCCGGGCGTGATCGTTCATGCGCCACAGGTAGTCGCCGCTCGGCATCGGCGTGAACGTGCCGTCGAGCGGCAGGATCTCGAGGCCGTGCCTGGGCAGGTCGAGCTCGCGGATGATCTCGGGCCTGAGCAGCGAGACGACGTAGGAGCAGACCGAGAACTTGAAGCCGGGGAAGACCTCCTCGGTGACGGCCGCGCCCCCGAGCACGTGGCGCCGCTCGAGCACGAGGACCTTGCGTCCTGCGCGGGCGAGGTAGGCGGCGTGCACGAGGCCGTTGTGGCCGCCGCCGATGACGATGGCGTCGTAGCGCATGGGGCAGGCGATTCTATCTCACAGCCCCGGTCCGAGGGTTCAATCCGCAGCCCAGCCGACAACCTGCAATTGATATAGTCCACGCATGCCCCTCGGGACCGCCTTCCATCCGCGCACGCTGCCGCTCTGCGAGAGCCTGAACTACCGCGAGTGGGCGGGCTACTACGCGGTGTCCGCGTACGAGCCGCATCACGAGCACGAGTACGCGGCGATCCGAAACGGCGCGGCGCTCATCGACGTGTCGCCTCTCTTCAAGTACCGCGTGACCGGTCCCGACGCGACGCGCCTCGTGGACCGCATCGTCACGCGCGACGCCTCGAAGGTAGCGGTTGGCCAGGTGATCTACACGCCGTGGTGCGACGAGCGCGGCCTCGTGATCGACGACGGGACGGTGACGCGGCTGGAGGAGCAAGTCTGGCGATGGACGGCGGCCGATCCGAACCTGCGTTGGTTCCGGCAGAACGCCGCGGGCCTCCGCGTGAGCGTCGAGGAGACCACCGAGGAGGTGGCCGCCCTCTCGGTGCAGGGGCCGACGTCGGCACGGCTCATTTCGACGGCGTCAGGCGTCGATCTGTCCGGACTGAAGTACTTCCGCGTGACGAGCGGCACGATCGCCGGAATTCCCGTCGACATCTCGCGCACCGGCTACACCGGTGATCTCGGCTACGAGATCTGGATGCCCTGGGACCGCGCGGTGGACGTGTGGGATCGCCTCGTCGAGGTCGGCCACGCCTTCGATGCGCGTCCAGCTGGCATGCTCGCGCTCGACGTCGCCCGCATCGAGGCGGGGCTGCTGCTCATCGACGTCGACTTCCACGGCGCGAAGAAGGTGCAGATCGACCTGCAGCGCTACTCGCCATTCGAGTTGGGGCTCGGGCGGCTCGTCGCGGAGAAGAAGGGCCCGTTCATCGGGCGCGAGGCGCTGGCGTCCCTGCGTGCGCGCGGCCCGAAGCGGCAGATCGTCGGCCTCGAGATCGACTGGGACGACATCGAAGGGCAGTACTCGGCGCTGGGACTACCACCGCAGGTGCCGACGACCGCCTCTCGTGTCGCAGTGCCCGTGTATCGCGGCGGGCGTCAGGTCGGCAAGGCCACCTC
>JBKPSY010000096.1:0-7859 GCA_046735235.1 Acidobacteriota bacterium | reverse complement strand
TCGCGCGGCGGGGATTGAAACGTCAAACCACCCGAAGCCCAGCCGACCTTCCCTTCGGACAGCTGTGACCCTCGAATTGCCGCCCGGGTGACCGGAATTCGGCAGCGCGCCTATCGACTCGGGGACGACGATTGCGGCCTGGAGTCAGCACCGACGGCTTTTGTCCCTTGTGGGCCTCGCAAGCCGTCGAGCCGACCTGCGACGACGCGCCGCCGCCAGCGATTGATGTAATCGCGGTAGCGCCCCAGCGTCGCCTCGATCGTCGAGTATGACGTGCCGTCGGCCAACATCAGAATCACCTTGGCCCGCTTCGCGTCTCGGCCCGAATCGTTCGACTGCTCGCTCGTCGTCCCGGTTCCGTTCCTTCATTAGTCGTCAGTGTCAGCGCCATGCGGCGCAGCGTACCAGCGCTGAACTACTTCGTACAGGCCACTAGTCGGCGATTGCTCATAGAAGGCTCCGTTCGGTCGCGTGTTGCATCGGCCGCCGGAAACGGAGATGCTCGGGTGGGCACACACGCGGATGTCCGATCATGCCATTCGTTTCAGTCTGAAACCGGTCGTCTTCGCCGCGAGTCTTGTGCCCGTCCTGTACTGGTCGTGGGCCGCGTCGACGCACCAGCTGAACGTGAATCCGTTCAACGCGATTGTGCGCGATACAGGATTCTGGTCGACCCGGTTTCTCTGTCTCACCGTGGCTCTGACACCGCTGCGGTGGCTCACGGGATGGCACGCGTTGGTGAAGTTTCGACGGATGATCGGACTGTTCGCCTTCTTCTATGCCGCGATCCATTTCGCCGCATACATTGCGTTCGACTCGCTGACGGAGCAGATGTCGCTCACCCTGCGGGCGATGGCCGCTGACGCGCCCGTTTTTCGCGATCGGCTACCTGTCGCTGGTTCTCATGGTGCCGCTGGCGCGCGACCTCCACCGCCGGAATGATTCGCCGTCTTGGGGGACCACGCTGGCGCGGCGTCCATCGTCTAGTCTATCCAGCCGCGATCGCCGGCGTCATCCACATGTATTGGCCATGGACGACGACGTATTTGCCGCGTTACGCGGTCATGCTCGCGGCGATCATGGCGGTGCGGATCCATAAGTACACATCCACGCGCGCGTCCGCGGAACGCAGCGCTGAAGTAGTGAACCCCTGAAGAAGCGCAGCAATTGTTCCTTTTAGAATGACGGTGTCCAACAAGAAGCTGCAGCCGGCGACGCCCGCCGCCGCTGGCGCACAAACGGAGGATCTGCCATGTTGAAACGCGTCATTCGCGAGGCTTGGAACGCTGTCCTACGCTTCATTCGGAAGAACCAGTGGTGGGACGTGACTTGCTGGACGTAAGGATCCCCACGATGCGTAAAGTGCTGCCGGTTGCCACGGTCGTCTTGATTGTCGCGACATGCACCATCAGTTTTTCGCAGTCAGCAAGCCAGCCGCCCACGTCTCCAACCATCCCGGCACTCCCGGATGTGAAGCCGGAACTTCTCCGACTCGTCATCGACGATCAGTGGGACCGGGGGAACGACATGTTCAGCGGGCGCCAGGTGAAGTCGCCCGATTCGTTGGACTGGAACGCGATTGGCAAGCGTGACCAGGAACGAGAAGCAGCGGTTCGCGCGTTGTTGGCGAGCGGCAAGATCGAGAGCGGCAGGGAGTTTCATTTCGCCGCGCTGATCTTTCAGCACTCCTCCACCGACGCAGGAATTGCGCTCGCCCAGGTGTTGGCTATGACGGCGGTGATCAAGGGGGACGGCAGCGCGAAGTGGCTGGCCGCAGCCGCCGTCGACCGGTTCCTTCAGCGACAGAAGCAACCGCAACTGTTCGGGACGCAGTTCATGCAGGAGAACGGGCGCTGGACCATGGCTCCCGATGATCGAGCCGTCCTTTCCGATAGCGTCAGGGCGTTATGGTGCGTCGTCCCCAAGACGAGCCAGGACGACGCTCTGAAGGCCATGCAGGAGGGGAACTCAGTCGGCGCGAATACCTCGATCAGCGACTGTAAATAGCGCTTTCAGGGGAGAGTCCACTCTAGACGACGATCACTTCGAGGTCGCGCGCCCGCAGCGTCGCGACCATGCCGGGATCGATGCGATCGTCGGTGATGATCCGATCCACGCCCTCGATGCCGGCGATCCTCGAGAGGCTCCGCCGGGCAAACTTCGTCGCGTCGGCCACTACCGTGGTTTCACGCGACACCTTGATCATCAGCGCGTTCAGCTGCGCCTCGAGGATGTCGGGCGTCGTCATGCCCGCATCGGTATCGAAGCCGTCCACGCCGAGAAACAACCGGTCGGCTCGGACCTCAGCCAGCAACTGCTCGGCGTGCGGGCCGACCAGCGACAGTGACGGCGGGCGGGCGATGCCGCCGAGGACCACCATACGAACATGAGGCTGCTCGGCCAGCTCCATCGCCACGGTGATGGCGTTCGTGATGATGGTAAGGGACGCGAACGCCCGGCGACGCAGCGCCCTCGCGACCTCCATCGTTGTCGTGCCGGAGTCGAGGATCACGGTGTCGCCGTCCTGCACGAGGTCGGCCGCCGCGGCCCCGATGCGCACCTTCTGCTCGTGATGCAGGCTCGCCTTGACCTTGATCGGCAGGTCGAGTTGCGGCGTGACACGCATCAGGCCGCCACCGTGCGATCGGATGAGTTGGCCGTGTTCGGCGAGGCGATCGAGATCGGCGCGCGCCGTTACGGCCGACACTCCGAAGCGCTCGCTGAGTTCCGCCACCGTCACCCGTTCCTGCTTCTCCAGGATCTCGAGAATGCGGCGTCTGCGCTCCTCGACGAGCAAGCGCGGGAACGAGGCTCCGGCCATGGCGGCTCCAAGGCCCGTCAGAATCGCATCCGGAGGCCGAAACGAATGGCGCGGCCCGGGCTGAATCCCTCCACGTTCCCGACGGTGTCAGCCCCCAGCACGCCCGTCGTGCCGTTATCGGGCGTGTCGTTGATCAGCAGATCCGTGAGGTCGGCGTAGCCGCCCGTTCCAAGGTCCGGAACGTAGAACTGCGGGTGGTTGAAGGCGTTGTCCAGCAGCGCCGTGAACTCCACGGTGTAGCCGGACGTCTTGATGATGTCCTTGTAGAAAGCGAAATTCACGACCCAGGTGCCGGGGCCGAGGAGGCTCCCCTTCTTCGCGGTACCGAGCGTGCCCGGCGCGGGCACCGAGTACGCGCCCAGATTGAAGAACTGGTTCCGTGACGTTCCAGTGTTGGGATCGCCCGTCACGTCCGGACGCCAGGCCTCGCCGAACTGCCCGACGCCGTCGAGCGCGCGGCCCGTATTTGCCGGGAAGATCGGATCAGTGCCGTAGGTGAAAAACGGCGTCAGATACTGACCCGAGCGCGCCTGCATGATCGTCGCAATCGTCCACCCGCCGACGATCGCGTCGGCCCAGCGCGGCATGTCCTTCCCGTAGGCCTGGCCCTTACCGAACGGCAACATCCACGTGGAGTTGAGCACGAAGCGGTGCCTCACGACGTTCGGGTCGGGCCCGCGATCCTTTTCGATGTCGTACGGGTCGTACTGCACGACGCCAATGGTGCTGTTGCCGCTGTCGGGGGCGTTGCTGTCAGAGTGGGCGAGCGTGTACGCCGCGTCGATCGCAAAGCCGTGACGGAAGCGCCGGATCACCTCGAGCTGCAGCGCGTTGAACTGCCCTGACCCGGCGTTCGTCGTGATGTCCATGAACGTGTTGTAAATGGGGTACGGTAGTCTCGCGTGCGCCTCGGGGTCTTCGTTGACATCGCCGAGCGGCACGTCGCTGGCCCGCACCGTGTTCAAGTCACGGTTCACCAGCAGTTTCCTCATCGTCGAGCCGAGGTAGCTCACCCGAAGGCCCAGGTCGCCCGGCAGCTCGCGCTCGAGCGTGACGTTGTACTGGTAGATGTCGGGACTCTGCAGGTTCAGGTCGAGACCCTGGTTGGCGAAGTCCTGCGAGGTGCTGACGGTGCCTGTGGTGAACCCGTGCTGCAGCGTCGGCTTGTTGTGCGTGATCGAGTAGCGGAACGGGTTGCGCGACATGATGTCGCGCGCGCCCTGCGCGGCGCCCGTCGGGTGGAAGATGCCGAAGCCGCCTCGCAAGACCGTCTCGTTGCTCTGATCGAGGCGGTAGGCGAACCCGAGGCGGGGACTGAAATTGTTGCGATCCGTGAACATCAGCGCGGGCCCGACGCCCACCGCATCCGCAGTGAGGGTGCGATCCAGCGCCGCGGCACCCGGCGGCAGCAGGTCGGCGATGCTCGCATTCGGCACCACGTGGTGACCGCCGTCGTCGGTGATGAAGTTCGCGTAGATGTTGTTCCTGTCGACGAACAGCCCCGTGACCTCGTAACGGAGTCCGAGGAACAGCGTCAGCTGCGAGCTCACCTTCCAGTCGTCCTGCCCGAAGATCGCCCAGTCGTTCGAGTACGTGTCCATCGGCTTGTCGCCGCGCGTGTTCCGCTGCTCGTTGGAACGGAACGGCATGCCAAGCAGCATGTCGGCCAGCGGGTTGCCCGTCGCATAGCCACTGAAGGTGTATCGGCCCTTCGCTTCGTTGGCGCCGGTCGAGTAGCCGTCCTTCGCCAGATTGTGGCTGTAGAGGCCGCCGATCTTCAGCGAGTGCTGTCCTTTGAGCCAGGTCACGTTGTCGCTGATTGAGAAGGCGGACTGGTCCAAGTCGCGGAACGTGTTCTGGCGCTGGTCGCGGATATCAGAAGGCCGATTGGCGCCGGAAAACAGGAACGTCGGGAAGCCGGGCGCGTTCTGCGCCAGCGCCGGCACGTCGATCCCGAGGTCTTGCCCCACCTGCCCGGCGATGAAATGGCTGCGACGGTTGGCTGTTGTCGAATTGTAGCCCCCGCGCAGTTCGTTCACCATGGAGTTCGAGATCACCCGCGTCCAGCCGTTCGCCCACGTGATCGCCTTCGAGCTGCGATCCAGGATGCCGCTGTTGACCAGCCCCGTGCCGCCGTTGCCGCCGGTCTGCTCGAAAGTGAAGGCATCGGGGTCGCGGTTCTGCCAGCTGAAGCGCGAGAAGAGGGAGTCATTCGTCGTCAACTCGTGATCGACACGGAAGTCGGCACGATCGCGATTGCGGTCCAGCGGCAAAATCTGGCGGTACGCCCCGTATCCGTTCGACAGCAGCGCCCCCTGGTTCGGCAGCGGATAGAAGAAATCCATGATCTTCTTGGCGGAGGGGTCGATCCGGTTCGCCGGGATCGTGTTGTTCGGGAACGGCAGTCCCGTTTCGGGGTCGTTGATGGTGAAGCTGGTCGCCGAGAAGTCGCCCGCGCGCATCGCCTCTGTCGGCACGCGAGCCAGGGCGCCGCCGCCGAGCTGCTTCAACCGGCTGCCCTCGTAGTTGCCGAAGAAGAACGTGCGGTCCTTGATGATCGGGCCGCCGAAGCTGACGCCATATCGGTGCTCGTGCGTGTCGGAATTGGGGTCGTCACGCGTCACGCCGTTCAGCGTCTGCGCGTACGTCAGAGCGTTCAGCCTATTGGAGTTGTAGTCGTAGAACCCCGATCCGTGGAACTGGTTGGCGCCTCGCTTGGTGCTGACGACTACTCCCGCCAGCCCGCCGTACTCCGCGCTGTAGGAGTTCGACAGCACCTGCATTTCGGAAATGGCGTCAAGGCCGGGCGCGGAGTTCGAGACTTCGCCGAAGATGCCCGCGACCGACAGCTGCCCGTCCTGTATGTACTGCACGCCGTAGGTGCGGCCGCCGAGGAACTGGATCCCGTCGAATCCGCCCACGACGTTCGGGTTCAGCGTCAGGAAGTCCTGGATGTCACGGCTGTTGCGCGGCAGGTCGCGGATCTGCTGCTCGTCCAGTCCGCGCGAGATCGACGGGCTTTCGAGCGTGATGTTGTTCTGGCCCTCGGCCGAGACCGTGACGACTTCTTGGAGGCCGCCGACTTCGAGAGAGATGTCGGCAAGCGCGACCGCCGCGGCGCGGAGCAACAGGCCCGTGCGCTTGACCTTCTTGAATCCCTGCAGCGACACCTCGACGCTGTAGGTTCCCGGTCGCAGGTTGGGGACTTCGAAGCTCCCCTCCGCGTCGGTGACGGCCTCTCGAGACACATTGGTGGCTTCGTCGGTGACCACTACGGTGGCGCCTGGCACGGCGCTGCGCTGCGGGTCGAACACCGTGCCGCGGACCGTCCCAAGGATGGACTGGGCTCGCGCGGTTACCACGAGGCCCAGCAGGAGAGTGAGCGCCAGCGTCGCGGGCGTCGTCAATCGCGAACGACGTCGCGCGGCGAGACCGCTGTTGCTAGAGGACGGTCGAAAGGACGGCACGGTCATTGTGGCTGCCTCCGAACACACAAAATTGGGCTGCCCCGCCAGCTGCAGCCAGGAACAGCGTTCTAGCCTTCGCAGATTTAAAGGTTTTCCAGGTTGACTGTCAATATAAAACAAAGGTTTCGAAAGCAAAAGAAAACTGCAGAGGGTCAATAGGCTCTGTAGCGCTCGACGTCCACCCATTCGCCAGACGCCATCACCCGTTCGACGGTGCGGATGGCCCGGATGCTCTGCAGCGGGTCACCTGCGAGCACGACGAGGTCCGCGACCCGTCCCGGCCGCAGCGTGCCCAGATCGTCCTCGCGATAGAGGAATCCCGCCGCAGTCCCCGTCGCGGCGGTGATCGCCTCCAGCGGCGTGAACCCGCTCTCGACCAGCAGCTCGAGCTCCCGCCACGGCGCCTCGCCCCGGCCGGCAAACGGCACGGTCGAGTGCCCGCCCATGACGATGCGCGCCCCTTCGAGGGCGGCACGATGGGTGAGCCGTTTCATGGTGTCGAACCCGCCAGCCATCATCCGCGCGTTCTCGGGGGAGGTCTTCTCGGGCGGCGCGTCGGCCCGGCGCTCGAATACGGCGAGCGTCGGATCCAGCCAGGGCCGCCGCTCTCGCAGGACCGCGTACAGCGCTTTCGCGTCGGGACCATCCAGGTCGATCCGGGCGAACGTTCGATATCGCCCGAGCTGGCGGGCCTCGTTGTCGAGCAGCACAGCCTGCCGGTACTGCTCGCGCTCGCGCGCCGCCAGCAGGCTCGGCCCGAGCGACGTGACGTGCTCGATGCCGTGGAGTCCCGCCAGCAGCGCCTCGCGAGCGTCCAGGATTTCCAGGTGCGCCGTGCACGGGATGTGGTGGGCGTTGCAGACCTCGATCACCGCGCGCGCGCTCGCCAGCGGCAACCGGAAGTAGATCTTGAGCGCCGTGGCGCCCCACTCCACGTTGCGCTCGGCGAATCGCCGCGCCTCCTCGGGATCTCTGGCGACCACCGAGTCGTTCGGATACGCAGGGTGCTCGCCGTCGATATGCGGGCCGCACGTGAAGATGTGCGGCCCCTTCAGATGGTCGGCAGCGATCATCTGCCGCAGCTCGACGAACTTGTCGTCCCACTGGCCCGGATCGCGAAACGTCGTGACGCCATGGCTGAGCTGGCGAAGGGCCAGCTTCGGGTCGCTCTCGATGTGAAAGTGCAGGTCGATCAGGCCCGGCACGATGGTCTTGCCCGTCAGGTCCACGTGCGTGGCGCCGGCGGGCGCCGGTGTACGGTCCAGCGGCCCGATTGCCGTGATGCGTCCGTCCTGAACGACGATGCGCGCGGAGGGGAGGGACGCGGCACCCGTGCCATCGACGACCTGAGCGCCGTCGAGCACGAGCGCGGGGGGTTGCTGGCGTCCAGAGACCCGTGCGGCGGCGGCACTGACCACCGCGCAGGCAAGGACGAAACAGGCGACACCGCGCATCACACGGACCCTCCGGTGCGCTCACCCTACCCCGCGGGTTGCGCGGGCTGTCAATCTTTTTCCTTGCGCGGCTGACGTCTGGTTTGTTCTCTTGGCGGGATGCGTGCCGTCTCCGTG
>JBKPSY010000095.1:0-9839 GCA_046735235.1 Acidobacteriota bacterium | reverse complement strand
AGCGATCCGTTTGGCGAGAGCGCAGCCTTCGCCGCCTGAATCCAGTCACCCGTCCAATGCAGGTACCTGTCGCGAGGCAGGGTGTCCGCATAGCTCCGGTATCGGACACCGAGGTTGTATGGCGGCGAGGTGACGATGGCGCTGACAGACCCGGGCGCGAGCGCCGGGAGCGTCGTGAGACAATCGCCGAGATAGAAACGGAGAGTCGCGCGGGGCGAAGAAACTGTGGCGTACGGACGGGGCGTCACGGACTCCCCATCATAGCCAATCCTCGTCCGGCCTGGGCGCCGGCGAGGTGACGCTGGCGCGAGTTACGACGCGCGAGCGGCGAGAACGGGAACCGAAACCCGTTCGTGACGCTCGGTGTGCAGCGTGTGGTTGCGGCGGTGGTGATGCGCCGCGCAGCGAACGCCCTTTTCCTCGACGTAGGCGACCTCGCGGCTGTTGGCGACCTCGCGGTAGTGGCCCACCACGCACCCGCAGTCGAGCGTGGTGAACCCAAGCAATCTGACCAAGCTCATTGCGCCCTCCGTCCTTATTTCTAGCAACTCTCGTGCCGCGCCATGAAGTCGGCACCTGTCACGATCGAGGCTCGGTATTCAGTCACTCCGATGAACGGTTTCTACAAGAGAATCAACGTGCCGACGTGGTCCAACCGTACGCGCTCGGTCATGTTTCGCATCGAGATGCGTCACACGCGAGTCACAACGCCATGCGCTCTTGGATTGCGAAAGCCAATTGTTTGGATGCTGATCGTCACGCTCGTGACGGTATACGGGCTGATCGCCGGCATGGTTCGCGCGGCGCCTAGCGACGGCACCGTGCCGTCCGACGCGGTCAGTCGGCTGCTCGACGATCCTCGTGTGAATGCGGCGCGTCAGCAGCTCAGGCGGGCCGAGCCGGCCACCATAGAGACGCAGGTGTCGCTCTGCGAGATCGCGGCGCCGCCCTTCCGCGAAGAGGCGCGCGGGCGCGCCGTGTCTACGCTCTTCACCGACGCGGGTCTCTCCCGTGTTCGGGTCGACGCCGTCGGCAATGTCCTCGGGGAGCTCGCCGCCCACGGCGCCGGGCCACACGTCGTCATCAGCGCCCACCTGGATACGGTGTTTCCGCCGGGGACCGACGTGGCGGTCAGCCGGCAGGGCAATACGCTGCACGGGCCAGGCATCGGCGACGACTGTCGCGGGCTTGCCGTCCTGGTGGCTCTGGCGCGGTCCGCCGGCGCGGGGTTGGTGCCGACAGACGGACCGGTCACTTTCGTGGCGACAGTGGGCGAGGAGGGTCTGGGCGATCTCCGAGGCGTTCGGTATCTGTTCGACCACATGGACATCGGCCGTTTCATCTCGCTCGACGGCGGCGGCCTGTCAGTGGTGTCGAAAGCTGTCGGGAGCCTGCGCTACAAGGTCACGTTTTCCGGGCCCGGCGGCCACAGCTACGGCAGCTTCGGCATGGCGAATCCGATTCACGCGATGGGCCGGGCCATCGACGCCATTTCAGAGTTCCGGGTCGCCGCCGAGCCGAGGACGACTTTCAACGTCGGGCGGGTGGCCGGGGGCACGTCGGTGAACGCGATTGCGGCGCAGGCCTGGATGGAAGTCGACCTCCGATCGTCGGACGGCCCGGCGCTCGACGAGCTCGATCGGCGGTTTCGCGCGGCGGTCGACAAGGCCGTGACCGACGAGAACAAGCGATGGGGCGGGCGATCGCCTGTTTCAGCGACGGTGGAGCGGACGGGAACGCGTCCGACTGGTCGGACACCCGACGCCGATCCGCTCGTGACGTCCACGCTCGCGCTCACGCAAGCGCTGGGCGAATCGGTGACGCTGGCCGAGGGATCGACTGACGCGAACCTCGCGATGAGTCGCGGGATTCCTGCCGTCACCTTGGGCGCGGGCGGCATCAGTCGCGGGGCACACTCGCCGGACGAGAGCTATACGACCAGCGGATCTGCCATTGGGACGGAACGCGCCTTGCTAGTCCTTCTGGCGGCCGCGTCAGGGACCCCCTGAGTCGGCTCCCAGTAAGACTTCCGGCGCAGGGCAGACGGATTTGCGATGGATCAATGCAAAAGTCCTTTGCCCTCTATAGATTGTTTGTTACGATACCGATTACCGTAAGAAGGCAATTGGTTGTTCGCGAAAGGGGATTCGCCGGTGGTTGACGTCCGGATCCGTTCGTCTGCTCGCTTTGTGCTCGCGGCCTTGAGCCTCGGTCTGCTTTTTGTCGGGACAACGGCTTCGACCGAAGCGGCGACGTCCGTCAAAGCGTCAACTAGTGCCAGCTCGACTGCCAAGAAGCGTCACACCAGCCGCTATACCGCCCAGACGGCCCGGACGCGACGCGCCCGCCTCGCCCGCGCGAAGTCGGCGGCCCGTGCCCGGCAGTGGCGTGAGGTTTCGGAACCCCGCTTCAAGACCAACGACATGGGCGAGGTCGTCCCGGACATCCGGGCCGAGGCCGCCATCATCTACAACCCCGAGACCAATCAGGTCCTCTGGGAAGAGAACTCGCAGAATCCCCGTTCGATTGCCAGCATCACGAAGGTGATGACGGCCGAGGTGCTCCTCGAGAGCAACCCGGATTTGACGCGTGAAGTCGTCATCGACCGTTCAGATGTCAGCCACGCGAACCACACCTACGTGCGGGCGGGTGAGAAGCTGACGATTGACGACCTGCTCCACCTGATGCTCGTGGCCTCCGACAACGCAGCCGCTCGCGCGTTGGCTCGGACGTCCTCGCTCGGCCACGAGGCGTTCATCGATCGGATGAACGGAAAGGCGAAGGAACTGGGCCTCACCCAGACGTCGTACACGGACCCGTCGGGCTTGCTCTCGGACAACGTCTCGTCCGCCTACGACATGGCGCGCCTGATCACGCTCGTCTCGAACGACGAGCGCGTCTCCTCGATCATGCGGATGCCGTACTACACCGTGCTGACCAACCGGCGCGTGATCAACATCCACAGCACGAACCAGCTCGTGGTCAAGGGCGACGTCGACGTGCTGGCGGGGAAGACCGGCTTCATTTCGAAGTCGGGTTACTGCCTGGCGACGTTGCTGCGCCTGCCGCAGTCGGGACAGGAAGTGGCGGTGGTCGTGCTCGGTGCCCGGTCGAACGCGGGCCGCTTCATGGAGACGCGGCACCTGTTCAACTGGCTCAGTTCGAAGGCGACGCAGTTCAATCTGCTGCCGGCGGTCGCCGCGCAGCCTCAGAACTAACCGGCAAATCCGCGCTGCATGGCTGCCGCGTCGAGCGGCAGGGTGGCAATCGTGTCGACGGCCGGTAACACCTGCCGACGGCCGCCGCGCGCGTCATATCCCTTCAAGTATCGGTGGCACTCGTTGCAGCCGTAGACACGGTACTTACGGTCGGGGCTCGCGAGCGTGACGAGCCGGCTTGCGTCGCGGGTCTCGCACCACGGACATCCCACGAACAGCCACGGCCATCGCGCTTCGCAGCGTCCGCAGGTCAACACCCGCACATCGTCGGCGATCACGGCGGCGAACTCCGGTTCCGAGCCGCAGCACGGACACCAGGGGCGTCCCCATTCCGCCAGAGGCGCGGACTGAGCGGCCACTTCCGCCGCTCGCGCGAGGAACGGCCGGATCGCGACCGACAGCACCTGGTCGAGCGCCGCGGGCAGATGCTGCCGATGCGCAGCAAGGTGCGCCCTGTCGGCCGGCGGCACGCCGGTCTCGGCGTACCAGGCGGTGACGAGCTCGACGAGCGCGTCCGACTCGCGGGCGACCGATACGATGGGCCCGTGGTCTGCGGTGTCGAGCGCGTCGTGGCGCCGCAGCACGTCTGCCGTCTGGCGGAGGGCCAGCCGGAGCTCCGCCCATTCCAGCGAGATCTCCGACAGCTCGAGCAGGCGACGTCCTGCGCTCAGGCGAGCGCGGGCGGCGTCGACCCCCAGCGGAGCGGTCGGCGTAGGGACTCGTGCGCGCAAGCGACGGAGCAGCTCAATCAACTCGATCTGCAGATCGATCGCAGGCGCCAGCTCCGGCTGCGCCGTGCGAAGCGCCCGGAGCTCCGTCAAATCGCGTGGTTCGGGCCGCTGGGGTGCACGGGGCGCTTCAGCCATCGGATCGCCTCACTGTACCCCGGAACGACACCTGCCGGCATCTCACTGAATGTCGGCACCACAAGGGCTGGCGTACGGACCGGCTTGTGGGCGATGATGGTGCGTAGGACCGCTATTCGTAAGGAGCGACGAGACCCCATGGCTTCCGAGAACGTGAAGGTGTTCACCGACACCAATTTCTCCGCCGACGTCCTGCAGTCGCCGCGGCCCGTGCTGGTGGATTTCTGGGCGGAGTGGTGCGGCCCCTGCAAGCGCATCGCGCCCACCGTCGATCAGCTGGCGTCTGACTTCAACGGCCGCGTGGACATCGGCAAGTTGAACGTGGACGACAACCCGCGCACGCCGGCTCAATACTCGGTGCGAGGCATCCCGACGCTGTTGATCTTCAAGGGCGGCCAGGTGGTGGACTCGGTCGTCGGCGCGCAGTTCACGCGGGATCAGCTGTCCTCGTTGATCGAGAAGCATCTGTGAACCACGACGTCCTGCCGGTCGTCATCGTCGGGTCGGGTCCCGCCGGCCTGACCGCCGCGCTGTACACGGCCCGGGCGAACCTCCATCCGCTGGTGATCGAGGGGCTCGATGCGGGCGGTCAGTTGATGATCACCACGATGGTGGACAACTGGCCCGGGTACCGGGAGGGCATCATGGGCCCGGACCTGATGGATGAAATGCGGGCCCAGGCGCAGAAGTTCGGCGCGAAGATCATCTCGGGACGCGTCATCTCCGTCGACCTCGCGCATCGACCGTTCCACATCAAGACCGACGATCACGACTACCGCGCGCAGAGCCTGATTATCGCCACCGGCGCCTCGGCGCGCTGGCTGGGGCTTCCCTCGGAACGCAAGCTGGTGGGCCGCGGCGTGTCGAGCTGCGCGACGTGCGACGGCGCGTTCTTCAAGCAGCGGCCGGTCGCAATCGTCGGCGGCGGCGATACAGCCATGGAAGAAGCCCTCTTCCTGACGCGATTTGCGTCGAAGGTGATGGTCCTGCATCGACGCGAGACGCTGCGCGCCTCGCGCATCATGCAGGACAAGGCGCTGGCGAACCCCAAGATCGAGTTCGTCTGGAACGTCGAAGTGGTCGACATCAAGGACGCCGAGAAAGGCGAGGTCACCGGCGTCACCCTGCGTCACGTGCTGACGGGTGAGCTGACCGAGCTGCCGGTGGACGGCGTCTTCGTCGCCATCGGCCACGAGCCGAACACGGCACTCTTCAAGGGGAAGCTCGATCTGCACCCGAACGGCTACATCGTGACGTCGGGGACCAAGACGAGCGTCGAAGGCGTGTTCGCCTGCGGTGACGTGCAGGACTTCACCTATCGGCAGGCGGTCACTGCGGCCGGGTCCGGCTGCATGGCCGCGATCGATGCGGAGCGCTTCCTCGAGCACGCGGCGCATCTCGAGAAGCACGCGGCGCACGCAGAGAAGTAGTATGCAAATAGGGAATAGCGAATAGGGAACAGGGAATAGGGAACCGCCGAACCAGCGCTCTTCCCCTATTCCCTATTTCCTATTTCTTTCCCGATCCAGCCGCCCCCCACCACCTCGTCTCCTTCGTAGAAGACCGCGGCCTGTCCGGGAGTAATCGCGCGCTCGGGTGCGTCGAAAACGACGTGTACGCCGCCGTCGCCACGCGGCGTGACGAGCGCGGGGGCCGGATCGCGCCGGTGACGGATCTGGACGGTCGTGCGGATCGGACCAGTCAGCACCCCGCCCGACACCCAGTTGACTGAGTCCACGCCGCACGAGATCCGCTCTAGATCCGCCCGGGATCCGACGGTGATTCGGGCGTCCGCCGCGCTGATGTCAGTGACGTAGAGCGGCTCGGACGCCGAGAGGCGGAGACCCTTCCGCTGGCCGACGGTATAGCGGTGTATGCCGTCATGACGGCCGAGCACGCGGCCCGCCGTGTCGGCGATGACGCCACCGGCCGGCACGCGCTCGAGCTCGCGTGTCACGAACGCGGCGTAGTCGTTGTTCGGCACGAAGCAGATCTCCTGGCTGTCAGGCTTGTTCGCCACCGGCAAGCCGCGTCGCTCGGCATAGGCGCGCACGTCCGCCTTGCTCATGTCTCCCACCGGGAACTCGGCGCAGGCGAGCTGTGCCTGCGTCAGACCGAAGAGGAAGTACGACTGATCCTTCGAGCGATCGCGGCCGCGCAGGAGCCGCCGTCGGCCATCGGCGTTGACGCCGATGCGAGCGTAGTGGCCGGTCGCGACCCGGGGCGCGCCGAATCCCGCGGCCCGATCCACCAACGTGGCGAACTTCAGGTCGGTGTTGCAGTGCGTGCAAGGAATCGGAGTGCGCCCAGCCGCGTACTCTGCGATGAAGTTGTCGATCACCTTCTCGCGAAAGGGCTTTTCGAGGTTGAGCACGTAGTGTCGAATTCCGAGCGTCTGCGCGACGGAGCGGGCGTCGTGCAGGTCGTCCAGTGAGCAGCAGCGGCCGAACGTCTCGGTCGCGCCCTCGCGCTGGTCGTAAAGCTGCATCGACACGCCGACCACCTCGACACCCGCGTCGTGGAGCAGGGCGGCGGCGACCGACGAATCCACGCCGCCCGACATGGCGACGACGAGACGAGGGGCAGACACGGGAGTTAGGTGCGCGCCCCTGCGGGCAGGCGCGTGAGCGAACGCAGTTTCGAGACGATCCCGGGCAGGACCGCGCAAAGATGGTCGACGTCTTCGACCGTGTTGCCGGCGCCGAGGCTGAATCGGATGGCGTTCTGCGCCCGGCCGTTCGGCAGGTGCATGGCCTTGAGCACGTGCGACGGCTCGAGCGTACCCGACGAGCAGGCCGCGCCCGTCGAGACCGCGAAGCCTTCGAGGTCGAGCGCGATGAGCAGCGACTCCGCCTCGACGCCGGTGAATCCGATGTTGCTGGTGTTGGGCACGCGCGACGCGCCGACGCCGTTGATGATGGTGCCCGGAACGGTCTCGAGCACCTGACGCTCGAGTCGGTCACGCAGCGCAGAAAGTCGATCGCCCTCCACAGCCAGGGACCGCGTGGCCAGCCTGGCCGCGACGCCCAGGCCGATGAGCCCCGGAACGTTCTCCGTACCAGCCCGGCGGTTTCGTTCGTGCCGGCCGCCCGTCAGGAGTGGCGCAAGCCGGACGCTCCGCCGCATCCACAACGCACCCGTACCCTTGGGGCCGTAGAACTTGTGCCCCGACAGAGACAGCAAATCGACGCCAAGAGCGCGGACGTCGACCGGGATTTTGCCGACACTCTGGACGGCGTCGGTATGCATCAGAGCGCCGTGTTCGTGCGCGACCGCAGCGAGATCCGCGACCGGCTGGATCGTGCCGATTTCGTTGTTCGCGTGCATGATCGAGACGAGCGCCACATCGGGGCCGACCGCGCCCCGAAGGCTCTCGACGGTGACGACGCCATCGGCAGTGACGGGAAGGATCGTCAGCTCGAACCCGCGCTTTGCTAGGTGGCGGGCCGTGTTCAGCACCGCCTCATGCTCGATGGCCGTGGTGACCACACGGCGTCGTCCGCGGGCCGAAAGCGCTTCGAGGCTGCCCCGGAGGGCGAAGTTGTCGGATTCGGTGCCGCTGCCCGTGAAGACGACCTCGGCTGGCTCGGCGCCGACGAGGGCCGCGACGGCGCCCCTGGCGTCGTCCAGCGCCGCCTTGGCGCGCTGGCCATACGCATGAACGCTCGAGGCGTTCCCGTAAGTCTCGGAAAGCGCGCGCGCCACCGCCTCCACGACTTCCGGCGCGACCGGCGTCGTGGCGTTGTGATCGAAGTAGCCAGACACGGTACGACGATCATAGCATCGCCGCTAACCCGCAGCAAAAAAAGCGACTAGACAACGCTCGGACTGGGATGCCATACTGCCGTGTTCCCTGGCACGAGCGCCCCGAACCCAACAAACGGCAGTCGCGCACGGCCTAGTCGCGACTGTTGCGCCGTGGAGGTCATTGACATGTGGAAGCGAGACGAGGCGGTGAAGCCGCCGACCCCGCCCTCTCCGGCTCCGCCGGCGCCGGTTGTGCCGGCTGCGAGCGCGCCAACCGTGACGTCGCACATTGAAACCCGCGGGGCGGGAGCGAGGGATGTCGTGCACATCGGCAAGTCTGTCGTCATCAAGGGCGAGCTCAACGGAAGCGAAGATCTGACGATCGAAGGGCACGTCGAGGGGAAGATCGAACTCCGCGACCACGTGCTCACGATTGGCCCGAACGGGAAGATTCGCGCTTCAGTGTTCGCGAAGGCGGTGATCGTCGTCGGCGAAGTCGTCGGCAACATCACCAGTACCGAGAAGGTCGAGATTCGCGACAACGGCTCGGTGGACGGAGACATCATCTCGCCGCGCGTGGCGATTGCCGAGGGCGCGCACTTCCGCGGCAGTGTCGACATGAAGCGCGGCGGCGCGGCTGGCGTCAAGCCGGCCGAGCCGGCGAAGGCCGACGTAAAGCCGGCGCCCGCGACGACAGGCAACGCGCCGGTCGCGAACCCCGGTCCGCAAAAGGTGGGGGTTTAGTCGGACGGCGAACGCGGTGGGTGAGCCGACCGGAAAACCCTGGGGGGGATTGCTCGGCCGGATCGGCGGCACGCGCCGAGATCCGGAAGCGAGTGGGCCACAGGATCGCTCTGAGCCCACCGGTACCGGGACCGTGTACGCCACCAAGGCGTTGCGGAAGTTCCTCGCAACGCTGACGAGCCGGCCGAATCCTGTGCTGCTCGACCTTGGCCCGGTCATCGGGGCCAACGTCTCGTACTTCGGCGAGCAGCTGGGGTGCAAGATCTTCGTCGAGGATCTCTACGCCGACATCGACCGGCACGACCGCGAGGGGAAGGGCGGCGATCTCGCCGCCTTCTTCGCCAAGAGGTTCCCGCAGGCAGACGGGAGCGTCGACGGGATCCTGTGCTGGGATCTCCTGGACTTCCTCGAGCCGCCAGTCGCGCAGGCATTGGCGGCGCAGCTGAGCCGAGTGCTGGCGTCTGAAGGTGCGCTGCTCGGGTTCTTCAGCACCGCCTCCAGCCGCGATGCCACGTTCGTGAAGTACGTCGTGGTCGACGACCAGAACCTTCGTCATCGGCCCTACGGGTCGGTCCGCACGCGGTCGCGGGTGCTGCAGAACCGCGACATCATCAGGCTGTTTGAGCGCCTGCGCGTCACCGACTCGTTCCTGCTGCAGACCAACATTCGGGAGATTCTGTTCCGCAAGCCGGCCTACCTGGCGTCCGCCGGATCAGCCCCCTGATCGCGAGCGCCGCCCGAGCGGGCCGTGCTCGTCACCATCGCGGATGCGAAGGAGGTCTTGGCCATGGCGCGACCGATCGTCGCCCTGCTCACCGACTTCGGAACCCGGGACCACTACGCCGGCACGATGAAGGGGGTCGTCCTGGGACTGGCGCCGGATGCGACGCTCGTGGACATCACCCATGATGTCCCCCCCCACGACGTCCTGACCGCCTCGCTCGAGCTCGCCGCGTCCTACAAGTATTTCCCGCCGGGCACCATCTTCTTGGTCGTCGTCGATCCGGGCGTCGGGTCGACCCGGCGCGGGCTTGTCGCCGAGGTCGGCGAGTACCGTTTCGTCGCACCCGATAACGGGGTGCTCACCGCCGTCTTTCGCGATCACAAACCCAAGCGCGTCGTCGAGCTGACGGAACGGAGGTACGCGCGGCCCACCGTGAGCCGGACGTTCGAAGGACGTGATCGCTTTGCGCCCGCCGCCGCCTGGCTGGCCCGGGGCACCGAGCCCACGGCGATGGGACGTCCCGTCACGACATGGCAGACC
>JBKPSY010000094.1:0-13263 GCA_046735235.1 Acidobacteriota bacterium | reverse complement strand
GCCTCGGTCAGCTCCTCGTGAAGGTGCAGCACCTTCGCGATGGTACGCGCGACCTGCGAGACCTCGAGCGTGTGCGTCAGCCGCGTGCGATAGTGATCGCCCGCCGGCGAGAAGAACACCTGCGTCTTGTGCTTGAGGCGCCGGAACGCCTTCGAGTGAACCACGCGATCGCGATCGCGCTGAAAGGCCGGGCGGATGTCGTCTTCGGCCTCGGCCCGGAGCCGGCCGCGCGTGTCGGCCGACCTGGCCGACTGCGGCGCGAGAATCTCCCGCTCGCGTGCTTCGAGCTGCTGACGGATCAGGGTCATGCGCGGATGGCCTCGAGGAAGCTCGTGCCGTGCGACAGCGGCGGCACGCCGAAGTTGTCGGCGATGGTCTGGCCAAGGTCGCTGAAGGTCGTTCTGGTGCCGAGATTCACACGGCGCACCTTGGTCCCCGTCACCAGCAGCGGCACGTACTCCCTCGCATGGTCTGTGCTCGGCGTCGTCGGGTCGTTGCCGTGATCCGCGGTGATGACGAGCAGGTCGTCCGGGCGAAGACGAGGCAGCAGCGCGCGCAGGCGGACATCGAAGCGCTCGAGGTTCGAGGCGTAGCCGGCGGGATCGTTCCGGTGGCCGTACTGCGTATCGAAGTCGACGAGGTTGACGAAGATCAGGCCGCGAGCTTCGTGATCGATTGCGGTGTCGACCAGGTCCATGCCCATGGCGTCACTCTTGGTCGGATGGCTTCTCGTGATGCCGCGGCCGGCGAAGAGATCGCTGATCTTGCCTATCGCGATCACGGGAACGTCGGCCGCCGTCAGGTGATCGAGCAGCGTGTCTGCGATGGGCGGCATCGCGTAGTCGTGACGATTGGCAGTGCGCGTGAAGTGCGGGGCGGCGCCGACGAACGGGCGCGCGATGACGCGCCCAAGACCGAGACCGTCAACCGCCAGCGTGTAGGCGACGTTGCAGATGCGGTACAACTCCGGGACGGGAACCACGTCCTCGTGCGCGGCGATCTGAAACACGCTGTCGGCGGAGGTGTAGACGATCGGTTTGCCGGTCGCGACGTGCTCGGCGCCGAGGCGCTCGATGATCTCGGTTCCTGACGCCGCGACGTTCCCAAGCGTGCCGCGTCCGATGCGCGATTCGAACTCGCGCATCACGTCGGCAGGGAACCCGTGCGGAAACGTCGGGAACGGTTTATCGAGCACGATCCCCGCGATCTCCCAGTGGCCCGTCACCGAGTCCTTGCCGGCGGATGCCTCGGCCATCTTCCCAAACGCCGCGCCGGGCGCCGCGACCGCAGGGACCGACGCCAGCGGCGCGATGTTGCCAAGCCCGAGCGAGGCGAGCACCGGCACGGTAAAGCCCGTATGACGGCTGATGTGACCGAGCGTGTCGCTGCCCGCGTCGCCGTAGCTCGCGGCGTCGGGCAGCTCGCCGATGCCGACGCTGTCGAGGACGATGAGGACGACGCGCGGGAAGGACGGCACCAGGACCGCCCCGGCTAGCTGTGCGTGAAGTAGTTGGCCACGGCGCGTGGCGAGCGAATCGAGGCGATCGCGTGCTTGAAGAGCATATGGTCCGTGCCGGCGACCTCGACGATGACCGCAAAGCGATCGAAGTTCTTTATGCGGCCTTCGAGCGAGTCGCCCGACATCAGCTGGATCGTGACGGACAGGCGCTCGCGCCTCGCGAAGTTCAGGAACACGTCCTGGATGTTCGGCTGCCCTGTGGCGACCTTCGACTCGGGGCTGTGCGGCATGTCAGGTCTGACTCCCTGCAATGGCGGAGAGCGCATGCTGGACGCGCTCGAGGACCTCGCCCGACTCGCCGGGCCCGTCAACCCACCGTAGGTTAGGCTCTTTGCGGAACCAGATCAACTGGCGGCGGGCGTATCGGCGATTCTCCTGGACGATGAGCGCGCGGGTCGCCGGCTCGTCCCGAACACCGTTCAGCAACTCCAGCGCCTGGCGATAGACGAGACCGCCGAACGGTTGTGCGGTCGGGGGCACGCCGCGCGCCAGCAGGCCCCGCACTTCGTCCATCACACCTCTCGCGAACTGCTGGTCCACGCGCCGCGTCACGCGCTCGGCCGTGAGCGCGGCAGGCAGCCGCAGACCGAACGCGGTGATCGGCACGTCGAGCGCCGAGCGTGTCTCGGCGAAGTGCGACGTCAGATTCCGTCCCGTGAGGAAGTAAACCTCGAGCGCGCGCACGAGACGCATCCGATCGCGCGGCTGGATCCGTCGTGCGGACTCGGGGTCGACGCGCCGCACCATGCGCCACAGCCACTCGACTCCGCGGCGATCGGCGGAGGCATTCAGCCGCGCGCGCAACTCCGTGTCGCGCCCCGGGCCCGGAAAGAGGCCGCGCGTCAGCGCCCGGTAATAGAAGCCGCTTCCGCCAACGATGATCGGCACGCGGCCGCGGCGGAGGATGTCGGCGATCATGGCCGAGGCGTCCTCTGCGTATCGCGCGGCGGTGTACAGCTCGGTGGGCTCGGCGACGTCGACGAGATGATGCGGGATCCCCCGCTGCTCCTCGACGGGCACTTTGTCGGTGCCGATGTCAAAGCCGCGATAGACCGCCGTGGAGTCGCACGCGACAATCTCGCCGCCAAGCCGCTCGGCCAGCGCAAGCCCCAGCGCGCTCTTGCCGGACGCGGTGGGACCGAGGATGGCGATAGGGAACATGTTCGGGTCGGTCTGGTCGGTCTGGTCGGTCGGGTCGGTCGGGTCGGTCTGGTCGATCAGGTCAGACGGGTCGGTCTGGTCGGTCGGGTCACGCGGGTCATTGCACGAAGACGCGCCAGGCGACGTACACCGTCAGCGCGCCGAGCAGGATGACGAGGCCCAGTTGCTGCGCGCGCGTCGGCATCTCACGGGCCTTCGGGCATTCGCTCGTTGTAGTAGAACGTCACCGTGAAGAAGCACTGCTCCGACGGGTACTCAGGCGGAAGCGGTTCGGTTGGATTCGAGGCGACGAGCGAGCCAAACGCCGCGGTCGTGAACGAGTCGACGTTCGAGGGCGCAATCACCCTCACGTCGGTGAGCGCGCCGCTCTTGTGCACGTTGAACGTGATGACGACGTGGCCGTGCAGCGACATCGCAGCTTGCGGAATGAACCAGTTGCGATAGACCTGTGCCTTGAACTTGCGGATCCACTTGCCGAAATCGACGCCCTTGGTGTCGAACTGGATCGACGGTCCGAAAGTGCTGTTCTGGCCGCCGTTCGGGTTCTCGAACGCCGCCTGCTCGGCGTAGCGCGAGAGGTTCCGCAGCGCCTCGCTCAGCGGCCCGGTATTCGGTCGGCCCGACGAGCCGCCCTGGTGCGCCGCCGGCGGATCGATCATCGCGTTCGGCAGGCGCAGGGCGTCGTTCCCCGAATTGGCGGCCTGCTGGCTCGCTGGGGTGTTGTCGGCCGACGGCGGCGTCTGTGGGCCCGGCTGCTGCTGCGGCCGCGGAGGCTGCGGCGGCGGGGACTTTTCCACGAACTCCGGCGAGTTCCCCCGGTTGAACGGCTGCGGGTTCTTTGGATTCGGCGGCCGCTGAAGGGTCATCGCATTGCGATCGAGGTCCGCCAGGGGCGCGTTCGGTGGAGGCGGCCGCTTTGGCGTGAACTCGACCCGCGGCTGGACGAACACGAACCGCGTCGGCGGCTGCTTCTGAAGCTGGGCCAGCTTGGCCTGCGCGGCCGCTTTTTCGGCGGCCAGGCGCTGGAAGTACGGAAGCTTCGGCAGCAGGACGAGGAGCAGAAGGGCGGAAAGGTGGACGATGATCGAGGCCATCGCGCCTTCGCGCGGCGTGAAGGCACTCGGGACCCGTTCTAGATCGGGGTGTCCATCCTCGAAATCGAAGTACATCAGTGACTTAGCTAGTATAGCATCCGGGTCGGACTGCTCGAATCCGCCCTATCGCTCGGCCACGTACAGATAGACGATCCCGAGCGTCAGCGGGACGATCGTCACGTGCGGGAAGCCGCTGTCCTGGAGCATCCGGCCGAACTCTTCCGGCGCCGGAAAACGGCTCACCGACTCTGGCAGATATTCGTAGGCGCTCCCGTGCCGCGATACCAGTCGGCCGATCGCCGGGAGCATACGGTTGGAGTACCAGAGATAGGCGGCGCGCCACGCCCCGGCGCGCGGCAGGCCGAACTCGAGTACCGCGAGCCGCCCTCCTTTACGCACGACACGTGCCAGTTCACGACAGGCCAATTCGGGTTGCTGCACGTTCCGAATCCCGAATGCAATGGTCGCGGCGTCCACGGAGTTGTCCATGAGCGGGACGCGAGTGGCATCGCCACGCACCAGCCCCACGCGGGGCCAAACGCCCCGCCGGTGCACTTTCGCCAGGCCAAGCCGCAACATCTCGTGCGAGAAATCGACCCCCACCACACGCGCGGCGCGGTTGGCCCCGCGCGTGGCCGCCAACGCCACATCGGCGGTCCCGGTGCACAGGTCCAGCAGCGTCTCGCAGCCGGTCAGCCGGAGGGCTCGCACCGCCTTCGCGCGCCACCACTGATCCAATCCGCCGCTCAGGACGCGATTCAACAGATCGTAGTGACCGGCGATTGCGTCGAACATGCCGGCGATCCGATTGGGCTCCTTGGCCCGGAGGCCGGCATCGACGACGTCGTGGTGGTGGGGTTCGGTCTGCAAGGGCTTGTTGCTTCAGACGTCGAGCGGCGTGAATTGGACGCGCGCAGTCTGCCTTAACGAATGTAAATGGCCGCGGCGGTCGATGCCAGATACAGCAGCCCGACGTAGCCGTTGAGATCGAAGGCGCGCTTGACCTGCGAGAGATCGTCGGCCCGCACCAGCGACTGCTCGTACACGAGGAGCACGGCGACGAGCGCGACGCCAGCCTGATAAATCGGGCCGAGCGATGCGGCCGAACCCAGCAGGAACATCGAGGCGACCGCGCCGATGTGCATCGCTCTCGAGATGACGAGCGAACGCGGGATGCCGAAGCGGACGGGAATGGAGTTCAGCCGATGGGCGCGATCGAATTCGACGTCCTGGCACGCGTAGAGCACGTCGAAGCCGCCAACCCAGAGCCCGATCGCCAGGCCGAGCAGCCACGGCTCCGGGCCTCCGCGCCCTCCCGCGGCCAGCCACCCGCCCACGGGCGCAACGGCCATCGCAAGGCCGAGGAATGCCTGCGTATACGTCGTGAACCGCTTGGCGATCGAGTACCAGAACACGATTCCCAGAGCAACCGGCGAGAGGATCAGGCAGAGCGGCGAGAGCGCGCCGGCGGCAATCACGAACGCCACCGACGACAACGCGACGAACAGCGTCGCGGCTGGACGCGAGATCAGGCCTCGCGGGATCTCACGCATGGCCGTGCGCGGATTGGCCGCGTCGAAATCGGCGTCGACGAGACGATTGAATCCCATCGCGGCGCTCCGAGCCGCCACCATCGCGACGACGATCCAGATGACGGAGTGCCACGAGAACGGCACACGCCGCCCCGCCAGCAGCGCGCCGGTCAGCGCGAACGGCAGCGCGAAGACGGAGTGGGAGAAGCGGATGAAGGACAGATACTTGCGCACAGACATTCTCTTTTGCAGTGCTGCGGGTGCTACGGTGCCACAGTGCTGCAGTGCGGTGCTGAGGTGCACTGCGCGCTAGTTTGCGTACTTCGCGCGATCGCCGAGCAGATCCGCCACCCAGTGCACGGCGGGCGGCTCGATGCCGCCGACCAGATATTCTTCCACATCCGACACGGACGGCGGGAGGTCGATCGCGATGAGCGATGCTCTGCGGCCCGGCGCAATCGTGCCGAATTCGGCCTCGAATCCCAGCGCGCGGGCACCCTGGACGGTGGCGCTGGCCAGCAGAGACGTCGCGGGCACGGCCGGACCGAGCGCGCGCAGCGCGGCCAGTTCCGCGAACAGATTGAGGTCGTCCACGCTCGCCAGGCTGTCGGTGCCGATGGCCACCCGGACGCCCGCCCGGTAGAACCGTTCCACGGGCGGTGCGCCGACGCCGACGTACTCGTTGCTGCGCGGACAGGTCACCAGCGTCGCGCCGGTCGCGGCCAACCGCGCGAGCTCGTCCACGCCTGACTGCACGCCGTGTACCGCGAGCGTCCGCGGTCCGAGCACCTTCATCCGATCCAGGTACTCGACCGGCCCACAGCCAGGAACCTGCCACGCCGGATCCCACGCGCCGAGATCCTCGAGCAACTGGCGCCAAGGCCCCTCACCCGTCGCGAGCAGCTCGACCTCCTCTGGCGACTCGCCCAGGTGCACGGACGTTGGCAGAAAGGGCATGCGCGCCAGAGCGGCGCGGATGCCCTGGAAGAGCTGCGGCGACACGGAGTAAGGCGCGTGCGGCGCGAGGCTTACCGCCACACGCTCTGATACGCCCGCACGCTCCAGGGCCAGCAGCCCCTGTTCCAGCACATCGTCCGCGTCGCTTGCGCGCAGACGCAGCAGCTCGTGAAAGACGACGCCGCGCAGATCGCTTCGCCGCAGCGGATCGACGGTCGCGAGGGAGTTGCTGATATCGCCGACCAGACCGGTACCGGATGCCCTCGCCTGCGCAATCGCCGCATCGATGGAGACCGCGATCTCTTCGGGCGGCGGCGTCGCGTGACGCCGGAGGTCGAGCATCTCCCGCACCCAGTCAGTGAAGCGCTCGTGGCGCCGGACGCGCCCGGCCATCCATGACAATTCGAGGTGGGTATGCGCGTTCACCAGCGCCGGCATCACCGCCATCTCTCCGAGATCCACCAGGGGCGCGTCGTTCCTGA
This sequence comes from Acidobacteriota bacterium, assembly GCA_046735235.1. Taxonomy (GTDB): domain Bacteria; phylum Acidobacteriota; class Vicinamibacteria; order Vicinamibacterales; family JAENWD01; genus JAENWD01. The sequence goes on along the minus strand of JBKPSY010000094.1, from coordinate 6,518 downwards.
ACGGAAGTGACGCGCTGGCGCGTCCCACCGCCGCTACGCGGCCGCGATCGAGCGCGATCCAGCCGTTCAGCAGCGGACCGTCGGCGATCGGAAGAATCCAGCGGGAACGGAGGACTAGCACGGGAAGATCAGGTCAGACAGGTCGAACAGGTCGGACGGGTCGGTCAGGTCGATCACTTCGTCTGGCCTCGGGCGGCCTTTCCTTCTTTCGAGCGCGCGGCGTAGTTCACGAGCTCCTCGGGCACGGAGCCATCGCCGTCGGCGCGCGCGGTGGCGAGGTGCAGCATGCGCGGCACCTGACGTTCGCGAAAGATCGGATCGCCCAGCACCTCGTAGTGCATGTTGCGCCGCTTCGCGATGAACCCGGCGTCCTCGATGTTGCGGACGATCTCGAGCTCGTCCATGCAGTACGCGGCGCCGGCCGCACGGACGACGTTCTCCTCGATCATCACGGAGCCCATGTCGTTGGCGCCGAAAGCCAGGCTCAACTGCCCCACCTTGCCGCCCTGCGTGACCCACGATGCCTGCAGGTTGTCGAAGTTGTCGAGCACGAGCCGCGCAATCGCCAGCGTGCGCAGGTACTCGACGCCCGTCGCCTCGGTGGCGACGCCGTGCTTCTCGCCGAGCTCGGTGTGATCGGGCTGAAAGCTCCAGGTGATGAACGCCGTGAAGCCGCCGGTCTCGTCCTGCAGGTCGCGGAGTCGGAACATGTGCTCGAGGCGCTCGTCGAGCGTCTCCACCGTCCCGTACATCATCGTGGCCGTCGTTCGCAGCCCCGCGCGATGCGCCTCGCGCATGACGCCGAGCCACTCGTCGGCGGTGGCTTTCCCGATGCAGTGCAGCAGCGTGCGCACCCGATCCACCAGGATCTCGGCGCCGCCGCCGGGAATGCTGTCGAGCCCTGCGGCCACGAGGCGTTCGATCACCGTCGCCACCGGCAGCTGCGACAGCCGCGAGATGTGAATCACCTCAGGCGGCGAGAGGGCGTGCAGCTTGAACTCGGGGTAACGCGCCTTCACGGACCGGAACAGATCCTCGTACCACGGCAGCGGCAAGTCCGGGTTGTGGCCGCCCTGGAGCAGCAGTTGGTTGCCGCCGACGGCAATCGTCTCGTCGATCTTCCGGAAGATCTCGTCGAAGCCGAGCACGTAGCCGGCGCCGCTGCCGACAGGGCGATAGAACGCGCAGAAGTTGCAGCGCGCCACGCAGACGTTCGTGTAGTTGACGTTCCGGTCGATGATGTAGCTGACGACGCGCTCGGGGTGCCTGCGCGCGCGGGCGGCATCGGCGAGCCGGCCCAGACTGTGCGTCGGCGCCTGCCGGTACAGCACGGCGGCTTCCTCGCGTGTGAGGCGTTCGCCTGCGGCAGCCTTGTCGAGAGCGTCCTGCAGCATCTGATCAGCGTGCACCCTGACCCCTGTACCCTGACCCCCGGTACCCTGAACCCCCGATACCCTGACCCCTGATCCCTGTACCCTGATCCCTGATCTTATCCCCGCATCCACCGAAGCGGCTCCGGGCGCTCGATCACGCCGACGGCGGCGGCAAGCTCGAAGAAGCGCTCCAACCCGGCGCGCTCGCGGTCCCCGAGGTGGAAACGGATGTGCTCGCGGAGGTAGTGCCCGCCGATCTCCGCCTTGCGAGGATCGTCCGGAAAAAACCGTGCGGCGACGCCCATCGGATCTGCCTCTCCGGCGCTGCGCGCCTCTTGCAGCTCGCGCACCGCAGACTCGTCCACTGCCCCAGGCCGGCCGGTCCAGCACGCGAAGACGAACGGCAGGCCGGTGAACGCCTTCCACTCGGCGCCCAGATCGATCTTCTGGAGGCCGAGCCCCTCGTGGTCCGCGAAGAGCGCCGGATCGCCGATGAGGAGCGCCGCCTGCGCCCGCTCGAGCATCGCGGGCAGATCCGGCCGATGGTCGACGAACACGGGCGCGATGCCGAAGTGCCGCGCCGCCATCACGCGTGTCAGCGCGACGGACGTCCGGGAGCTGGTGTCGAGCGCGATCGTGCGCACCTGCTCGATCGGCACCGACGTGAAGATGGCCACCGACGCGACCGGGCCGTCGGACGCCACCGCGCAGTCCGGCACCATGGCATAGCCGGGACCGCGGGCGTACTCGACGGACGGGATGAGGCCGAGATCGATCTCTCCGCCGTGGAGCAAACGCGCGCAGACGCTCGGCAGGTCATAGCGGACGGCGAACCGATCCGGGCGCCGACCGAGCCCCTCGACCAGCGGCCGCGCGTTGAGGTACGAAACCGCGCCGACGCGCACCGGCGGCATCAGCGGCGTGGCCCGAACAGACCGTCGCGCTCGATCGGCTCGCCGCTGGCGGCGGTGATGTTGCGGCGAATCTCCTCGAGCGGTGCCCTCCGGCGTCCCTCGCCGGTCTCCTCGAGCGGCGAGATGCCGTCCACGTCATCCGCGCCAAAGGTCAGGCCGACCTGCGCGAGCTTCGGGCCGTACAGCGGCCAGTCGACCTGGATTCGGGCGACGTCCACCAGCAGCCGCGCGAGCGCCACCTGCCGCACGTCCTCGAAGCCGGTCGTCGGGGTAGCGGCCGTCACGCGGCGCGGCAGCGGGGCGAACGCCTCGAACCGGCCGGCCTGGCAAAGCGTCGAGGCGCGCTCCAGCTGCTCGAACCGCGCATCCGCCGGCGAGCGCTCAACCGTCAACCGCAGCACTCGCAAGCCCGCCGCCGCCACAGCCGCCAGCATCTCGCGAGGCATTCGCAGGTCGTCAAGCGGGGCCGCGGCAATCGCCGCCAACCCTGCCCTGGTGAAGCGCGCCAACAGCTGCTCCGCGCGAGCGGCGTCGGCTCCTGTGATCCGCTCGACGTCGGCGAGCGAGAACCCGGTGACGGGCACCTGCCCTGCGGCGCGCGCCGCCACGGACTCTACGGCCGAGACGGCGGCATCGACATCGACGAGCGCATCCTCAATCCGAACTTCGCCGGCGGCAGAGGGCCACTCCGCGCGGGCGGCATCAGCCACGGCGATCGTCGCGACGCGCACGAACGTGACGCCTGCGCCATGACGGCGACGCTTCACGACGTCGGCGGCCATGCCAAGCGCGAGGACGTCGCGCGACTCGGCGATCGCGACCCGATCCCCGAACTCCAGCGGCTCGCCCGCGGCGGCCCGTTCCAGCAATACGTCAACCCCGGTCATCGCCATCCGTCTCTCACCGCTCTCCCACAGTGGTCATGCGCTCGGTGATCTGCGCGGCCAGCGCCAGCGCCCGCCGGCCATCGTCGCCCGTGACCTTGGGCGGTCGCCGGTCGCGCACCGCGTCTACAAAATCCTGCAGCTCACGCTTCAAGGGTTCTTCGTTCGTCACCGGGACGATCCCGCCTTCGATCGCGGGAAGCCCGGACGTCGGCCGGACGAGCCGCCAGACCTCAAGCTCCTGCGCGGCGTAGTCGACCGACACATACGAGTCCGGCTGGAAGAACCGGATCTTGCGGGTGCGATCGCGGCTGATCCGGCTTGCGGTGAGGTTCGCGATGCATCCCGACTCGAACCTGAGGCGCACGTTTGCGATGTCGAACTTCGGCGTCAGCACGGGCACGCCGACCGCGTCGATGGCGGCGACTGGCGAGTCCAGCACCGACAGGATGACGTCGAGGTCGTGAATCATCAGGTCGAACACGACGTCGATGTCGAGACTTCGATCGGGGAACGTGCCAAGGCGATGCACCTCGATGAACCGCGGAGCGACGAGGCGGCCGCGCGCGGCTTCGACGGCCGGGTTGAAGCGCTCGGTGTGCCCCACCGCGACGATCGCGCCCCCGGCACGGCCGGCGGCGATGATGGCGTCGGCCTCGGCGATGGAGCGCGCAATCGGCTTCTCGACGAGCACCGCGATGCCGCGCTCGAGCAGCGGGCGCGCGACCTCCGCGTGCGAGGCGGTCGGCGTGGCCACCACGACGGCGTCCACGGCGCCGGCGAGCTCGTCCGGGGCGAGCGCCTTCGTCCGGTGAATCTCCGCGATCTCCTGGGCTCGCTGCGGGTTGACGTCGACGACGCCAACGAGCTCGGCGCCGTCGAGGTCCGAGAGGATGCGCGCGTGATGCCGGCCGAGATGGCCGACGCCAATCACTGCGGTCCGCACACGGCCTGCCGTCATCGCGCATCCGCCTTCCCTCGTCCGACAATCGCGATGCCCGCGGCGTCGGCGGTTTCCACGACGGCCGGGCCGTCGATCAGCAGCGTGCGGCCGGCGTCGATCGAGAGGACCGTCGCGCCGACTTCGCGCATGACGTGGATGGTGGCCGTCCCGACCACCGGCACGTCGAAGCGCATGTCCTGTGACGGCTTGGCGACCTTCACTACCCGGACGCCCCGGCCCGCCAGCGCGCCCGCGCGCCGGATCATCTCGTCAGTGCCTTCCATCGCTTCGACCGCCACCACCGCGCGATCCTTCACCGCAATCGACTGCCCCACGTCCAGGGCCGCCACGCCGTCGGCCGCGCGATAGCCGAACTCGAGATCGGCGAGCTCGTCGTCGGCCGGCCGGCGTCGCGTGAGCACGCCGGCGCCTGCCAGCAACGGCTCGAGGAGCGCGGTCGAGTCCATCAGCTCGATGCCATGGTCGCGCAGCACGTCGGCGACGGCGGAGATGAGCGCGTCGGTGTTCCGCGCTTTCAGCTTCGTGAGAACGGACAGCAACGTGAGGTCGGGCACGATGCCCGAGAAGATCTTCACGTGCTTGACCTGGCCGGCCATCACCGCGTGCTGGACGCCCGCGGCCTTGAGCAGCTTGATGCAGGTGCCGAGGTGCCCGAGCGAGACCCAGTGCAGGGCGGCCTTCGGCTCGCGACCGGCCGCGGCCTCGAGTTCGGGAAACGCTTCTTCCTTGACCGCGATGACCGTGACGTCGTGCCCCTGCGCCCTCGCGGCGTCGAGCACCAGGAACGGGAACCGGCCGTTGCCGGCAATCAGGCCGAGTCGCATGGAGAATGAAAAAGGAACAGTGAAGAATGAAAAATGAAGAACCGACAATCAGCGCGAAGAACGAACGATGAAGAACGACGCATGCGGAAAGCGCAGGGAACCCGTTGGCGCTAGTCTTCAGCTTTCATGCTTCATTCTTCATTCCTACTCGTCGGCCACCATTTCTTCGGCGCGACGGATCGGCCGCCGCAGGATGACACCGCGGTGCGAGTTGCGGATGAATTCCACGAGCTGTCCGACTTCCGCGCAGGCGAGCGAGTCGTCCTGCTCGATCTCGCGGAGCGCACGGCTGGTGTTGAGCCGCGACACCAGCAGATACCGGTACGCGCGCTTCAGCTTGCTGAGCGTGTCTTCCGAGAACCCGCGGCGGATGAGGCCGACCGTGTTGAGGCCATAAATGCGCGCGCGGTTGCCGACCGTCTTCGCGTACGGAAGGGCGTCCTTGGTGACGACCGAGTAGCCGCCGATGAACGCGTGCTCGCCGACGCGGCAGAACTGGTGGACACCCGAGAACGCGGAAATCGTGGCGAAGTTCTCGACCCATACGTGCCCGCCGAGCGTCGCCGCGTTGCCGAAGATGGTGTAGTTGCCGATCCGGCAGTCGTGGGCCACGTGCGCGTAGGCCATGAACAGGTTGTGGTCGCCGATTTCGGTCAGCCCGCCGCCCATCTCGGTGCCGCGATGAATCGTCACGAACTCGCGGAAGACGTTGTTCCGTCCGATCTTCAGGCGCGTCGGCTCGCCGCGGTACTTCAGGTCCTGCGGCATCATGCCGATCGACGCAAACGGGAAGACCTGCGTGCCGTCGCCGAGCTCGGTCTTGCCGTCGATGACGGCGGACGCGCCGATGCGGCAGTTACGCCCGATCCGCACGTTGGGTCCAATCGTCGCGAACGGTCCGACCGACGTGCCTCCGCCGATCTCGGCGCCCGGGTGCACGATGGCGTGCGGATCGATGTCGGCCACCTGCCGCAGCTCGATCAGCAGGTCTGCTTCCGCCACCACCTGCTCGCCGATGTACGCGACGCCGTGCACGCTGACGAGCGGTCGCCGTATTTTTCCGAGGCTCACCTCGAGCCGCAGGCGATCGCCGGGCACGACTTGCCGCCGGAACTTCGCGTTGTTGACGCCGCGGAGGTAGACGCGCGTCCCGGCGCCTTCGCACTCGAGCAGCAGCACCGTCGCGACCTGCGACAGCGCTTCCATCATGAGGACGCCGGGCATCAACGGCGCGCCGGGAAAATGCCCCTGGAAGAACTCTTCGTTGACCGTGACGTTCTTGGCGGCCACGATCCGCTTCCCCGGCTCGTGCTGCAGGATCGAGTCCAGCAGGTACGACGGATAGCGGTACGGCAGGCGGTCGACGAGCGTTGGGATGTGGATGGCCACGGTCACGAATCCAGAACGGTCGGGAGGATGGTACACGACCCGGGCCTCGCGGCGCACCCGTACAGCAAACCGCGTCCGGGCGTCCCGGTCCTGTGAGACCGTGGCGCCGGACGCGACAACGAGAAGAGGGTGGCGGGCGACGGCCCCGGCAGGGCCGGTTACTCCTGCTT
>JBKPSY010000093.1:0-17178 GCA_046735235.1 Acidobacteriota bacterium | reverse complement strand
CGAGTAGAGCCGCTCGCCGCCTTCCTCGTGCGCCGACGACACGCGGAAAATCTGCGGCCAGGTCGGCCACGGGTTCGAATCGGCGCGCGCGTCGGGCGGCTTCGGCAGCACCTCGAACTGGTGGACCGACTTCGCGCCCTGCCGATGGACGGTGCCAAGGCAATCGGCGCCGGTATCGCCGCCGCCGATGATCACGACGCGCTTGCCGGCGGCGGAGATGAACTCGCTGTCGGGCACGCGGTCGCCCTCGCAGCGGCGGTTCTGCAGCGTCAGGAAATCCATGGCGAAGTGAACGCCGCGCAGCTGACGCCCGGGAATGGGCAGATCACGCGGGATCGTGGATCCGCCGGCCAGCACGATCGCGTCGAACTCCCGCCGCAGTTCCTCGGCCGGTACGTTGCCGCCGATGTTCGCGTTCGTGCGGAAGCGCACTCCCTCGGCCTCCATCACCTTCAACCGGCGATCGAGGACGCGCTTCTCCATCTTGAACTCGGGGATGCCGTAGCGGAGCAGGCCGCCGATCCGATCGGCGCGCTCGAAGACGGTGACCCAGTGCCCCGCCTTGTTCAGCTGATCGGCGGCCGCGAGCCCGGCGGGACCCGAGCCGACGACGGCGATCTGCTTGCCGCTGCGGTTCGCCGGCGGCCGCGGCACGATCCAGCCTTCGTCGAAGGCACGGTCGATGATCTGGTTCTCGATGGCCTTGATGGTCACCGCGTCGTTGTTGATGTTGAGGACGCAGGCCCCTTCGCACGGCGCCGGACACAGCCGCCCGGTAAACTCGGGGAAGTTGTTCGTCGCGAGCAGGCGCTCGATCGCCGCCTGCCAGCGATCGCGATAGACCAGATCGTTCCAGTCCGGAATGAGGTTCCCGAGCGGACAGCCCTGGTGGCAGAACGGGATGCCGCAGTCCATGCACCGCGCGCCCTGCTGGCGGATCGCCTCGACCGGGTAGGGGAGGTAGACCTCCTTCCAGTCGTGCAAGCGCTCTGCAACCGGCCGCGAGGGTTGTTTCTTACGCGAGATCTCGATGAACCCCGTGGCCTTACCCATTCGCGGCACCCACGAGCTCTTCGAACGCGAGCGTCTTGCCGGCCCTCTGCGCCTCGGCTTCGGCACGCAGCACGCGCTTGTAGTCGCGCGGCATCACCTTGATCCACCGCGCGCGCATCTCGGCCCACCGGAACAGCAGGTGCGACGCGTGCGCGCTGCCGGTCAGCGCGATGTGCCGGCACACGAGCCGGCGCAGCCACGCTTCGTCGGCCTCGTCCAGCGGGTCCAGATCGACCATGCCGTGGTTGCACCGCTTCTCGAACGCGCCGCTGGCGTCCAGCACGAACGCGATCCCGCCGCTCATCCCCGCCGCGAAGTTGCGGCCGGTCCTGCCGAGGACGACCACGCGTCCTCCCGTCATGTACTCGCAGCCATGATCGCCGACGCCTTCGACGACGGCCGTGGCGCCGCTGTTGCGGACCGCGAACCGCTCGCCGGCGATGCCGCGCACGAACGCTTCGCCGCTGGTGGCGCCGTAGAGCGCGACGTTGCCGATGATGATGTTCTCCTCGGCGGCGAACGTGCACCGCCGCGGCGGATAGATGATCAGCCGGCCGCCCGAGAGCCCCTTGCCGACGTAATCGTTCGAGTCGCCCTCGAGCGTCATCGTGATGCCGCGCGGCACGAACGCGCCGAAGCTCTGGCCGGCCGACCCCGCGAACCTCAGGCGGATGGTGTCGTCCGGCAGGCCCTGGCCGCCGAAGCGCGAGGTGACCTCGTAGCCGAGAAGCGTGCCGACGGTGCGGTTGACGTTGCGAATCGGCAGCGACACGTCCGCGCCGCCGCGTCCATCGAGCACGTCCTTGCAGAGCGCGATCAGCTGCCGATCGAGCGCCTTTTCGAGCCCGTGGTCCTGCGTCGCGACGTTGCGGCGCGGATGGTCGCCGGCCGCTGGCGGATCGTAGAGGAGCGACGACAGGTCGAGACCGTGCGCCTTCCAGTGCTCCAGCGCCTGGCGCACGTCCAGCTTGTCCACTCGGCCGATCATCTCGTCCATCGTCCGGAAGCCGAGCTCCGCCATGAGCTCGCGGACTTCCTGCGCGATGAACTTGAAGAAGTTCTCGACGAACTCCGGCTTGCCGGTGAACTTCTTGCGCAGCTCCGGGTCCTGGGTCGCGATGCCGACGGGGCAGGTGTTGAGATGGCAGACGCGCATCATCACGCAGCCCGAGACGACCAGGGGCGCCGTCGCAAAGCCGAACTCCTCGGCGCCGAGTAGCGCCGCAATGACCACGTCGCGGCCGGTCTTCATCTGGCCGTCCACCTGCACGACGATGCGATCGCGGAGGCCGTTCAGGCGGAGCACCTGTTGCGTCTCGGCGAGCCCGAGCTCCCAGGGCCCGCCTCCGTGCTTGATGCTGGTGAGCGGCGAGGCGCCCGTGCCGCCGTCGTGGCCCGAAATGAGGACGACGTCCGCATGCGCCTTCGAGACGCCGGCGGCGACGGTGCCGACACCGGCCTCGGCGACGAGCTTCACGTGCACGCGCGCCTTCGGGTTCGCGTTCTTCAGGTCGTGAATCAGCTGCGCGATGTCCTCGATCGAGTAGATGTCGTGGTGCGGCGGCGGCGAGATCAGGCCGACGCCCGGCGTCGCGTATCGCACTTTTGCGATCCACGGGTAGACCTTGTGGCCGGGGAGCTGGCCGCCTTCGCCGGGCTTGGCGCCCTGCGCCATCTTGATCTGCAGATCGGACGCGTTGACGAGGTATTCGCTCGTCACGCCGAAGCGGCCCGAGGCGACCTGCTTCACGGCGCTCCGGCGCCAGTCGCCGTTCGGATCCTTCTGGTAGCGCGCCGAGTCCTCACCGCCCTCGCCCGAGTTGGACCGCGCGCCCATGCGGTTCATCGCGATGGCGAGCGTCTCGTGTGCCTCGGCGCTGATGGAGCCGAACGACATCGCGCCGGTGGAGAAGCGCGTGACGATCGACTCGACCGATTCGACCTCGTCTAGCGGCACGGACGTCGAGGCCTGCTTCAGGCCGAAGAGTCCGCGCAGCGTCGCGAGCTTCCGCGTCTGCTGGTCAACCAGCGTCGTGTATTCCTTGAAGATCGCGTACTGCCCGCTGCGCGTCGCGTGCTGCAGCTTGAAGACGGTCTCCGGATTGAACAAGTGGTACTCGCCGTCGCGGCGCCATTGGTACTCGCCGCCCCAGTCGAGATCCGCCTGGCCGACGGGGCGCTTGGGGAAGGCCTTTTCGTGCCGCCGGCGCACTTCCTCTGAGACGACCTCGATGCCGACGCCTTCGATGCGCGACGGCGTTCCGGTGAAGTACTTCTCGACAAACGTGCGGCTCAGGCCGACGGCCTCGAAGATCTGGGCGCCACAGTAGCTGGCGAGCGTCGAGATGCCCATCTTGGACATCACCTTCAGGATGCCCTTGTTGAGCGCCTTGATGTAGTTCAGAACGGCCTTGTGATGCGTGAGCCCCGGCAGCTGGCCCTGGCGGATCATGTCGTCCAGCGTTTCGAATGCCAGATACGGGTTCACTGCGCCGGCGCCGTAGCCGATGAGCAGCGCGCAGTGGTGCACCTCACGCGCGTCGCCCGACTCGAGGACCAGCGCGCAGCGCGTGCGCGAGCCTTCGCGCACCAGGTGATGGTGCACGCCGGCCGTCGCCAACAGGCTCGGGATCGGCGCCTGCGCCTTGTCGACACCGCGATCCGACAGGATGAGAATCGTGCAGCCGTCGGCGACCGCAGCGCTCGCTTCCCTGCAGAGGCGCTCCATCGCCCGCTCCAGCCCCGGGCCGTCGTCCGCCGGGTCGTACAGCATCTGCAGGGTCGTCGTCTTGCAGCCGACGCAGCCGGGGCTGCGGAGCTTGGCGACTTCCTCGTTGCTGATCACCGGATACGTGATCACGATCTGCGCGCACGACTCGGGCCGCGGGTCGAGGAGGTTGCCCTCGGGGCCGATGGTCGAGCCCATCGACGTCACGAGCTCTTCGCGAATGGCGTCGAGCGGCGGGTTGGTGACCTGCGCGAAGAGCTGCTTGAAGTAGTCGTACAGCAGCCGCGGACGGGTCGAGAGCACCGCGAGCGACGTGTCGGTGCCCATCGAGCCGAGCGCCTCTTCGGAGTTGGTCGCCATCGGCGCCATCAGCACGCGCAGGTCCTCGTGCGTGTAGCCGAAAGCCTGCTGGCGGCGCAGCACGGTCGAGTGATCGGGCTCGGGCAGAGCGGGGGCGTCAGGCAGATCGTCGATGTTCTTGAGGTTCGCCTTGACCCATTCGCCGTACGGCTTCTCGGACGCGAGGTTCGACTTCAGCTCCTCGTCGTCGATGATGCGGCCGGCCTCGGTGTCCACGAGGAAGACCTTGCCCGGGTGCAGGCGCTCCTTGACGGCGATGTTCTCTGGTGGGAAGTTCAGTACGCCGACTTCCGACGCCATCACGACGAGGTCGTCCTTCGTGACGTAGTAACGCGACGGACGCAGGCCGTTCCTGTCGAGCACCGCGCCGATGACGGTCCCGTCGGAGAACGCGATCGACGCAGGACCGTCCCATGGCTCCATCAGCGACGAGTGGTACTCGTAGAACGCGCGCCGCTCGGGCGACATCTCCGCGTGGTTCTGCCACGGCTCGGGAATCATCATGAGGATGGCGTGCGGCAGCGAGCGGCCGCCCATCACGAGGAACTCGAGCACGTTGTCGAACGTCGCCGTGTCGCTGCCGCCTTCGCGGATGACGGGCAGCACCTTCTTCAGGTCGTCGCCGAAGAGGTCTGATTTCAGCAGGCCTTCGCGCGCAGTCATCCAGTTGATGTTGCCGCGCAGCGTGTTGATCTCGCCGTTGTGCGCCACGTAGCGGTACGGGTGCGCGAGAGGCCAGGACGGGAAAGTGTTCGTGCTGAAGCGCTGGTGGACGAGCGCGAGCGCCGACTCGAGTCGCGGATCCGCGAGGTCCACGAACATCGGGCCGATCTGCGAGGCCGTCAGCATGCCCTTGTAGATGAGGGTCTTCGACGAGAGGCTGACGAGGTAGAAGCGCGAGCGCTGCGACAGATCCAGTCCGTCGGCTTCGTGCTCGATGCGCTTGCGGATGACGTAGAGCTTGCGCTCGAACGAGGACGGGGCGCCGGGCTTTGGGCTCTGGGCTCTGGGCTCTGGGCTCGCGCCGATAAACAGATGCTCGAAGACGGGCTCGACGGCGCGGGCGCGGTCCCCGAGCGACGAGTCGTCGGTGGGCACGCTGCGCCAGCCGAGCAGCGTCTGGCCCTCTTCGTCGACGATACGTGCGATAAGGGACTTGAGCGTCTCGCGCTGCGAAGGGTCGTTCGGCAGGAAGATCAGGCCGGCGCCGTACTCCCCGGCGGGCGGCAGGGCGAACCCGAGATCGAGCGCACGAAAGAAGCTGTCCGGCATCTGCAGCAGCAGGCCGGCGCCGTCACCGGTGTTGGCCTCGCAGCCGCACGCGCCGCGGTGCTCGAGATTGACCAGGAGTTCCAGGCCCTTCGCGACAATGTCGTGCGACTTCTTGCCCTTCAGGTGGACGACGAAGCCGACGCCACATGAGTCCTTCTCGTGCTGCGGGTCGTAGAGTCCCTGGGCCTGTGGGCCGCTTGCCTGGTCTTGCATCGCGAGCATCCTTCGAACGTGGTCCGGCGGAGGGTAGAGCTCCGCCGGCGCGTGAATCGGATGCCCTAGTTATGCGGCAATCAGGTAGGAGAAAGGAAATAGAAAGGTTTTATTTATACCATTCTCAAAAGAGATGGAGTTACACTGATGTTGCTATTTTGAGAATAGATATGGACTATAAGGTCAGGGAATGGATGCAGCTGGGCCGTAGGTTCGCAGATTCCGTAGGTCCATAAGTCCATGGGTTCATGCGTCCATGGGCGCAGAGCTCAGCGCTTCGATGGTCCCCTATGGACCCATAGACCCATGGACCCCTGAACCTCATTTGAGGCTGGTCAACAGGTCCCGCCACGCCGGCACGGGATCCGGCGCGCCGCCGAGGCGGTCGAACAGGATCTGCGTGGTCGTGTACGCCTGCCCGTAGAAACGCTCGTTCGCGTCGCGATCCTGCTTGATCGTGGACCCCTTCAGCGTCACGCCTGCGAAGAGCCCGCGCGATCGGGAGTAGCTCAGGATCTTGGCTCGCATCTGGATGTCGGTAGATGCCTCGCTGTTGCGGCCGACCGGCCCCGCGGACACTCCGGCGTCGGCCCCCAGCTTGAACTGGTTGCGGGCGAGCTGGTCGAGTCCCTGCTCGTCGATGATCACGAGGACGAAGTCCACGGTCTCGCCGCCAATCTGCGCGCCGACCGAGCCGCCCGTCACCGTCAGGAACGCCGGAGCGGACCACGTGCCGCTCTTCGCCGACTTCGCGCTCATGACGCCGCGGCCCCACTCGCCGCCGACGAGCAGGCCGCCCTTCTTGACCGACGGGAAGACGGCAATCCCCTGGGCCTTCTCGGCCACCCACCGGGGCACTCCGGAATCGGGCGCGTCCTTGATCTCCTGCAGCACCTGAATCGCGGTCTTGATTCGAGCGGCCTCTTCAGATTGCGCCAAGGTGGGCGCCGTCGCCACGAGCCCGCCGAGGAATGAGATGAGAACGAACCAGCTGGTCTGTCGCATGGCCGAATGATAGCTCGCAGCACCGCAGCACCGCAGCACCGCAGCACCGCAGCACTGCAGCACTGATCCAGTGTCCGTTTCCGAACAGCACCGTGCGAGTGGGGACGCCAACGCAGGCCGGGTTGCTGAATTTGCGCCGGTTTTCCTGAAGTGACGTGGCAAACCGCTTGCGGAAGGCCAGGGCATGGACCGGCCTCTCGCCCCCGAGATTCCCCGCCGCCAGCGCCGCCGTCGCCTGGCGCTCGGCGGGACCGCCGCGTGCGTCGCGGTGGTCGCGTACCTCTGGCTGCCATCGATCGTGGGTCCTGCGGTTTCACGGGATCGGATTCGCACCGCTCGCGCCGAGCGCGGCGTCGTGGACGCGACGATCGCGGCCACCGGGCTCGTCGTGCCGGAAATCGAGCAGGTCCTGGCGAGCCCCGTCGACGCCCGGGTCCTTCGAGTCCTGCAGCGACCGGGCGCGCACCTGACTGCCGGGCAGCCGATCCTCGAGCTCGATGTCAGCCAGGCGCGTCTCGACGTGGACAAGATCACGCAGGATCTCGCCATCAAGGCGAACGCGCAGGCGCAGAAGCGCCTCGCGCTCGACAAGAGCCTGATCGACCTCGATAGCCGGACAGAGATCAAGCGCCTCGAGCTCGCGTCGCTGCAGTCGCAGCTCGCGCGCGATCGGCAGCTCTCATCGCAGGGGCTTCTGTCGGTCGAGCAGCTCAAGAAGTCGGAGCTCGCGACGAGCCAGGCGGAAATCCAGCTGAAGCAGATTACGGCCGAACGGGCGAACGCGCGCGAAGCCACGCGCGCCGAGCTCGAAGGCCTCGACCTCGAGATTGGAAAGCTGCGGAAGGAAGAAGCGGAGGCCGCGCGTCAGCTCACGCTCGCGTCACCGCGGGCGGGACGCGATGGCGTCCTCACGTGGGTCGTCACCGAGGAGGGCGCCGCCGTCACGAAAGGGCAGCCGCTCGCCCGTGTTGCCGATTTCAGTTCCTTCCGCGTCGACGCCAGCATCTCCGACGTCTACGCCCGTCAGCTGCGAGTGGGCCTGCCAGCCGTCGTCGTAGCGGGCGAGCAGCGCTTCGAAGGCACCGTCGCCGAGGTGAATCCCACCGTCACCAACGGCGTGATGACTGTGGTTATCGCGTTGCAGGACCGATCGAACCCCACGCTGCGATCCAATCTCAGGACCGACGTCGAGATCGTCACCGCGCGGAAGGCCGACGCCATCCGCGTGCGACGCGGGCCCTTCGCGACAGGCGAAGGCATTGCGGAGGTGTTCGTCGTGCGCGGCGATCGTGCCGTGAAAACGCCCGTCACGTTCGGCCTGTCGAGCCAGACCTATTTCGAAGTGACCTCCGGACTCGCGCCTGGCGACGAGGTAATCGTCTCCGACATGCGCGATTACCTGCGCCTCGGTGAAGTCCGGCTCCGCTGATTGCGAGGATTGCCATGTCTGTTGCTGCTGCCGTTGCCGAGATGCCAACCACCACAGGACGCAGTGCCCCGATGATCAGGCTGCAGGCCGTCGAAAAGGTCTACCGCACCGATCGCATCGAAACGGTCGCGCTCACGGGCATCGACCTGTCCGTTCGCGAGGGCGAGTTCGTGTCGATCATGGGGCCGTCAGGCTGCGGCAAGAGCACGCTTCTCAACATCATCGGGCTGCTCGACGTGCCGACTGGCGGGCGTGTGGAAATCAACGGGGCGCTCGTCGCGGCCCGCGGCGATCGCGCGCTTGCCGCCGTACGGAACAAGGAGCTCGGCTTCGTCTTTCAGACCTTCCACTTGATTCCGGACCTGGCGGTGGTGGACAACGTGGAGATCCCGCTGCTGTATCGGCGTCTCTCGAACGGTGAGCGGCGCAAGCTGGCCGAGGCCGCGCTGGATCGTGTCGGGCTGTCCTCGCGCACGCGGCACTTTCCGTCGCAACTCTCCGGTGGCCAGCAGCAGCGTGTGGCCATCGCGCGGGCGATCGTGGGACGGCCAAGGATCCTCCTCGCCGACGAGCCGACGGGCAATCTGGACAGCCAGATGGGCGACGAAGTGATGGCGCTGCTCAAGGATCTGCAGCACCGCGACCGCACCACGGTGGTCATGGTCACCCACGATTCCCGTCAGGCCGAACAGACCGAGCGCATCATCCGGCTGTTCGACGGACGGCTGGTCGCCTGAGGCCTCTCATGATCCGCAACTACCTCACCCTGGCCTGGAAGGTCCTGCTCCGCAGGAAGTTCTTCACGTTCATCTCGCTCTTCGGCGTCAGCTTCACGCTGGTCGTCCTGCTGCTCGTAACTGCGATTCTCGATCATGTCATCGCGCCGTATCCGCCTGAAACGCGCCAGGACCGGACGGTGGGCATCTTCTTCGCCAGCCTGGCGAGCGAACACTGGCGTCGCAACGGCTTCGCCGGGTATCAGCTGATCGACAAGTTCGCGCGTGACCTCCCAAACGTCGAGCAGCTTGGCCTCGCCAGTGTGCCGGGCGAGGTGTCGTCGTTCCTCAACGGCCGGCGCGTCAAGGAATGGTTGAAGCGCACAGACGGGACGTACTGGAAGATTCTCGACTTCCGCTTTCTCGAAGGCGGACCGCTCACCGACGCAGACGTCGCCGCTGGCCGCATGGTGGCGGTCATCAACGAGACGACGAGGCAGCGGTTCTTCGGCGGGGCGCCCGCCGTCGGCCGCACCATCGAAGTGGACAGCCAGCGATTCACCGTCGTCGGCGTGGTGCCGGACGTGCCGATTCTGCGGCTCGTGCCGTTCGCGGACGTGTGGGTGCCGTACACGACCGCGAAGGGCGAAGACTACAAGCACGAATGGGTGGGCGACTTCATGGCGCTGATGCTCCTCAAGGATCCGTCGAAGCTCGACGTGACGCGAGACGAGCTGTGGTCGCGGATGCGAACGGTGAAAGTCGCGAACGGCACCGAGGTGCTGAAGCTGGCCGCGACGCCGGAAACGCTGTTCGACCTGATCGGGCGCCTGCTCACCGGCAACGGCACGGGCGAAGGGGCCGGGTATGGCTATCGCCTCGAGATTGTGCTGATGATCGGCGCCGCGCTCTTCATGCTGCTGCCCGCGGTCAATCTCGTGAACCTGAATATCAGCCGCATCATGGAGCGAGCCCCGGAGATCGGCGTGCGCAAGGCGTTCGGCGCTTCGTCCTGGACGCTGGTCGGCCAATTCGTGGTCGAGAACGTGTGCCTGACGCTTGTCGGCGCGGCGATAGGCCTCGCCATCACAGCCGTCGTACTGCGCGCGATCAACGCGAGCGGGCTGATTCTCTACGCCGAGTTGTCGCTGAACTATCGGATCTTCGGATGGGGCGTCGTGCTGGCGGTCGTCTTCGGCCTGCTCTCAGGGGTATATCCGGCATGGCGGATGTCGCGCATGCATCCCGTGCAGGCGCTGAACGGGGTGACACGATGACGCGGCACATCCTGAGGTTGATCTGGAACCGGAAGCGGACGAACCTGCTGATGATGGCGGAGATCTTCGTGTCGTTCCTGGTGCTGTTCGCGGTGGTCGGACTCGGCGTCTACACGGCCGACAACTGGCGCCGGCCCCGCGGCTTCTCGATCGAGAACGTCTGGGACGTGTCGATCGACATGAAGCAGGTCAGCGACGACACGTTCAACGAGACGCAGCGGCAGACGGTGACCCAGCTGCAGCTGGCGCTGAAGAACATGCCGGAGATCGTCACGTCGGGCGGCACGATGCTGTCGCCGTACCAGATGGGCTCGTCGAACAGCCGCTACGGTTGGCGAGGCCGAACGGTGGACTTCGGCGTCGCGGAGGTCACCGACGGCTTCAAGGACACGCTGGGGCTCCGCCTCGTCGAAGGGCGGTGGTTCGGACGCGAAGACGACGGCCTGAGCTATCAGCCGGTCGTGATCAACGAGGACATGCGCCGCGAGCTCTTCGGCGCCGGCCCGGCACTGGGCCAGGTGCTGAATCCCGAGCACCGGCCCGAGGAGACCGACTATCGCGAACAGCGCGTCGTTGGCGTCGTCGCTGCCTACCGGGAGGACGGCGAGTTCGACGGCATGCGGTCGTACGCGCTCTATCGGAACGGACTCCGGAACCGGCCGCTGCGCAATATTCTTGTGAAGGTGCAGTCCGGGACGACGGCGGAGTTCCAGGAGCAGTTGACGCGGCGGCTCCAGGCGGTCGCGCCCGACTGGTCGTTCGAGGTCACCCCGCTCGACGAGATGCGGTCGTCCTACAACCGCTTCGCGTTCATGCCGCTCATCGCGGTCGGCCTCGTGGCCGGCTTCCTGATGCTGATGGTCGCGCTCGGTCTGCTTGGCGTTCTCTGGCAGAACGTCACGCAGCGAACGCGCGAGATGGGCCTGCGCCGGGCGAAGGGCGCGCCTCGAGAACGCGTGCGGCGGCAGATTCTCGGCGAGATCGCGGTGATGACGTCGCTCGCGGTGGCCGCCGGCGTCCTCGTCGCGATCCAGTTTCCGCTGCTCGACGTGATCTATTTCGTCGAGCCGCACGTCTATGCAATCAGCCTTGCGATCTCGGTGATCGCCATCTATCTTCTGACACTGGCCTGCGGCTGGTACCCGAGCCGCATGGCCACGATGGTCGAACCGGCAGATGCGCTCAGGTACGAGTAACAGCAGGCCTGAAGGCCTGCGCTACAGGTGGCGGCCGCGGCGTCTTGGCGAGGTCGTGTGTAGCGCAGGCCTTCAGGTCTGCCCGGGCCTCCAACTGACATGATTCTCATCGTCGACGACGACCCGTCTGTGATTGCGTCGCTCGGCCTGCTGTTGAAGCAGGGCGGCTACGCGTCGCACGCGTCGGCCGGCCCGTCGGAGGCGCTGGCGTGGCTCTCTTCCCACGAGCCCGAGCTGGTGCTGCAGGACATGAACTTCTCGCGGCAGACGAGCGGCGAGGAGGGCCTCGCGCTGCTCGCGAAGGTCCGCGAGTCGCACCCCGGAGTCCCGGTCGTGCTCATCACGGCCTGGGGCTCGGTCGATCTCGCCGTACGTGGCATGAAGGCCGGCGCGTCGGACTTCATCGTCAAGCCGTGGACGAACGAGCAGATCCTGCAGACCGTTCGCACCGCGCTCGGCCTGTCGGCGTCGTCGGCCGCGGACACCGGGCCGGTCCCCAGCCGCGAGGATCTGGACGCCAGGTACGACTTCGGCGTGCTCGTCGGAGAAGATCCGCGCCTCCGTCGAGTCCTCCAGGTGGCCGGTCGCGTGGCCGCCACGGATGCATCAGTCCTGATCATCGGCGAGAGCGGCACGGGCAAGGAGCTCGTCGCGGACGCGATTCACCGCAACAGCCGCCGGCGCGGCGGTCCGTTCGTGAAGGTCAATCTCGGCGGCATCTCCTCGACGCTCTTCGAGAGCGAGATGTTCGGCCACGTGCGCGGCGCCTTCACGGATGCGCGGCAGGATCGCAAGGGGCGAATCGAGTTGGCCGACAGCGGCACGCTGTTCCTGGATGAGATCGGCGATCTCGATCACGCCTCGCAGGTGAAGCTGCTGCGCGTGCTGCAGGACCGGAGCTTCGAGGTGCTCGGATCGAGCCAGCGCCGGACCGCTGACATCAGGGTGGTATCGGCGACGAATCGCAACCTGGCCGACATGGTGGGACGCGGCGAGTTCCGTGAGGATCTGCTGTATCGCATCAACCTGATCACCCTCACGCTGCCCACGCTTCGCGACCGCCGTGACGACATCCCAATCCTCGCCGCGCGCTTCCTCGAGACGGTGGGGCAGGTCTATCGCCGCGACGGGCTCAAGCTGAGCGACGACGCGGCCAGGTGGCTGCGGCAGCAGCCGTGGCCGGGTAACGTCAGGCAGTTGCGTCAGGCCATCGAGCGGACCGTGCTCATGAGCGAGCGCTCGGTATTGGAGGCGGCCGATTTTCGCCGGGCGGCCGACATGGAGCCCGTCGAAGCGTCGCGCGAGACCCTGCCTCCCGTCGGCAGCATGACCATGGACGAGATCGAGAAGGCCATGATCGTGAAGTCGATGAAGCACCACGGAGGCAACGTCTCGAAAGTGGCCGAGGCTCTTGGCTTGAGCCGCGCCGCCCTGTATCGCCGCTTCGAGAAGTACGAGATCCCGGTGTGAGCCTCCGGGCGCGGTTCGTCGCCTATCTGATCGCCGTGCATGCGCTCATGGCCGCGACGGCCGTCCTGTTGGTGCGCCAGTTTCCGTACTGGCTGCTCGGCGCCGAAGCGGTCCTCGTCATGTCGTTCGTCATCGGCCTGGTCCTCATCCGCGGTTTCCTTTCGTCGGTCTCGTTCATCGAGGACAGCGCGCAACTGCTCGAAGACAGCGACCTCATGTCGCGCTACCGCGAGATCGGCCAGCCAAGTGTCGACCGGCTGATCCGCGTCTTCAACCGGATGGTGGATTCGCTCCGTGACGAGCGCGTTCGTCTGCAGGAGCAGCAGCAGTTCCTGACCCGAGTACTGAAGGAATCGCCCGGCGGCATCGTCGTGCTCGACTTCGACGGCCGGATCGAGATGGCGAACCCCGCCGCGCTGCGGCTCCTGCAGGCCGACGCCGATGCTGTGAGGCAGAAACGTCCCGGCGAATGTGGCGCGCTTGGGGGCGAGCTGGAGGCGTTGGCGGATGGCCAGACGCATGTCGCGCCCATCTGGGGCGGACGCCGTCTCCGGGTCCATCGCGGCTCGTTCGTCGACCGGGGCTTCCGGCGGAGCTTCTTCCTGCTCGAGGAACTGACCGAGGAATTGCGCCAGTCGGAGAAAGCCGCTTACGAGAAGCTGATCCGGATGCTGTCCCACGAGGTCAACAACACGGTCGGCGCGTCCAACTCGCTGCTCAACTCGTGCCTGACTTACGGCGCGCAGCTGGCGTCCGACGATCGCCGCGACTTCGAGCACGCCATCGGCGTCGTCATCGCACGGACGGCACAGCTCAACGCGTTCATGCGGAGCTTCGCAGACGTCGCGCGGCTGCCGCCGCCGCAGAAGGCGCAGGTGTCGATCGCCGACGTCGCGACGGACCTCGTCCGGCTCCTCGGCGGGGAATCCGAGCGCCGGCGGATCCGGCTCGTACAGGATGTTGCGCCGGACCTCGGGAGCGCGGCCATGGATCGCGCGCAGCTCGAACAGGCGCTGGTCAACGTCGTCAAGAACGGTCTCGAAGCGATTGGCGAGGATGGGACGCTCACGATTCGTGCGCGGTGGCGCGACGGTGTCCGCGTGCTCGAGGTGGAGGACACCGGGCCAGGCATCGCGCCCGAGGCCAGGCCGCAGCTCTTCACGCCGTTTTTCAGCACGAAGGAGCACGGCCAGGGAATCGGGCTGACGCTCGTCCAGGAGATCCTGGCCAACCACAAGTTCGGCTACGCGCTCGACGGACCGCCCGGTGGTCCAACGGTCTTCACGGTCGTCTTCGACTAGCCAACGAAACCGTCGATCATCGAACGAAATGTTGCAGGTGATAGCGGGAGACGATCCGCTCGTCTGCGACATGGAACGGCGGCATGCTGCTTGGCGCGTTCGGCGTTCGTGAGACGGCCAGAAATTCGCGCTCGCCCGACGTCGCCAGCTGCCACGCCAGCGGCTGCCACCGTCTCGGATGGTCAACGAACATCACCGGCCGGGCGAAGAAGTCCGCGGCCACCAGCGCCATGTCCGCGTCGTCGTTGAGCAC
Organism: Acidobacteriota bacterium; assembly: GCA_046735235.1. GTDB lineage: Bacteria > Acidobacteriota > Vicinamibacteria > Vicinamibacterales > JAENWD01 > JAENWD01. Next base: position 2,905 of record JBKPSY010000093.1, on the reverse strand, counting down.
GACGACCTGTCGCGCGTCGAAGCGAATGGCCGATAACGCTTGCTCATCCGCGCCGACGCGACCGGCCCAGGCCGGCAGCGCGACGGCGAGCTCCATGACAAGCGAACCGGCGATCAACGCGAGGCCCGCGCCGACGATGACCGCCCGTACCGGACGAGGACCGGGCCAGCGACCCCACGCCCGGAAGCCGTCCCATGCGCTGGCGACGAGCAGCGGCCAAAGTGCGATCGTCAACCGGGGCCCGAGTCCCTTGCCGGCCGCAGTGCTGAGAGTGATCCAGGTGATCAGGAGGAAGGTGCCCGAGGTGACGAGGGCTACCGCGCGCGCCGGGCCTTGTGACGATCCGGGCGGCGCCGGCAGCAGCGCGAAGAGCAGGAACGGCGACAAGTAAAGCAGCCCGGCCATGAAGCGCGGCGCCGCCAGGAGCGGAACGATGTCGCGCCACTGGACGATGGCCGCGCCGAGGAGCACCAGAGCGACGACGACCGCACCGGCTCGCCGGTGACGAAGCGTGAACGCGAGTACCAACGCCAGGACGATCGCCAGCGCGATGAGCGGCGTGCCTCCGCCGAGCAGCCAGTAGTGGACGATCGTGTTGTAGCGATCGGGCCACGAGAGCGCGGGAAGCTCCGGAAGGAGCGCGCGGCTCCGCGGGAGCACGGCGTTCAGCATCGGCACGGCGTGTCGCAAGTGCGCAAGGACCGGACGGTGCAGCCAGAGGTGGTCCACGGCGGCGAGCAGCGCGACTGGCGCGGCCGCGCCGAGGAGGACTGGGACGACCGCCGACGAGCCCCTCGCATATCGGTACCGCGCGTACAGCAGGCCTGGCACCAGCAGGAGCGACTCGTCGCGCAACACGCCCGCCGCGCCGATCAGCAGGCCGCAGGGGAGATCGACTGGACCCTCGCGGGTTGCGAGCACGAAGGCGAGCGTCGAAGCCGCCAGGGCGAGGGTGGTTTCCCCGCTCGCGGTGGCGTAGTACCACACCGGCGTCGCGAAGGTGATGAGGACCGCCGGGGCCCATCGAGGCCCGCGCTCGGCGAGCCACGCAGTGCCCAGGGCAGTTGCGGCACCGCCGAAGATCGAGAGCGCGCGCAGCGCGCCAGGTCCGAGGTGAATCACGGGCGCCGCCAGGATCGCATAGCCGCTGGAGAACACGCCTTCGTAGCCGCTGGCACCGCGGAAGACGTACGGCGGATCGAAGGGCACGAACATCTGGCTCGGGTCCAGCGCGAGCGCGGGATACGGCAGCGCCGTCGAGCGGAAGCCGGAGGCCGCCAACGCCGACGCCTGGAGGAACTTGATCGACGAGTCGATTGAGCCGAATGTGTCGCCGCGCAGCAGGTGAAACGCGATGACGCCAAGAATCAGCGCCGCGCCCGCGACGACAAGCAGGACGAGGCGACGATCGGACGACGCATCGGGCACGAGGCGAGCCTATCACGCGGCCCAGGCGGCCGGCCGCGCGTCATACGTGAGACACTGAAACGAGACGGAGCAGGACGATGGCCATAGAAGGACTGCACCACATCACTATCGGCGCGCTGGACGCGCAGCGGACCGTTGACTTCTACACGACGGTGCTTGGGCTGCGCTTCGTGAAGAAGACGGTCAACTTCGACGACCCCGGCACGTACCACCTCTACTTCGGCGACGAGCAGGGCCGACCTGGCTCGGCGATCACGTTCTTCGAGTGGCCGGGTGTCCCGCATGGGCGGCCAGGCATCGGCGGGACGCATCACGTCGCGCTCAAAGTCGGCTCGAATGATGCCCAGCTGAAGTGGAAGCGCCGGCTCACCGATCTCGGGTTGACCGTGACCGGGCCGTACGACCGGCACTACTTCACCTCCATCTACTTCAAAGATCCCGACGGCCTGATTCTCGAAATCGCGACGCTCGGTCCGGGCTGGACGGTCGATGAGCCCGCGGAGACGCTCGGCCGGTCGTTCGTCGCGCCGGCGGAGCATCTCGTCAAGGGACATCGCGATGAAGAGGCCATTCGCGCGAAGACGTGGCCCGACCCGGTTCCGTCGATCACACCAGACATGACGCTGACCGCCGGCATGCACCACATCACGGCCATCGGGTCGGACATCCACGCGACTGACGCCTTCTATACCGGCGTGCTCGGCATGCGGCGCGTGAAACAGACGTCGAACTTCGACGACCCGACTCAGGCGCACTGGTACTGGGGCGACCAGGACGGGCGCCCGGGCTCGCTCATCACGTACTTCGAGTGGAAGCACCAGAACGCGGTGCGGGCCCGTATCGGCACCGGGCAGACCCATCACTTTGCGTTCGCGGTGAAGGACGAAGAAGAGCAACTCGCGTGGCGCGACCGCCTCGTACGTGCCGGGCTGCGCGTGTCGCCCGTCATGGATCGCGTCTACTTCAAGAGCATTTACACGAACGATCCCGACGGCCACATCGTTGAGCTCGCGACGCTGGGCCCCGGGTTCACCGCGGATGAGCCGGTCGAGACACTGGGGCAGGCGCTGATGCTGCCGCCGTGGCTGGAGCGGCATCGCCGTGAGGTCGAGTCGCAGCTGAAGCCGATTACCGCGCCTGTGTGGCCCGTGCAGGTGGGCGCGCTCTGATGGCGATGCAGGCGATGTCCAGCGGACCCCACCAGGGCGTCCAGGTGCTCCAGGCTGGTGTGCCGCTCGATCGCGCGCGAGCCGTGGGCATCTTGCTGCATGGCCGGGGTGCCCGGCCGGAGAACATCCTCGAGCTCGCTCACGGCGTGCGAGGCGAAGGCGTGGCGTGGCTGGCGCCGCAGGCGACGGGGAACACCTGGTATCCGAACCGGTTCATCGCGCCGCTGGCCTCGAACGAGCCGTGGCTGTCGTCCGCGCTCGGGGTCGTCGGCGATCTGATAGCGCAGGTCGAATCCGCGGGCATTGAC
>JBKPSY010000092.1:0-25424 GCA_046735235.1 Acidobacteriota bacterium | reverse complement strand
CATGCGCCGCGGCATTCGGCCATCATCTGTGCGCCGGGTTTCTCCGACGATGGGGCAGCCGGCGCACGCTGACGACGGCGTCACTGGTGTCGGCGCTTGGGGCGAGCGGACTCGTGCTGGCCGGGGACGTATGGACGTTCGGCGCGGCGACGCTGGTGTTCGGGGTGGCGATCGGCAGCGCCATGACCGCGGCGTACACGGCTGCCGCGGCTGCGATACCCGAAGGTGCCCGCGCATTCAGCTTCGGGTTTCTGACGAGCGCGTCGCTCATCGGCATGGCCATCAGCCCGATGATTGCGGGCGTCCTGGCGCATTCAGGCATTCGCGTCGTCTTCGGCGTCGATGCCGGGCTGTTGCTGATCTTTGGCGTCGCGGTGCGACAGGTGATGGAAGAACCGTCGAGTGTTGCCGCCAGTCCGGCGATGGAGGATGCGTAGAACCAGGCACCAGGCACCGCACGGGCACCAAGCACCCAGCCTTAGGCACCGATCAGTCAGTTCTCGTCCGGCCGTTGTTTGTGCTTTCGCTCGCGCCACGGACGCCTGGTCTTGTCCTCGTGACGTCCGCCCGTCTGGCGGGGGAGCGGGATGCGAGGCAGCTTCGGCGTGGAGGCGTGCGTTTTTTTCTTCGCCACGTGTGCTCCCCATCGTCCGGGAGCGGCTGTGTTTCTGTCAATGATCGGGAGTTCGCAGGTGACGAGAGTAGCGGTAAGCGGCGACTCGGACGCCGCGGTGCAGGTCGCGGTCGCCGCGATGCACAGTGGCTTGGTGGTCGCATATCCCACCGACACGCTCTATGGCCTTGCGGTCGACCCCGCCAACTCCGGCGCGGTGACGAAGTTGTTCGCGCTCAAGGGGCGCGACCTCGCCAAGGCGATTCCCCTCATCGCCGCCGACGTCGGTCAGGTCCGGACGTGGACGACACTGACGCCGCTGGCGGAACGTCTTGCCGCCGCGTTCTGGCCCGGGCCGCTGACGCTGGTGCTTCGTGCCGCCGCCCGCATGGACGCGCGCGTCATGGCCGAGGACGGGACCGTAGCCATCCGGGTGCCTGATCAGCCCATCGCGCGCGCGCTGGCGGCGGCGGCCGAGTGTCCGGTCACGTCAACCAGCGCAAACCCGAGCGGTGAACCGCCCACGGCAGACCCCGACGAGGTGGCGCGTGCGCTGCCGGCCGTCGACGTTCTGATCGACGGCGGCGTGACACCGGGTGGGGCGCCGTCGACCATCGTGGACGCTACCGGGAGCCAGCCGATACTCGTCCGCGCAGGCGCGATCGCGTGGGAGCGCGTGCTAGAATCGCTGGGTCCGGCCTCGACGCCCGCCGTCTCCTGACGTCGCCCGGTTTCCAGCTGGTGTACCGCCCCGCCGTCCCGTCCCGATGATCGAGGTCGTTCAGAACGATCGCGAGCGTGCCGCGCTCGTCGGTCTCATCGCCGGGTCCGACCGCCGCCACGCGGCCGAACAGTCGCTGGAGGAGCTGGCCGGCCTCGCGCGAGCCGCCGGCGCCGAGGTCGCGCTGCGCATGTCGCAGGAGCGTCCACGGCCCGATCCGGCGACCTTCCTCGGCAAGGGCAAGCTCGACGTCCTGGCGGCGGCCTGCAACGAGGCCGGGATCGACGTGGTCATCTTCGACAGCGAGCTTTCGCCCGGCCAGCTGCGGCACATCGAGGCGCGCGTCGATCGCAAGGTCATCGATCGAACCCAGCTGATCCTCGACATCTTCGCGCGCCGCGCAAAGACGCGGGAAGGAAAGTGGCAGGTCGAGCTCGCGCAACTGGAGTACATGCTGCCACGGCTCGTCGGATCGAGTGCCGCGCTCTCGCGGCTTGGCGGCGGCATCGGCACGCGCGGACCCGGCGAAACGAAACTCGAATCCGATCGCCGCCGGATACGCACCCGCATCCATCAGATTCGCAAAGCCATCGACGAGGTGCGAAAGCGCCGCGCGCAGCTTCGGGAGCGGCGGCACAAGCAGGCCCTGCCGACGATCGCGCTCGTCGGATACACGAACGCCGGCAAGACCACGCTCTTCAACCTGCTGACGCGGGAGTCGGCGGAAGCCGACAATGCGCTGTTCGTGACGCTCGATCCGCTGGTGCGCCGCGTGAAGCTTCCGGACAGCCGGGCCCTGCTCGTGTCGGACACCGTCGGGTTCATCGACCGCCTGCCGCACGCGTTGATCGCCGCCTTCCGCGCAACGCTCGAGGAGGTCGCCGAATCGGATCTCGTGCTGCACGTCATTGACGCAGCCAGCCCGGAGCGCGAGCGCCATCAGGCGGCGGTCCATCGCGTGCTCGTCGAAGTGGGCGCGGATCAGGTGCCGAGGCTCGAGGTCTACAACAAGAGCGACATGCTCGGCCCCGAAGAATGTCGGCGCCTGCAGGCGGCCGAGCCGGGGGCGATCGTGATGTCGGCGAGAACCGGCAAGGGCCGCGACGACCTGCTCGACGCGATCGCGGCGCGGCTGGCCATGGACGTGCGGCGCGTCTCGCTCCGATTCGACCCTACCAAGGAGTCCGACCGAAAGCTCGTCGCGCGGCTGTATCGCGACGCACGCGTCGTGCAGCACGTCGAGACCGGCGACTTGATCTCGCTCGAGGCGGACGTGCCCCGCCGCCTCGTCGAGGAGCTGGCCGGGCGCGATACAGGTCGGGATCGGTGATGCGGCGTCTTGCTGCGGCTGCGCTGACAATGCTCGTCGTCGCCGGGTGCGGACCGAAGGTGCCGCCCGCGGTGCCAGGCGCCCCGCACTACCCGGATTTCGTGTTCCCGGCGCCAGCGGCGAGCGCGCCATCGGCCGATCGCGCGGGCCAGCTCGAGGCATGGGACACCCTGCAGGCCGGCAACGTCGGCTCCGCGGAGCGACAGCTGAACGAGCTCCTGAAGCGGGCCCCAGACGCTGCGCCAATCCTGGCGTCGCTTGGATACGTCGCCCTGGCGAAGCGGGATGCGGATCACGCCGTCGGACGGTTCAACGACGCCATTTCCAAGCAGCCCGCACTGGCGGCCGCGCTTGTCGGTCGCGGCCTCGCGTTCGCGGACCTCGGGCGCGCCGCCGATGCGCTCTTGAGTTTCGAAGCGGCGCACGCCGCGGATCCGTCGCTTGATTTGGGCGCGCGCATTGACGCCCTGCGCTTTCGAGCCGTGGAGGACGCCGTCGCGAAGGCCAGGGCGGACGCGTCGGGCGGCAAGCTCGATGCTGCGCGCCAGGAGTATCAGGCCGCACTGCAGGTATCGCCCGACAGCGGCCTGCTACTACGTGAGTTGGCCGGCGTCGAGCGTCAGCTTGGAGACCGCGCTTCCGCCCGGCAGCATCTCGAGCGAGCCATACAGGTCGATCAGACTGACCGCCCGTCTCGCATCCAGTACGCGGACGTGCTGGAGGAGCAGGGCGACATCGGCAGCGCCGTCAAGGCGCTTCAAGCGGCGCAGGCGATCGAGCGATCCGCCGACGTCGAATCGCGCCTGGCGACGCTGCGCGAGCGTGCCGATCTCGCGGGGCTGCCCCCAGAGTTTCGCGCCATCGAGGAATCGCCAACGGTCACGCGGGCCCAGGTGGCCGCCTTGCTCGGCGTGCGGCTGCCAGGACTCTTGCGCGCCGCACCCAAGCGGCCCGCAGCGCTCGTCACCGACATCAACGGGCATTGGGCCGCGCCCTGGATCAGCAGCGTCCTCGATGCTGGCGTGATGGAACCGTTTCCAAATCACACGTTCCAGCCGCAGGGCCAGATCCGCCGCGCCGACTTCGCGGCGATCGTTTCGAGGACGCTGACGCTTGCCAGCGCGCTCGATCCTCCGCGCGCGAAGAGCTGGCAACGCGACCACGTGTCGTTTCCGGACCTCCAGGCGTCGCATCCCGCGTACGATGCCGCCAGCCGTGCCGTCGCAACGCGCGTCATGACGGTCACGGCGGATGGCGCGTTCGAACCGACGCGCCCGGTCACGGGCGCCGAAGCGAGCGACGCCGTGGCACGCCTGCAGAAGCTGATAGGGCCTCGCCCGGGAGACAAGCGGCCGTGACCGCTCTCACGATCGCCAACCAGGTCACGCTGCTGCGGATGCTGCTCATCCCGGCCTTCGTGATCCTGGTCCTGTACGGACAGCTCGGCTGGGCCCTCACGACGTTCCTCATCGCGGGGGGGACCGATGCGCTCGACGGGCTCATCGCGCGTCGCGCCGGCCAGCAGACGACGCTCGGGGCCTGGCTCGATCCGATGGCGGACAAGTTGCTGCTCCTGAGCGCCTTCATCGTGCTGTCGCTGCCGGATCGCGGTCTCACGATCCGCATCCCCCTCTGGCTCACGATTCTCGTCATCAGCCGCGATGTGGCGATCGTCCTGACCGTGACGATCGTCAACCTCGCCATCGGCCGCCGCACGTTCCCCCCGTCGTTCCTGGGCAAGGCGACGACGGCGTTCTACATCGTGACGTGTCTGGTGTTCCTGGTCGCGAACTACCTGGGCTCGTCCTCTGCGATCACCGACCTGTTCGCGTATGCCTCGCTGGCGCTGACCGTTCTGTCGGCGCTGCACTACATCCGTCACGCGGCGCGGATCATCAACGCGCCAGCCTGAGCCCGAGAGCAGAGGGCGGCAAATCCAACACGCCCTATGGGCGGATGACCGGCATGGGGTGTCGCTCCGGCGAGCGGATCTCAGTGCCTGTCTGCTCGGCGCTTGCCCTGTTCAAGCCTGCGACGTCCCGGCCGATTCCTACTGTGACTGGCGGACGTTTGTCCGGCGGACAGGTTGCGCAATTTTGAGCAGAAACGACCCGAATGGGTGCCGAGCGCTCCGTGGGAGCCGCGGGTGTCAGAGCCGGATCGAGCCGGACGCCTTCGCAGTGCCGGACGGAATTCTGTCCGAGATCCTCGATCTTCTGGCGACGTGGGCCGAAGGAAGCGGCGCGACCCGCGCGGCCTGATCAGATCTTCGTTCGGAAATAGGCGATGGTCGTCTCGAGTCCCTGCTCGAGCGAGACTTTCGGTTCCCAGCCCAGCAGCGTGCGCGCTCGTGTGATGTCGGGCTGCCGCACCTTCGGGTCGTCCACGGGCAGAGGCCGGTAGACGATCTGGCTGTTCGATCCGGTCATTCGCACGATGGCACGCGCCAGTTCATCAAGGCTCATCTCGCGAGGGTTTCCGATGTTCACCGGGTCATTCACCGACGAGGTCATCAGCCGGATGATGCCGTCAACCAGATCCGTGATGTAGGTGAAGCTGCGGGTTTGCCGGCCGTCGCCGAACACGGTGACTTCCTCGTTCCGGAGCGCCTGCGAGATGAATGCGGGCACCGCGCGGCCGTCCTTGACGCGCATCCGGGGACCGTACGTATTGAAAATCCGGACAATCTTCGCGTCGAGGCCGTGATACCGGTGATAGGCGACCGTCATGGCCTCGGCGAACCGCTTGGCCTCGTCGTACACGCCGCGCGGGCCGACGGGGTTCACGTTTCCCCAGTAGCTCTCCTTCTGCGGGTGTTCGAGGGGATCGCCGTAGACCTCGGACGTGGAGGCCAGGACGAACCGCGCGCCTTTCGCCTTGGCCAGCCCCAGGGCCTTGTGGGTCCCGAGCGCGCCCACCTTGAGCGTGGGAATCGGCAGTTCGAGGTAGTCGATCGGGCTGGCCGGGCTCGCCCAGTGCAGCACGTAGTCAACCGGCCCCTCGACGTAGATGTAGTTGGTGACGTCGTGCTTGATGAACTCGAAGTCGCGGTTCGCCAGGTGCGCGATGTTGCCGATGTCGCCCGTCAGCAGGTTGTCGATGCCGACGACCGAATAGCCGCGATCGAGCAGCGTCTCGGCCAGATGCGATCCGATGAAGCCTGCCGCGCCGGTGATTACGACCCGTTGAGACATTGGATTGGACTAGGAACGAAGGGGTTGGAGACCGCAGGCTGTATCAGTAGGCGTGCTTGTGAAAGAACCCCTTCAACAGGGTCAGCCACATGATCTTGAGATCGAGGGCCACCGACCAGTTCTCGATGTAGTAGAGATCGTACTCGATCCGCTTCTCGATCGACGTGTTGCCCCGCCAGCCGTTGACCTGCGCCCAGCCCGTCAGCCCCGCGCGGACCTTGTGCCGCAGCATGTACTGCGGGATCCGCTGCTTGAACTGATCGACGAAGTACGGGCGCTCCGGCCGCGGCCCGACGAGCGACATGTCGCCTTTGAGCACGTTCCAGAGCTGCGGCATCTCGTCCACGTTCGTCCGGCGCAGCAGGCGACCGATTGGCGTGCAGCGGGGGTCGTCTTCGCGAGCCCAGACCGGGCCGCTCTCGGCTTCGGCGTCCTCGTACATCGAGCGGAACTTGTAGATGAGGAAGGGCTTGCCGTCGAGCCCCATCCGCTCCTGCCGGTAGAACACCGCCCCGGACGAGGAGCGCCGAATCAGCAGCGACACGATCCCGAACGGGATGGCCAGGAAGGCGAGGGCCGTGGCCGAAATCGCGATGTCGAGGGCGCGCTTGATGAAGCTGTTGAAGCCCTGCAGCGGGACGTCGTTGATGTTGATGATCGGGATGCCGTCGAGATCTTCGAGGCGGGCCTTGAGCGCGATGACCTGCAGCAGGTCGGGCACCACCTTCACATCGATCATTTCGCGCCCGACGACCTCGAGCAGTTGGAGCATCCGCACGTGCTCTTCGGCAGGCAGCGCCATGTAGAGGTGGTCGATCCGCTCGCGGCTGGCGATCTCGCCGGCCTCGTCAAGCGTGCCGAGAATCGGGAGGCCGCGGTGGCCCAGATAGTCCCCGCCCGCGCGGTCGTCCACGAAGCCGACGATGTGATACCCGAGCTCGCGTCGTTCGAGGATGCGGTCGGCGACGAGCCGGCCGAGCTCGCCGGCGCCCGCAATGAGCACTCGTTTCAGGCCGATGCCGGCGCGCCACCGGCGCTCGAGGGCCTCGCGCACGAGCTCGCGCGAGGCGAACGTCAGCAGCACGTTGAAGGCCAGGAAGAACAGCCAGACGATCTGCGAGACCTCGTACGCGCCGCGGTCCTTCAGCTCGTCGGGAACGTAGTAGGCCTGGAAGTACAGCGTCGCGACGATGCCGAAGACCACGGCGAGGATGCTGCCGACGAAGACGGCGAAGAAATCGTCGACCCGCGATCGCCCGCGCCGCAGCCGATAGAGGCCCTGGACATGGAACGCGAACGGCACGAGCACGCCGACGAACGGCAGCACGTTCACGTACTGGCTGAACGGCGGGAAGCCCTTGGTGACGGGAATGAAGCCGCTTTCGAACCGGACGACGTATGCGAGCACGAATGCCGCGACGCCGAGGATGGCGTCGGACATGACGTAGAACGCGACGAGCAGGCGGTTGTGCCGTCTTACCATCGCGCTCCCGGGGGAGCCTGTGATGTCTGTTCGATGAGCGACTCGATCTCTGAGGCGAAGCGCTGGCGACCGAAGGTCTCGGCGTGCGCGCGCGCGATCGCCGGGTCGAACGGCAGCGCTTTCACGGCGCGGAGGGCGTCGGCGAAGGCCTCGGGCCGGTCCTCGCGGACGAGCACGCCCGTCACGCGATCCAGCACTGTCTCGTTGACGCCTCCGCGACCGAGGGCGACCACTGGACGACCGCAGGCCTGGGCCTCGACTGGCACGATCCCGAAATCCTCCTCGCCGGGCAGCATCACCGCCGCGGCACCGCGATACAAGTCCCGCACGATCTCATCGGGCTGGAACCCGAGGAACTCGACCTCCGCTCCGCGCGCGCGCCCCTCGAGTCGCTCGCGATCGGGCCCCTGGCCGACGATCCTGAGCGGCATCCCCGCGAGCCTCGCGCCATCGATGGCCAACTCCAGCCGCTTGTACGGCACCAGCGCCGAAACGACCAGCGCGTAGTCCCCAGGGGCCCGCCCGTCAGGCGTGTAGAACTCGGTGTCCACCGGAGGGTACACGACGTCCGATCGTCGATTATAATATCGGCCGATCCTGCCTGCAACATAATGTGAAATAGCCACATAGCGGCTGACGCGGTGCGCCGTCGCGGCGTCCCAGCGCGCCAGCCACGCCAGGGCCGGCCGGGCAAGTGCCGAGCCGGCGATCCCGAGACGCTCCGGGCCGAAGTAGTGGTCGAATTGGTCCCACGCGTAGCGCATCGGCGTGAAGCAGTAGCAGACGTGACGCGCGCGCCCTGGCGCGACAACGGCTTTGGCGGCGCAATGGCTGGTGCTGACGACCAGGTCATAGGCGTCGAGGTCGAACAGCTCGACCGCCAGGGGGAAGGCCGGCAGGAAGTGCCGGTACCATCGCTCGATGCCCGGCAGGTGGTTCAGAAACGACGTCCGGACGGCGTGTCGGTTGATGCCCGGGGAGATCTGCGCCGGCTGGTAGACCAGCGTGAAGATGTCGGCCTCCGGGTAGACGTCGGCGAGCGCCTCGAGCGCCTTCTCGCCGCCGCGCATACCGGTCAGCCAATCGTGGACGAGCGCGACGCGCGTCACTCGGCGGCCACCTGCAGGTAGATGTCGCGAATCTCCTTCACCGACCGTTCCCAGGAGAACTGCCGCGCGCGCGCCAACCCCCGCGCCCTGAGCTCCGCGCGCAGCGCGGGCTCGCTCACAACCCGCGTGATGGCGGCCGCGATGGCGGCGGCATCCGTCGGATCGACCAATAGCGCCGCGTCGCCGGTCACCTCGGGCAGCGACGACACGTTGGACGTGACGACCGGCGTGCCGCACGCCATGGCTTCAAGCGGCGGCAGGCCGAAGCCCTCGTAGAGCGACGGAAACACGAACACCCTGGCCAGGCGATACACCGCCGAGAGCGTCTCGTCGGGGAGGAAGCCGAGGAACCGCACATGCTTGTGCAGGTTGTAGCGGTGCACCGCACGTCGCAGCGACGCGTTCTTCGAGAGCTCGTCGCCGATGACGACGAGCCGGAGCCGGTCGAGGCCGCCTTGCCGCGCGAGGTGAAACGCGTCCACCAGCCGCTCGACGTTCTTGTGCGGCTTGATGTTGCCGACGTACAACACGAAATCGCCCTCGAGCTGATAACGCTCTGCGACCAGCCGCAGCGCTTCGTCGGTCGGCTCGTGGAGGAACCGCTCGTCGATCGCGTTCGGAATAACGGTGATCTTTTCGGGCGGGACGTCGAAGTACTCGAGGATGTCGCGCTTCGACGCCTCCGACACCGTCAGGATGCGATCGGACCGCCGCGCTGCGGCGCCCATCTGCGCGCGCGCGTAGGCCAGCGCGCCGCGGGTAGGCAGGTACTGTGGAAACCGCAGGTGGATGCAGTCGTGGATCGTGACGACCGAGCGGCAACTGACGAGCGGCGGGAGGACGTAATGCGGCTCGTGCAGCACCTTGGCGCGGGTCCGCAACGCGGTGAACGGCACCGAGAACTGTTCCCTCAGCGAGTACGGCTTCGAGTCGTCGATCGCGACGCGGAAGTTCGGGCCGAGGCTTGCCCCGAGCGCGCGGTCCTCGGCGCGGCAGATCAGGACGTATTCCGTCTCGCGATCGATCCGCGCGAGCTGCCGGACGATGTTCCTGATGTAAGTGCCGATGCCGAAGTCGTGGAGCTTCCGGGCATCGAGGGCGATGCGCACGCCAGCCATCATAAATGACAGCTGCGGATTGCGGGTTGTTGGTTGTGGATTGCGGGTTGGGGCGAGATCCAAATCCGCAATCATCAACCGGCACCCATCAACCGTTGATACGCCCACAGCAGTGGCGCCCAAAGCGGCAGGTGCTTGCGGTAGTACGCCAGGTGGCTGGCGTGCCACGCCCGTTCGGCGGCGCCCCCCGACCCAGGTGCGGAGCGGCCGCGCAGATGGACGATTTCGGCGGACGGCTCGAAGCGGATCCGTCGTCCGCGCGCTCGAATTGCGTCGCAGAAGTCCACGTCCTCCATGTAGAGGAAGTAGCGCTCGTCCAGCAGGCCGACCAGCTCGGCGTCCGATCGCCGGACCAGCAGACACGCGCCGGTGACCCAGGCGACATCGCGGGCCCCGCGCGTGTCGCGATCGATGGCGGCGGCGGCCGTCGACTCGCCGGCCCGGTCCTGCTGCACCAGCGTCTTGCGCCGCCGCTCCGACCACGGCGTCACGCGGTCACCCCACGACAGCTCCGCGCGGCCGTTCGCGTCGACGATCCGGGGTCCGACGACCGCGACCCCGGGTTCTGAGTCGAGACGCGCCACGAGCTGGTCAATTGCGCCTGCCGGCACGATCGTGTCGGGGTTCAGGAGCAGCACGAGCTCGGTGGCCGAGCGGCGAATCGCCAGGTTGTTCGCCCGCGCGAATCCAAGGTTTGCGCCGGCCTCGACGAGCGTCACGCCGGGAAATCGGGAGCGAACGAGCTCCGGTGCTCCATCTGATGACCCGTTGTCGACAACGACGATCTCGTGCGGCGTCGACGGCGGCGCCTTCGTCAGCGACACGAGCGTGCCGGCGAGATCCTCGCGCGCGTTGAAGGCGACGATGACGATCGTCAGTCGCGTCACGTGCGTGCGGCCTCTTCGATCGCGGTCAAGGTCTCGCGCGCTGCCGCCGGCCACGAATAGCGTGCGAGCACGTCCGGGGCCGCGGCGAGCACGGCACGGCGGGTGGCACTGTCTGGCGTGAGCACGTCAGCCAGCGCAGCGGCAATGGCAGCCGGCTCGGGAGATCGGATTCGTACCGCCGCGTCGCCATAAATTTCGCGGGCGACTGGCGTGTCGAGGACGACCGGCGGCACACCGGCAGCGAGCGCCTCGAGCGGCGTGAACCCGAAGCCTTCGTACTCGGAGAGAAACGCGAAGGCCGAGGCGCGGGCATACGAGTCGGCCAGCGCTTCATCATCGATCCAGTCGCGCACGGCGACACGATTGCCGATGCCGGCCGCGCGCGCCAGCGCCTCGGGGTCCTGCGGCGGGTGGGTCCGATTGCGGCCGACGAGCATCAGGCACAGCGTCGGGTTCGTGGCCGCGATCCGCGCGAAGCCCTCGATGAGCTCCGGGATATGGCGCCGATTGAAGAGGGAGCCGACGTAGAGCACGAGCGGCTGGCGGGTGGCTGTCGCTGCGGCGCGCGGCGCCGGCAGCCCGTGGCGGATGACGCGCACGCGGTTCGCCGGGATGCCGAGCCGGCGGACGATCTCGTCGCGCGAGAATTCCGACACCGTCAGGATGCGCTTCGCGCGGCCCGAGGAAAGTCGGACCAGGAGACGGCGACGCAACCCCTCGCGCCGGCCGAACCATTCCGGATGCGCGAGAAACGACACGTCGTGAATGACGAGCACGGTCGGAACGCCGTGGACGAGTGGGGCCGTGTAACCCGGCGCGAACAGCACGTCAGGGCGATCCTTCCGCAGTGCTCTGGCGAGCTGGCCCTGCTCCCATCGCGTCCCTCCGTCGCCCGCTACGGTGACCACCTCGCCGGGAAAGTCTGGGGGCAGCCCAACACGGCCGTTGGGGGAGTAGATCGAAAACCGGTGCGCCGCCGCGTTCGGCAGCCGCGCCCACTCGACGAGGAGGTGGTGCAGGTAGCGGCCCACGCCGGTCGCCTCGCCGCTCAGTTCGCGTCCGTCGATGGCAATGCGCACGTCAGGCCGCCATCAGCCGCCGGTACGCGTCGTAAAGCGCCGAGGCCGCCGTGTCCCAGTTGAACGTCGCCGCGAGCTCGACTCCACGCCGGCTCATCTGTGCCGCTTTCGCGCGATCAGCCAGTAGCGCCGCGATCGCCGCGGCGAGTCCTGCTGGGTCGTCCGCCTTCACCACCATCCCGGCATCACCCGCTACTTCGGGCAGAGCCCCGCGGTCGGACGTGATCACCGGCACGCCGAGCGCCATGGCCTCGAGTACCGGAAGTCCGAAGCCTTCATGCAACGACGGCAGGGCCAGCATTCGCGCGCCCGCATAAAGCGGTCGGCGATCGGCGGCATCGACGTAGCCAATGTAGTCGACTCGGCCGGCGAGGGGCGGCTCGCGCATCCGCCTGACCCAGTCCTCTCCGCCGGGCCTGACGCCGCCGACCACACGCAGCCTTGGCAGCGCCGGCTCCGAGCGCGTCAGGCGTTCCCAAGCGTCCAGCAGAACGCCGAGATTCTTGCGTGGCTCGAGCGTCCCCACGAACAGCACATACCCGCCTTCCGGCGGCGTTGCCGACGCCTCCCCAATCCAGCTCGGAACGCCGGGCCTGCAGAGGACAATTCGGTCGCTGGTCACGGCAAGCTCACGCTGGACGGCACGCGACGTGTCTTCGGAGTTGACGACCACCAGTGACGCGCGTGCGCTGTGCTGTCGGACCAGCTCTGGATAGTCGCGCCGCATCTCGGCCGAGGCTCGCTCTGGGTGGGCGAGGAAGTCCAAATCGTGCACGGTGATGACCTGCCGCGCGCGACGGGCGGGAATGAGAAGGGGCGCAGGGGAGTGGACGATGTCCGCCGCGCCCGCCAACAGCTCAACCGGAGGCCAGGAGAAGCGGTTCCAGGCATAGGTCAAGGGCCGCACCGGCCAGCGCCGGTCCAGCACTTCCGTGCGAGGCCATCCATCCGCAACGCCTGCGGACGGACGGTCGGCCCAGGAGCTGGTGAAGAGAACGAGGCGGTCCCCGCCCTCGAGACGCCGCGCAAGGGCCGCTGCCAGCTCATGGACGTATTCGCCGACCCCGGTCCGCTCCTTGAGCGCCGGACGGTAGTCGACCAGGATTCGCACCGGCCAGAAGGCTAACAGGGCCGGGGCCATCCAGCAACCCCTGGGCTGTTGTGCTGGAAGTCCTTGTCTGTCAGTATGTTGACAGCATTTTTGACCCGTGTTAACGTTTGGCATTTTTGGGGCCGATGGATTGGTCGGCTCCTAGGGCGTCCACTTTGAACGCCACGGATTCGAGGCTGGAATGAAGCTCGCGGTGGTGGGTACCGGGTACGTTGGCTTGGTCGTGGGGGCCTGTCTTGCCGAGACCGGCAACGACGTGGTCTGTGTCGACAAGATTGATGCGAAGGTCCGGATGCTCCGGCGCGGGCGGATGCCCATCTACGAGCCGGGGTTAGAAGAGCTGGTCCAGAGAAATACGAAGAAGAAGCGCCTGAGCTTCACGACGCAACTCGCCAAGGCCGTGAGGGCGGCCGAAATCATCTTCATCGCCGTCGGGACGCCGCAGGGCGAGGACGGGTCGGCCGACCTGCGGCACGTGCAGGACGTGGCGAAGGAGATCGCCCGCGCGATGAACGGCTACAAGGTCATCGTGGACAAGAGCACGGTGCCCGTCGGCACGGCTGCCCGCGTCCGCGACATCATCCGGCGCGAGACGACGCATCCGTTCAGCGTCGTCAGCAACCCCGAGTTCCTGAAGCAGGGGGCGGCCGTAGAGGACTTCCTGAAGCCGGACCGCGTCGTGATCGGCGCCGAGGACGACAAGGCTCGGCGCATCATGCAGGAGCTGTATGCGCCGTTCACGCGGACCGGCGCGCCGGTGATGGTGATGGACTGCGCGAGCGCCGAGCTCTGCAAGTACGCCGCAAACGCGCTCCTCGCCACGAAGATCTCGTTCATGAACGAGGTGGCCAACGTCTGCGAGCTGTTTGGCGCGGACGTGGACGAAGTGCGGCGGGCGATCGGATCCGATCGGCGCATTGGCTCGTCCTTCCTCTTTCCAGGCGTGGGATACGGTGGCAGTTGCTTCCCGAAGGATGTGAAGGCGATCGTGCACTTCTCGGGGGACAAGGGCTACGACTTCAAGATCCTGAAGGCCGTCGAGTCCGTGAACCAGCGGCAGAAGGGCCGCCTCGTCGAGAAGATGACGGCGCACTTCGGCAGCCTGAAGGGGAAGTCGATCGCGCTCTGGGGACTCGCGTTCAAGCCGCGCACCGACGACATGCGTGAGGCGCCCGCGATCACGATTGTCGAGAAGCTCGTCGCGGCCGGAGCCAGGGTGCAGGCCTTCGACCCTGAAGCGATGAAAGTCGCGAAGGGCCTGTTCGGCAGCCGCATCACGCTGGTAGACAAGAGCTACGACGCGCTGAAGGGCGCCGATGCGCTGGCGATTGTCACGGAGTGGAACGAGTTCCGCGAGCCTGACTTCGCGAAGATGCGGAAGCTGCTGAAGAACCCGGTCGTCTTCGATGGCCGCAACATCTACCGCCCTGAGGTGATGCGCGAGCAGGGGTTCACCTACTACGCGATCGGGAAGCCATGAGCGGACTACGAGGGGTTCTCAGGGACCCGCTCCTGTCGGTCGTGATGCCCGTCTACAACGAGCGCACCACGATCGAAGAGATCATCGGACGGGTCCTGAGCGTTCCCATTCGCACTCAGCTCATCGTCGTAGACGACGGCTCGAAGGACGGCACGCGCGACATCCTGAGCGCGCTTCAGGCGAAGCACGGGTTTACCCTCATCTTCCAGGAGCAGAACCAGGGGAAGGGCGCGGCGCTCCGGCGTGGCTTTGCCGAGGCTTCGGGGGATCTCGTCGTCATTCAGGACGCCGATCTCGAATACTCTCCGGAGGAGTATCCTCCTCTCATCGAGCTGATCTGTCAGGGGCGGGCAGACGTGGTCTACGGGTCGCGGTTCCTTGGGCGACACCGCGTGTTCCTGTTCACGCACTACCTCGGGAACCGTCTGCTCACGACCATCACCAACGTGCTTTACAACACCATGTTGAGCGACATGGAGACGTGCTACAAGGTGATGCGGCTCGATGTCTTGAAGTCGATGACGTTGCAATCGGACGGCTTCGGGATCGAGCCCGAACTGACGGCGAAGATCTTCAAGCGTGGCTACCGCGTCTATGAGGTGCCCATCACGTATGACGGGCGCGGGTACGACGAGGGCAAGAAGATCACCTGGCGCGACGGTCTCGTTGCGCTCTGGGTGCTGCTGAAGTATCGATTCACCGAGTGAGCGTCCTCCTTCGCCTGCTCCGGTACGCCAGACCGTACCGCGGTCGCATCGCATGGGCGATTCTGGCGACGCTCGTCTACGCGGCTGCCTCCGGCGCGCTGGCGGCCCTCATCAAGCCGATCCTCGATCGCGCGCTGCCGCGTCAGATCCACGTGGCGCTGATCGCGTGGGAGATTATCGGCTTCTACCTGTTGAAGGGACTGGGGGCGTACTTCTCCGACTACCTGATGTCGGACGTCGGCCAGCGCGTCGTCCGCGACCTTCGGAACAGCCTGCACGAGCACATGGTCCGGCAGTCCGCCGCGTTCTTCGCGCGGCGCACCACAGGACAACTCCTCTCGCGGCTGACCAACGACGTCGCTCAGGTGCAGCACGTCGTGGCGGAGACCGTGGGCGATCTCCTCCAGGAAGGACTGTCGGTCGTCTTCTTCGCGGGCCTGCTGTTCTACTACGACGCCAAGCTCGCGCTCGTTTGTCTGACGGGTGCGCCGATCATCGTCTATCCCCTGGCGAAACTCGGTCGGCGGCTTCGCAGGACGACGCGACGCAGCCAGGAGGCGCTGGAGCACCTGTCGCACGTGGCCGGCGAGTCGTTCACGGGGCATCGCATCGTCAAGGCGTTCGGGGCAGAAGGGCGGGAGGCCGAGAAGTTCGGCGACGCGTCGCAGCAGCTGTACCGCACCAACACCCGCGTGACTCGCGTGGTGGCGCTGCTGCCTCCGGTCATGGAGCTGCTCGGTGCGTTCGCGATAGCCGGCGCGCTGGTCTACGGCAGCCAGCAGATTGCGGCCGGCCGCCTGACCACCGGCCAGTTCTTCGGCTTCGTGGCGACCCTCTTCCTCATGTACGGCCCGATCAAAAAATTGAGCCGGGTGAACGCCAACATCCAGCAGGCCATCGCCGCCGCTGAGCGTATTTTCGAGGTGCTGGATCGTCACACGGAGGTCGTGGAGCGCGCGGGAGCCGCCACCCTGGCGCCGTTCCGGCGCGTGATCGAGTTCCGCGACGTCGCGTTCGCCTACGACGACGTGCAGGCGCGGGCGATCCTTCGGGGGGTGAGCTTCACGGTGCAGGCTGGTCAGGTGATCGCGCTCGTCGGCAGGAGCGGCGCCGGCAAGACGACACTCGTGAACCTGATCCCGCGGTTTTACGACGTCACGGGCGGGGCCATCCTCATCGACGGCGTCGACGTTCGCGACGTGACGCTGGCGTCGCTGCGCGCCCAGATAGGCATCGTCACTCAGGAGACCATCCTGTTCGACGACACCGTGGCAGCCAACATCGCGTACGGGCGGCCGTCGGCCACCCGCGAGGAGATCGAGCAGGCCGCGCGCGCCGCGCACGCCCACGAGTTCATTTCCGCGTTGGCGCGCGGCTACGACAGCACCATCGGAGAGCGGGGACAGCGGCTGTCCGGTGGTCAGCGGCAGCGGCTGGCGATCGCGCGGGCGCTCTTGAAGGACTCGCCGCTGCTCGTGCTGGACGAGGCCACGTCCTCGCTCGACACCGAGTCAGAGATGCTGGTGCAGGGCGCGCTGGCAAACCTGATGAAGAACCGGACGTCGTTCGTGATCGCGCACCGGCTGTCGACGATTCGGCGCGCCGACGCGATCATCGTGATGGACCGGGGACGAGTAGTCGAGGTCGGCCGGCACGACGAGTTGCTCGCTCGCGGCAGCCTGTACGCGCGCCTGTACGAACTGCAGCTGCTGGAAGGTCGCCGGACGCAGACGGCTTCGCTCGGCGAAGCGGCACAGGCCGCCGACAGGTGACGAACACGACATGATCAAGAGCATGACGGGCTTTGCGGCCCTCACTCGTGAGGACGAGATTGCGGCGATCAACGTGACGCTGCGGGCGGTGAACCATCGTTATCTGGATCTGCAGCTGCGCGTGCCGACGGCGCTCGCCGATCAGGAACAGCGCATTCGCGGGCTGGTGCAGCAGGTGGTCGCGCGCGGACGGGTCGAGGTGAGCGTGAGCATGCAGCCGCGTCGGCCGGCGCTGCCGGAAGTGGAGCTCAACGAGCCGTTCGTGGCGGCGCTGGAGCAGACACTCGAGCGGGCGCGAGCGCGCGGCGTTGTCAGCGGCCACCTGACGCCGGGCGATCTATTGCGACTGCCGCACGCGGTGTCGATTCGCGAGCAGTCCGGCGAGATGACCGAGGCCGAGAAGGCGCAGTTGGCGACGGGCCTCACCGAGCTCGTGCAGGGCGCGGTCGCGGCTCTCGAGCGGATGCGCCTTCACGAAGGGTCGCATCTGCGAGAGGATCTCGAGTCGCGACGCCGTGGACTCAGCGAGCTCATCGGCCGAATCGCGGACGCCGCGGCAAATGGCCAGACGTCGCTGCAGGAGCGCCTCGCCGCGCGCATCGCCGAGCTGACGGCGGAGCTGTCGGTGGATCGCACGGCGATCGCCCAGGAGATCGTCCGGACCGTCGGTCGCTCCGACATCACCGAGGAAGTCACGCGATTCCGCGCGCACCTGGCTCACTGGACCGTGCTTTCCGACGCCGACGAGCCATGCGGCCGGAAGCTGGACTTTCTCCTGCAGGAGATGAACCGCGAGATTAACACCATCGGATCCAAGGCCGACGGACAGGCGGTCTCCGAGCTCGTGGTGACCGCGAAGGCCGAGCTCGAGAAGATGCGTGAGCAGGTCCAGAATGTCGAGTGAGATCCGCGGGCAGCTGTTCGTCGTGTCGGCGCCGTCGGGCACCGGCAAGACGACGCTCGTCGAGCGCCTGGTCCAGACCGTGCCGAATCTGATGCTCTCGCGGTCGTTCACCTCGCGCACGCCGCGGGCCGGCGAGCAGGATGGCGTGGACTACAATTTCATCAGCCGCGCGCGCTTCGAAACGATGAAGGACGCGGGTGAGTTCCTCGAGTGTGCCGACGTGTTCGGGAACTACTACGGCACCTCGGTCGCTACGACGGAAGCGGCCCTGGCCAGCGGGTGCGACCTGGTGCTGGTCATCGACGTCCAGGGTGCCCGGCAGGTACGGGCGCGCGCGACCGCCGCGGTGGGCATCTTCGTGCTTCCGCCTTCGTTCGAGGTGCTCGAGAATCGGTTGCGACGACGAAGCAAGGACTCGGACGAGCAGATCCGCCGCCGCCTCGCCGTCGCGCGCAGCGAAGTGGACGCCGTCGCCGACTACGACTATGTCGTCGTCAACGACGAAGTCGAGCCCGCGGTGCAGCGGCTCAAGGCCGTGGTCGAGGCGGAACGGGCCCGCTTGCGTCGGATGAAACCGACGGCTCTCCGGATCATCGAAAGCTTCAGGTAGACCATGGCGCTCATCGGCCTCGGAGTCAGCGGCGGAATCGGAGCCTACAAGGCCGTCGAGCTGGCGCGTCTGCTCCAGAAGCGGGGCCACGACGTACAGGCCGTGATGACGCGCGCGGCAGCCCGCTTCGTCGGTCCGGTGACGTTTGAGGCGATCACCCGACGTCCCGTGATTACGAGCCAGTGGAAGCCGGGCGCGAACGCCGACATCGAGCACATCTCGATCGCGTCGGACATCGCGGCCCTCGTGGTGGTGCCTGCGACGGCCAACGTCATAGGAAAGTTCGCGGCAGGTATCGCCGACGATTTCCTGTCTTCGCTGTATCTCGCGACGACGTCGCCCGTGCTGCTGGCGCCGGCCATGAACACGAACATGCTCGCGCATCCCGCCGTGCAGAAGAACCTGGCGGAACTCGCGTCGCGCGGCGTGAAGTTCGTGGATCCCGGCGAGGGCTACCTGGCCTGCGGTTGGATCGGCAAGGGCCGCCTCGCGGAGCCCGAGATGATCGCCGACGCCGTGGATCGCGTGCTGTCGTCGCGCCAGACCCTGGCCGGAAAGCGTGTCATCGTCACGGCGGGCCCGACCTGTGAGGATCTCGATCCCGTCAGGTTCGTCGGCAACCGGTCGAGCGGGAAGATGGGATACGCGCTGGCCGCCGAGCTCACGGCGCGCGGAGCGGCGGTGACCCTCATCACGGGACCGACCGCGCTCACGGTACCGCCGGTGGCATCAGTCGCACGGGTCCGAAGCGCGCGCGAGATGCACGACGCGGTCATGGGGGCGCTGCCTCATGCCGACGCCCTCGTGATGGCCGCCGCGGTCGCCAACTACACGGCCGCCTCCGTTGCCGGGGAGAAGATCGCCCACGACGACGGCGTCTTGAACGTGCAGCTCGTGCCGACCGCGGACATACTGGCCGATGCCGCAGCGTGGCGCCGTCGCGGACGTACGCATGGCCCCCTCCTTGTCGGCTTCGCGGCAGAGACGTCGGATTTGCTCGAGCGTGCGCGCGCCAAGCGCGTCCGCAAGGGCATCGACGTGATCGTCGCCAACGACGTCGCCCAGCCCGGCGCGGGGTTCGAAGTGGATACCAACCAGGTGACAATCATCGACGAGTCGGGCGAAGAAACGCTGCCGTTGCAGGCGAAAAGCGCCATCGCCTCGGCGCTGGCGGATCGGCTCGAGCGGTGGTTGCAACCCTCGCCGGCGGGGACACGAGCGTGAGCAGTCCCGGCGACTTGTCCGCCCATTTGAAGTACTACCGCGAGCTCGGCGTGGACGGAGTCTCGAGAGACGCGGCGTGGCGTCGCCGGCCGACCGAACGGCAGGCTGAGCCCCGCAGCGTGGCCCCGGTCGAAGCGCCTGTCGAGTCCGGGCCGGCCGTGCCAGCCCGGGTCAGCGCTGGCCGCGTCCTCGAACTGCGCGAAATCCGCGACGAAATCGGTGACTGCACACGCTGCAAGCTGCACAAAGGACGCACGAACGTTGTCTTCGGCGTCGGCGACCCCAAGGCGCGGCTGATGTTCATCGGCGAAGGCCCGGGCGCTGATGAAGATCTGAAAGGCGAGCCGTTCGTCGGCAGGGCCGGTCAATTGCTGACGCAGATCATCAAGGCGATGGGGCTCACGCGCGAGCAGGTCTACATCGCGAACGTCGTGAAATGCCGGCCTCCCGACAACCGTAACCCGGAGCCGGACGAGATCGAGCAGTGCTCGCCATTCCTGCGCGCGCAGATCGCGTCAGTGAATCCGGCAGTGATCGTCGCGCTCGGAAAGTTTGCGGCGCAGACGCTCCTCGGCGTCGAGACGCCGATTTCGCGGATGCGCGGCCAATTCCATCAGATGGGATCGGTCGCGGTGATGCCGACCTTTCATCCGTCCTACCTGTTGAGAAATCCAGGCGCGAAGCGCGAGGTCTGGGACGACATGAAGATGGTCATGGCGCGTCTGGCGAATCCTCCTGCCGCGGACGAATAGCGGCGCCGCGGTCGTGTTCATCTCGGTCGCCGCTCCGGTTCCTTCCCTTCCGCTCCTGACGTATCGGGTTCCACCGGGTCTCAGCACGCCGGTCCGCGGGGCACGTGTGCTCGTGCCGCTCGGCCGCCGCACCGTCACAGGCCTGGTCGTCGGTCCGGCTGAAGGGCCTCCACCTGAAGTCGTCCGGGATATCGAGCGCGTTCTCGATGAGGCGCCGTTTGTACAGGACGACGTGACCGATCTCGCGCTGTGGATCGCGGAGTACTACCTGGCGAGCCCAGGCGACGCGCTTGGGGCCGCGCTGCCGCCGTTTGCCTGGATCGAGAGCGAGCCGCAGTTCGAGCTGACGGAATCCGCGCGTGTTGCGACGGCGGGCATCGCGCAGATCCTAGAGGATCCGCTGCTGGCACGCCTGGCGCGGGGACGCCGGCCGTTGCGCGCGCTTGTGGCACGCGGCGAGACGCGAGCGTCCGTCGAGGCACGGCTGCGGTCGCTGGAGCGCGCCGGCGCGGTGGCACGCGTGCATGGCGTCGCCGGGCCCTCGGCGTCGTTCAAGACGGAGGCGCATGCCGCCGTCACGGCCGCCGGGCTTGGGGCCCTGCAGGCGACCGAGGGCGCAGCACGGCTGACCGAGCAGCAGCGCGACGCACTGTCGGCACTTGCCGCCTCGCCGGACGGCCGTTCCCTGGTGGCGCTCCGGGACCGCAGTATCTCCGCCGCGACGGTCCGGCGGCTGGCCGCGCGTGGTCTCGCCGTCATCCGCCGGGAAACCCGCGATCGCGATCCGTTCCCTGCGCACGCGTTCGAGGCGTCGGCAGACGAGGCGCGCGTGCTGACGGACGAGCAATCCGCGGCGCTGGCGACCCTGACGCAGCTGGCCGATGAGCGCGCGTTTCACACGGCGCTCGTCCAGGGCGTCACCGGCAGCGGCAAGACCGAGTTGTATCTCCGTCTTGCGCGCCATGTGATTGCCGGTGGACGACGCGTGCTGATTCTCGTCCCCGAGATCGCGTTGACACCGCAAGCGGCCGCGTACTTCCGTGCCGCGTTTGGCGATCGTGTGGCCATTCAGCACAGCGGTCTGTCACCGGGCGAACGACACGACCAGTGGCATCGCATCAGGCGCGGCGATGTCGACTTGATCGTCGGCACGCGGTCCGCAGTCTTCGCGCCCGTAGAGCGTCTGGGCCTGATCGTGGTGGACGAAGAGCACGACCCGTCGTACAAACAGGACGAGACGCCGCGCTATCACGGCCGTGACGTCGCGATCGTCCGCGGCCGCGGCGCCAAAGCGCTCGTCGTCCTCGGGTCGGCGACGCCATCACTCGAGACGGCGTTCAACGCCGACTCCGGCCGCTACACGAAGATCGTCCTTGCGCGGCGTGTCCTCGATCGACCTCTGGCCGACGTCGCCATCGTCGATTTGCGCGAGGAGTACGCGGCCGAAGGCCCTGACGTCATCCTCGGCAGGCGGCTCGTGGCAGAAATCGGCGAGCGCCTCACGAAAGGCGAGCAGTCGCTGCTGCTCCTCAACAGACGGGGGTTCTCGACCGCCGTCTTCTGCCGGCAATGCGGCCACGTCCTGGACTGCCCGAATTGCAGCGTGTCCCTCACGGTGCACCACGAGCGCGGCCAGGCGCGCGGGGTCTGCCACTACTGCAACTACTCGCTGCGGGTGCCAACGGCGTGCGCGAAGTGCGCCGCGCCGTATCTGGAGCAGAGCGGTTTCGGAACCGAGCGTGTGGAAGCCGAAGTGCTGCGGCTGTTTCCCACGGCCCGGGTCGGCCGCGTCGATCGGGACACGATGAGGAAGCGCGGAGCGGTGACGCGCGTCCTGAAGGCGTTCGGAGCGCACGAACTCGATATGCTCGTCGGCACGCAGATGATCGCCAAGGGCCACGACTTCCCCGGCGTGACACTCGTCGGCGTCGTCTCGGCGGACATGGGGCTTGGCTTGGCCGACTTCCGCGCGGCCGAGCGGACGTTCCAGCTGCTGACGCAGGTCGCGGGCCGCGCGGGACGCGGCGAGCGGAGGGGTATCGCGGTCGTCCAGACGATCAATCCGGATCACTACAGCATCCGTCTCGCGTGTCGCCAGGACTACGACGGCTTTTACCGCGAGGAACTGCGCTACCGGCAGGCGATGCGCTATCCGCCGGCAGTCAGCCTGATCAACGTCGTCGTGCGGGGAAAGAGCTATGCGGAGGCGATGGGCGGCGCGCACGACCTCGTGGGCGAGCTCCGGGCGCCTGCGGGAACGGCAGTACTCGGCCCTGCGCCGGCGCCGCTTGCGAAGCTGCGCGGCGAATATCGCGCGCAGATATTCCTCAAGACTCGGCATCGCACCGCCGCACGCCGCGCGCTGGCCGCCGCGCTGGTGTTGCGGCCCGAACTGCTGCGCCGCGTGGCCGTCGACGTCGACCCTGTCGGTATGCTCTGATCTCGCGCTCGCACGCTGAGCCCACGGAGATCGTCAGAAGCCACCGAGTGGCAGCCCCAGAGACGCAGAGATCACAGAGGAAGAACGTCGCGCGGCTTCGCGGCCGCCAGGTTGTTGTCTGTGCTCTCCGTGCCTCTGTGGCCGCTCGCTCAGTGAACCCCTGGCGACCTCCGAGTCCTCGGTGTACGGGTCAACGACCCAGAAGATCCATCGGCTGAATCGGCGCCGGCGTGAAGCAGAGCGCGAAGATGATCAGCGCCGCCAGCGCCAGCCAGCGGCGTCCCGGCGACAGCGGCATGTCCTCGTCCACGACCGGCGGATGCCTGGGCCCTGCCATGAAGAGCATCGCCGCGATCGTCACCGTCCAGAAGACCCAGCTGTACGAGACCAGCGACAGCGAGAGCGCCACAAGGAATCCAGCATAGGTGATCCAAGTCGCGCGCCGGCCGAAGACCGCGTACGAGATGTGGCCGCCATCGAGCTGTGCGATCGGGAAGAGGTTCAGCGCGGTCATCAAGAGGCCGAACCACGCGGCGAACGCCACGGGGTGCATATTGAGCGACAGTGAATCCGGCAGCGGGCCCCAGACGAGCCATGAAGCGACCTTGAAGAGCAATGGCTCACCGAGCGACAGCCACACGACGTTTGGAGGCAGCGGCCCACTGGGAGGCGGCGTCACGGTGGACCAGTGCAGCCCGAGCAGGAGCGCCGGGACGGCGATGACGAATCCGGCAATCGGTCCCGCGATGCCGATGTCGAACAGCGCCGACTTGTGGAAGATCGGCTGGCGAATCCGAATCACCGCGCCGAACGTACCCGTCAGGATGAGCGGCGCCGGCAGAAAGAACGGCAGCGTTGCGTCGATGCCGTAGTGGCGGCACGCGACGTAGTGCCCCATTTCGTGCGCCCCGAGGATGGCCAGAATCGTCAAGCTGTAGGCGAGCCCGTGGGCGAGGAGCGACAGGCTGAGACTCGGCGTGACGAAGGTGTTCCGGAATGCGAGGTAGTGATCGACCCCCGCAATCGTCGTCGTCGCCAGGGTGAGCAGCACGAGCAGAACGTGCAGCCAGATGCGGTCCTTGCGTCGGACCGCCGCCGGCGGCCACAGCTCTACCATCGGCGTCTGCAGTACTTCGGGCAAGACGACCCGAGACTCCGCAGGCGAAAGCGGACGACGGGGCTCGAAGCGATCAGTCAACGGAAACGTTCGATCAACAGGGCAGGTTCTACCGATCCGGACGTCGGGAGACTACGAGATGTTCTGCAGGTCCTTGCCGGGTTTGAAACGAATGGTCCGGCCGGGCGGAATCCGCACTTCCTTGCCGGTCCGTGGGTTACGGCCGATCCCGCGCTTGCGGGGCTTCACCTGGAAGACGCCAAACCCGCGCAATTCGATGCGCTCGCCCCGCTGCATCGACACGCGCATCGCATCGAATACGGCGTCGACGGCCAGTTCGGCCTTCACCTTGGTGATGTCGGCGATCTTCGAGACTTCGTTGACGATGTCCAGCTTGATCATGCCGGGCAACCCCACGCCCGGTAAGTATCATAAACAGAGATACTTACGGTGTCAAATGCTGGGGCTGGGCGGCGCATGCCCTGCGGGGCGGCCCTCGGGGCCCGCAGATTGGCCGCTCGCGCCCGTTACAATTCGTTCCGTGAGTCGCGCCCTTCCGCTCGTCGTGCTCGTCGGACGGCCCAATGTCGGCAAGTCCACGCTGTTCAATCGGATCACGCGAACGCGCAAGGCGATCGTCACGCCCGTGGCGGGCACAACACGCGATCTGATCGAGCAGCAGACCTCCTGGCAGGGCGTGGACTTTCGCCTACTCGATACCGGCGGCATGTTCGGCGCGACGGAAGACCCCCTCCTCGACCTCGTCGTCGAGAACGGGCACCGTGCGATTGCACAGGCAGACCTGCTCGTGCTCGTCCTCGACGGCCAGCAGGGGTTGATCCCCGGCGATCTCAACATCCTCTCGGCACTTCGCGCGACCAACACGCCGATTCTCGCTGTGGTCAACAAGATAGACGTGAAGAAGGCCCGAGAAGCCGCGCTGCAGTTCTACGAGCTTGGGATCGATCCGCTGCTCGAGGTGTCGGGCGAGCACGGGCTTGGCGTGGACGACCTCCTCGACGAGATCGTGCGGCAGACCGGCCGGGTCGCGCGCCAGGAAGGGCCCGAGGCAACCGCCACCCGCGAGGCGCTGCCGAAAGAGATCGGCGTGGCGATTGTCGGGCGGCCGAACGCAGGCAAGTCGTCACTGGTCAATCGGTTGCTGCAGGAGCAGCGGATGCTCGTCAGCGAGATGCCAGGGACGACACGCGACGCGGTGGACTCGGTGATGCGCTGGCACAAGCGCGACTTCCGAATCGTGGACACCGCGGGCATCCGCCGCCCGGGCCGCGTGGGCCGGTCGGGGCCGGTCGAGTCGCTGAGCGTGCTGCTGGCGCGACGCGCCATAGAGAAGGCGGACGTCGTGGTGCTCGTGATCGATGCGACCGTCGGCGCCACCGATCAGGACGCCGCGATTGCCGGCGAGGCCGACAAGCAGGGACGCGGCGTAATCATCGCCGCCAACAAGTGGGACCTCGTCAAGGGCAACGGTCCCGACTTCGTGAAGCACTTCGACGAGGAGCTGCGCCGCCAGCTGAAGTTCCTCGACTACGCGCCCGTGCTGCACCTGTCGGCGCAAACGGGCGAGCGCACGCCGAAGCTGCTCGAGGCCATCGATCGCGTGGCCGCGGCGCGGCTGGCGCGCGTGCCGACGCCGAAACTGAATCGCTTCCTGCAGCAGATCACGGCGGCGCATCCGCCGACCAGCCCCACTCGCCGGGCGGTGCGCGTGCTCTATGCGGCGCAGGCCAACGTGGCGCCGCCGACGTTCGT
>JBKPSY010000091.1:0-7142 GCA_046735235.1 Acidobacteriota bacterium | reverse complement strand
GGCGCCGCACCGCCTAACAGCGTCGGCCGAGCGGATTATTGATCGAGCCGCTATAATCGGCCGCGTTCATGCCGCTTTCTGCAGGCACGACGCTCGGCCCGTACGAAATCCTCGCGCCGATCGGCGCGGGCGGGATGGGCGAGGTCTACCGGGCGCGGGATCCTCGCCTTGGCCGTGAAGTGGCCATCAAGGTTCTGCCGTCGGACCGACTCGCCGACGAGGGACGGCGCCAGCGATTCCTCCGCGAGGCGAGGGCTGCTGCCGCACTGGCGCATCCGCATATCGTCACGATTCACGAAGTCGAGTCTGCCAACGGCGTCGATTTCCTCGTCATGGAATATGTGCGGGGCAAGAGCCTCGACGCGCTCATCCCGCGCGGCGGCTTGCGTCTCGGTGAAACGCTGCGGATCGCGATTGCGGTCGCGGATGCCCTGGCAGCAGCCCACGCGCGGGGCATCATCCATCGCGATCTCAAGCCGGCCAACGTGGTCGTGGGCACTGACGGCAGCGTGAAAGTACTCGACTTCGGCCTGGCGAAGCTGCTGTACGAAGAGGATGAGGAACGGGATCCGTCGGCGCCCACGCAGTTGATCGAGCACCTCACCGAAGCCGGTCAACGCATGGGCACGCTGGCCTACATGGCTCCCGAACAGGCATCGGGTGAGGCAGTCGACGCGCGGGCGGACATCTTCAGCTTCGGCGCCATGCTCTACGAGATGGCGACCGGGCAGCGAGCGTTCAGCGGCAAGACACCCGCAGAGACATTGTCAGCGGTGATGCAGAGTCAGCCGACGCCGCCGAGCACGCTGGTTTCGACGTTGCCGCACGATCTCGAGCGGACGATCCTCCGATGTCTTCGCAAGGATCCGGCGAAGCGCTTCCAGACGATGGCGGATGTACGTGTCGATCTCGCGGAGATCAAGGAAGACTCCGATTCGAGCCGTGCCACCGTGGCCACGCCTGCGCGCCAACGACCGCGTCGTCGAGTACTCGTGGCCATCGTCGTGTCGCTCCTGGCGGCGGGGGCTGCCGCCGTGTGGTGGCGGAACACCCGCCTCTCGTCGCAGCCGGCGTCAGCCCGGAGTGCTGCCACAGAGCGCCCCCTCACGCGGCTGACGATCGCGCCAGGCCTTCAGACTGACGTGACGTTTTCACCAGACGGCCGCTTGATCGCCTACGCCTCGGACCAGGGCGGCAACTTCGACATCTGGGTGCAGCCGGTCACGGGCGGTGGCGATGCCGTGCAGATCACAAAATCCCTTGCGGCAGATACGGAACCCGACTGGTCGCCCGACGGTACTCAATTGGTGTTTCGTTCAGAGCGCGATGGCGGCGGACTCTTCCTGGTGCCCGCCCTCGGAGGACTGGAACGTCGGCTGGCGCCGTTTGGCGTGCGGCCGAAATGGTCGCCCGATGGATCGCGCATTCTGTTTTCGCTGGCGCCGGCAGGGTTCAACGTCGGCGCGCTGTTCGTGGTCGCCACGGATGGTTCCCCGCCGCGACGAGTACTCGAGCCGTTCCCCGACCGGGCTCAAGTGTCGGCCTGGGCCTGGCACCCTGACGGCCGCCGCGTCTCGCTGATGGCCGCGACCGTCCAACGACCAGATGCCGCGATGTATACCGTTCCGCTCGATGGAGGTCAGGCGACCATCACGACGCTGCCAGAGTCGATGCGAAACCTGACTGGCGGGGAGATCGGTGAGTTCACCTGGGCGCCTGACGGGGCCGCCGTGTACGTCGAGCTCCGAGTCAACTTCATCTGGAACATCTGGAAGCTCGACGTCGATCCGAAAACCCTCGCTGCAGGCGCGCTCGATCGACTCAGCGCAGGCACGGGACAAGACACGCGCATGGTGGTGGCACGCGACGGAAGGCGGATCGCGTTCACGATCAAGGCGGAATCGATTCGCCTCTGGGCCTATCCTCTCGATCCCGTCGGCGGAAGTGTCAGCGGTCCCGGCACGCCGGTGACAGACGCCAGCGCGGCGGTGCCGACCTCGGCCGCCCCCGCGCCTGATGGCCAGCGCCTCGCTTATGTCGTCTCAGGTGTAGGAACTGGCACGTCGGAACTGTGGACGGTGGACCTGACGACGAAAGAGAAACGTCTGCTGGCGCGCGACGATCATGAGCGCTTTGCTCCGGTCTGGTCCCCGGACGGCAGCCGACTGGCCTACGCGTGGGGCCGCCTGAGCGGAGGACGCCCCCAATTTTCGGTGGCGATGCGTGAGGCGTCCGGCGCCGGCGAGACCCTGTTGGCTAATCCAAGCGAGGTGTTTGTGGAGTCGCAGGATTGGTCGCCGGATGGCAAAGCGATTCTCCTCTCGTGGACGCGACCGCGCGGGCACACCGTCCTGGTGCGCTGGCCGATTGCTGCGGCGCCGCAAGCGGACACAGCGGCCGCAATTGTGACCGAGGACCCTGCGGGAGATCTCTGGCAGGCGCGCTACTCGCCAAGCGGCCGATGGATCAGTTTCCTGACGACCCTTCCCGGCCGGGCCATCATCTGTGTCATCCCCAACGTGGCGCGTCAAGTTCCGGTTGCCGAGTGGACGCGGCTGACCGATCCGCAAGGGTGGGCTGACAAGCCGCGGTGGTCGTCAGACGGGAAGTTACTGTACGTCTGGCGCAGGAATGGCTCGTTATTTCACGTGTGGGCGCTGCCGTTCGATGAGGCGCGAGGGATCGCGAACGGGAGCCCGCTCCAGGTGACGCATTTCGACAGCCCGGCTCACCGCATTTGGGGTGACGACCTTGCCAGCGCGCAGCCGTCAGTGTCACGGAATCGAATGACGCTGCCCATGGTGGATGCCACCGGTAACATATGGATGCTCGATAACGTGGACCGCTAGCGACAGACCGCTTGCGTGTGATGGACTCGACTCGGCCAGTACGAGATCCTCAAGTGCCGTTGGTGCTGGTCGGTGGGCGAGTGTAGGCTGGCGGCGTTCTCGCTTCCCCTCCAATTCAACCCGGCGCTCGTAGACGGGGTCGCCCCTCAGCCGGCAGGCACGAACGTCCCACAAAGCTGTGAAGCGCGCGGCCCGGACGCAATACGGTATAGGGAATGTCCAGCGCCCTCAGAGGCCTCACGGCTGACGCCTGGCTGCTATTCGCAACTCGGCTGATTCGTCTTTTCGCGTACGGCTCCCTTTCCCTCGTCCTCGTGTTCTATCTCGTCGGCATCGGCCTGTCCGAACAGCGTATCGGAACGCTCTTGACGATGACGCTTGCCGGAGACGTCCTCGTGTCGTTGTTTCTGACGACGCGCGCGGATCGCATCGGACGGAAACGCGTGCTGTTGGCCGGAGCGGCGTTGATGACGGCCGCAGGGTTGACGTTTGCCTCCACGCGGGTGTTCTGGCTCCTGCTGGTGGCAGGCACGATCGGAGTGATCAGCCCGAGCGGCAGCGAGGTCGGTCCGTTCTTGTCCATCGAGCAGGCAGCGCTCTCCCACGTCGTCACGGCCCGGACGCGCACAGAGGTGTTTGCGTGGTACACGCTGGTCGGCGCCGTGGCGACGGCGTCGGGCGCACTGGCCGCGGGATTTCTGACAACGGTTCTCGAGAGATCCGCGACGCCGTCGGTGGACGGGTACCGATTGGTGATCGTGATGTACGCCCTCCTGGGCGTAGCCTTGGCGGGTCTGTTCTCGGGGCTGTCGCCGGCGACGGAAGTGACTACCGGCGCCGATCGCGACTCGGCAATGGGAGTGCTCCAGCGGCTGTCAGGCCTCGGGCCATCACGCCGGATCGTCGCCATCCTCTCGGCATTGTTCGCGCTGGACGCGTTCGGCGGCGGGTTCGTCGTGCAGAGCTTCGCCGCGTACTGGTTCTATCTGCGATTCGGTGTGCGACCGGAAGCGCTCGGCGTGATTTTCTTCTGGGCCAACGTGCTCGCGGGGATCTCCGCGCTCGTCGCCTCGAGGCTCGCATCGCGATTCGGCTTGCTGCGAACCATGGTGGCGACGCATTTGCCGTCGAACGTCCTGCTGATCCTTGTTCCGTTGATGCCGACGCTGCGCCTGGCCGTGCTGGTCCTGCTGGTGCGGTTCAGCATCAGTCAAATGGATGTGCCGACGCGCCAGTCGTATCTGATGGCGGTCGTGACACCAGAGGAGCGATCCGCCGCCGCAGGCATCACCGGCGTGGCCCGAACGGTCGGGGCTGCCGTCAGCCCAGTGCTGGTCGGGATCATGTTCGCGCACCCTGCGATGATCAACGTGCCGTTCTTCGCGGCCGGCCTCATCAAGATCGGATATGACCTGACGCTGTACCGGCTGCTCGCCTCGGTCCCGCTACCGGAACGTTAGGTCGCGCCCGTCGATCAGCGGAAATCCTACCGAACGACGGAGCCGTTGCGGCGGCAAACATCGCCCGCGAGCCGTCCGGCCGCGAACCTGCTCGCGGTTCCAAGCCTGGAAACCGGTTCCGCTAGAGTGGCGTTCAGCCCTTGAGAAGCCATCGGGTCGGCACTATATTTCACCTGTCATGCCTCTCTCGCCGACATTCGACGCTGGCCGCTTCGCGGTGCTGGAATTGATCGCGCGCGGGCGCGCGCTTCCCGACGTCCTCGACCGGGTCGTCCGGTTGATCGAGGCCCAGCGCGAGGGGCTGCTCGCGTCAATCCTGCTGGTCGACCAGGAAGAGAAGTGTCTGCGCGACGGCGCCGCGCCCAGCCTTCCCACGGAATACACGCGCTTGCTCGACGGCCAGCCCATCGGCCCGAAGAACGGCTCCTGCGGCACGGCGGCCTATCTCGGGGAACGGGTGATCGTCGAGGACATCAGCACCCATCCCTACTGGGAGGGGTTTGCGCAGTTTGCGCTGCCGCACGGCCTGCAGGCGTGCTGGTCCACGCCGATCCTGGCGTCGGATCGGACGGTGCTCGGCACTTTCGCGATGTATTACCGGGAACGGCGAGGTCCCAACGGGCCCGAAGTCGAGTGGGTGGACGCGGCGACCGACCTGGCGGCGGTCGCCATCGGCCGCGACAAGGTGGAGCGATCCGTGCGACGGAGCGAGGCGCGGTATCGCACGATCATCGACACGGCGCACGAAGGCATCTGGACCATCGACACGTCACACCGGACGACGTTCGCCAACCGCCGGATGGGCGAGATGCTCGGCGAGCCCTCGGCGACGCTCCCGGGCCGCCCGCTGCTCGACTTCGTTCACCCGGATGACCGTCAGAAACTGGAGCAGAGTTTCTCGCGGCGAATTCCCGGCCGGAGCGAAGAGGTCGAATTCCGTATTCGCAGCGCCGACGGCACCGAGCGCAGGGTCGTGAGCTCCGTCAGCCCGATGACGAACGAGCTTGGAGAGGTGGCGGGCGCGCTGGGATTCGTGCGGGACGTCACGGAACGCTAGCAACTCGGCGGCTTCTTGGCCGTCGCATTCCTGAATCGCCCGTCCAGCCACGGTGACACTCACGCGCTCGCCCGGGGCGACGCGAAGATCCCGGCCAAGGCCGCTTCGTCGGCCGCCCTTGCCGTTTCGGATGGAATCGACTGTTACATTCGTCATCCGGTCAGACCTTGTTGACGCGCGCGCCGTTGTTCGCGCACCGTGACGCATGAATTCGCAATCGCCGACGACGTCGAGCCGCTCCATCGATACCCTCCTCGGGCTCGTTTCCGTCGCGCTGATTCTCGCCGCGTTCGTCATTTCATTCTGGTGAAGGCGCACGCAGCTCCGGGGACACTTCCAGGCTCCGGACCAGGCATCAGATACGCTCCATCCCCAGTTGGTGTAGACTGGTATCTCGGATCTTGCCGCGTGCTGTGCTGATTCCTGGCGTAACGAGCCTCTTTTCTGACTCGCTCCTCCCCGAGTACCTAGCTACGAGACGAAATTCCGGACCACGGCGATTCCTTCGAGGCCGTGGAAACTGTGCGCCGCCCCAGGCGGCGTTGATGTCGCGTTTCGCGGCAGAGGAGTCAGATCATGGGTCGAAAGTTGTTTGTCGGAAATTTCCCGTATGAAACCGGGGAAGCGGAGCTCCAGGAGCTGTTCGCGCGTGCGGGCACCGTGGAAACGGTGAAAGTCATGCGCGACATGACCACCGGACGGGCGCGCGGGTTTGCGTTCGTCGAGATGGCCAGCGATGACGAGGCGCAGAAGGCGATCGCAGAGCTGAATGAATATCAGCTTGGCGGCCGCAGTCTGGCCGTCAACGAAGCGCGGCCGAAGCCCGCGTTTTCCGGAGGCGGGGGCGGCGGCTATGGCGGCGAAACGCGACGTCGCTCGGAGCCGCGTTGGTAAGTGAGTGCGAAGGCGGGGGAGCCAGGGCGCGAGCCTTGTGCCTCCACCGCGTCGCGCGGCGGGTGTCAGGTCAACCAAACTAGATCGGAGATCGATACATGACGGGAACAATTCGTACGCTGCGAGTGGACAAGGGCTTTGGCTTCATCAAGGGTGAGACCGGCCAGGAATACTTCTTTCACCAGAGCGCGATCTATGGCGAGGGCATCGCCGATCTGCGCGAGGGTGATGGAGTCGAGTTCGACGTGTCCGACGGCCCGAAGGGTCCGCGGGCGGAGAGCGTCAAGCGCACCACGACGTAAGAGCACGGAGCTCGCGTTCTTCCCGGGATCACTCTTCTGTCGCACGGCCTCGCATCCCGTACACCACGAGGCCGAACGAGACAAAGAGACTCGGGACGATGATCGCGAGGATCGCGAAGAACACCACGGCCTGCGGCATCGGCGGAGCAACTCCCGGGTTCGACGCCGGACCTGGGAGATCCGTGATCGCCCCGAACACGCCGCCGACAAGCCCGCCGTAAGCAGCGACCAACCCTGTCGTGTACGCCAGCGAGCGCTGGCCGTTGGTGAGCCGCAGGTCGCTCCATGCCAACGCCATCACCACCAGAACGAGCCCGGTGAGAAGCGCCGAGACGTGCGCAGCCCGCCATCGCGAGGGATGCGGCAGCGCGATGATCGCCAGGCCGAGGACGAGAGCGAGCAACAGGAACAGGAACCCCTGGCGCATCAGTGCGCGGCGGCGCGGGTCGTTGGTCATTGGGCGGCCATTCAACACGGAGTCGTGCCTCGTGCAACTTTGTGGAGTCGCGCGCGTTGATCAGGCTTGGGGACGCCAGTTACTGTAGCGCGCATTCCAATATGCACCGCCAGGGCCCACGTT
>JBKPSY010000090.1:0-19106 GCA_046735235.1 Acidobacteriota bacterium | reverse complement strand
GGAGACTCCCCATGTCACGCCTGTTGACTGGCACCGCGCTGGCGGCCCTCGCGCTGGCGGCGGCGCCGCGCGCGCAGGCGCCCGCGCCAGGGCCCGCGCAGGTCGCCATCGCAGCCGCCGAAGGATCGAAGCGGTGGATCGGTCACGAGGCGGAGTACGAGGAATTTATACGGACCGCGAAGGTCGGCAAGTGCGACGAGACGCAGGTCGGCGTCACCCACCCGAAGCACTGTCTGTTCGCGCCGGGCGGCCTCGTCAGCGGGATCGTCTTCAAACCGCTCCAGCCGGGCAAGGTGCACGGGTTCTTCGAAAGCTATCGGTCGGAAATCGCTGCGTACGAGCTCGACAAGCTGCTGGGGCTGCACATGGTGCCGCCCACGGTCGAGCGGACGCTCCACGGCGAGTCTGGCTCCGCGCAGATGTGGGTGGACGACGTCGTCCTGCTGAAGACGCGGGACAGCGCGGCGGCGCCGGACCCGGCCGCGTGGAATCGGCAGATCTTTCGACAGCGCATCTTCGACAACCTGGTCGCCAACATCGATCGGAACCAGGGCAACCTGCTGCTCGATCCAATCTGGAACCTGATCCTGATCGATCACTCGCGCGCGTTCACCGCGATCCCGACGATGCCGTTCCCCATGACACGGATCGACCGCGACTTCTACGTGAAGTTGAAGGCGCTCGACGAACCGACGCTGAAGGCGCACCTCGGCAAGCTGCTGTACTACGGCCCGAAGCCGTTGCTGCAGCGGCGGGACGAGATCCTCAAGGCGTTCGACGACAAGATCGCGCAGTACGGCGAGGCTGCGGTACTCACGAATTGAGTCCACAGATTGCTGTGGATTCTCTTTTAGACCAGCGATTTCACCGCGGCGACGATCCTCGACGCTGAAATCCCGAAGCGCTCCAGCAATTCGTCGGGCTTGCCGCTGCGCGGGATCTCGGTGACCGCCAGACGGACCACCGTTTGTCCCTGAGGCGCCAGCGCCTGGGCGACGGCGTCGCCAAGACCGCCGGCCGCGTAGTGATCTTCGACGGTGATCACCTTGCCGCCCGTGGCCTTCGCAGCCGTCTTGAGCGTGGCCGCGTCGATCGGCTGGATCGAGTAGGCGTCGATGACGCGGATCGCGATTCCATCCTTCTTCAACAGGTCGTACGCCTTCAGCGCCTCGAAGAGCGTCACGCCGGCGCCGACGACGGTGACCTTGTCGGCGCCCGAATGCCGCAGCACCTTCGATCCGCCGACGGTGAAGACCTCGTCGGCGCCGTAGAGGATCGGCGTCTTCGGGCGGCTGGTCCGGATATAGACGGGCCCGGGATGATAGGCCGCCAGCTCGACGCAGCGCTCCCCGCAGACCGCGTCGCTCGGATAGAGCACCGTGAAGTTCGGCTCGGCGCGCGTCATCGCCAGATCTTCGAGCGCCATCTGCGACGGGCCGTCCTCGCCGATTGACACGCCGGCGTGCGAGCCGGCCAGCTTCACGTTCGAGTTGCTGATGGCCGCCATGCGAATGAAGTCGTACGCGCGCGACAGGAAGCACGCGAACGTCGACGGAAACGGAATCGCGCCGCGCGCCGAAAGGCCCATCGCGGCGCCCACCATCGCCTGCTCGGCGATGTAGAACTGGTAGAAGCGATCGCCGGCGACCTTCTCGAACCGGTCGCTGAACGTGGAGTTGCCCACGTCCGCGTCGAGCGCGACGATGCGCCGGTCTGCCTGGCCGAGATGCGCGAGGGCCGTGCCGTAGGCCTCGCGCGTGGCGACGAGATCGCCGGCCTTGTAGGACGGCGCAGGCAGCGACGGCTGACCGGTCGTCGCCGCGGGCGGCGCCGGCGGCTTCGGAATCGCCTTCAACAGCGCGTCCGCCGCGCCGTCGGCCACGGGCCGGAGCGTCGCCTCGAGCTCCTTGATCGCCTTGTTCTCCTCGTCGCCGGCTTTCAGCGCCTTGCCATGCCAGCCTTCCTTGTCCTGCAGGAACGAGACGCCGTAGCCCTTGAACGTCCGCGCGAGGATCGCCGTCGGCTGGCCTTTCGTGTGGCGGGCTTCGGCGAGCGCGTCGAGGATCGCGTCCATGTTGTGGCCGTCGATCACGATCGCGTGCCAGCCGAACGCGCGCCACCGGCGCGCGATCGCCTCCATGTCGTGCTGCCACATGGTCGGCCGGCTCTGCCCCAGCCGGTTGACGTCGACGAAGCCCACGAGGTTGTCGGCCTTCAGGAACGACGCGCTGTCGGCCGCTTCCCAGACGGACCCTTCCGCGGTCTCGCCGTCGCCCATCAGCACGTACGTCCGGTAGTCGGACCCGATGCGCCGCGCGTTGAGCGCCGAGCCCAGGCCGGCCGCGAGCCCCTGGCCGAGCGATCCGGTCGCGACGTCCACGAACGCGAGGCGCGGCGTCGGATGGCCCTCGAGGTCCGTGTCGATCTCGCGCAGCTTCATCAGCTCGTCGTGCTTCACGTAGCCGACGGCCGACCAGGCGGCGTACAGAAGAGGCGCCGCGTGTCCCTTCGAGAGAATGAAGCGATCGTTCAGCGGATGGTGCGGGTTCGCCGGGTCGAAGCGCATCTCCGAGAAGAAGAGCGCGGCCACCACGTCAGCCGCCGACGCGCAGGTCGTGGGGTGGCCGCTGCCGGCCGCCGTCGTGGCACGGATCGAGTCGATCCGGAGCTGGGTGGCGATGTTGTGGAGCACCGGGACGAGCCGGGCACGATCCTGCGACACGGGAACCTCCAAAAAAGAGCGAGTCTATCAAACCCGCACACCGGCGCCGCAACCGGCGACGGTCAGCGAAGCACGTCCAGGATGGCGAGGGCGTAGCCGGCGCCGAACAAGCCCTGCTGGCGGGAGCCCGGAGTCAGGGCGCGCAGGACGTCCAGCGCGCGATCCTGCAGCACCAGATCGCCCGTCAGGCGCGACAGCCGGGCCAGCACGCGAGCCGCCATCGCATTGGCGGCGGCCGGAATGGCGGGATCACGCAACTGGCCGACGTCGCCGGGCTCGATCACGCGATCGGCCAGGGCGCCGGAGGCTTCGTCCCAGTGCGTCCTGAGCGCCGTGCGCATCAGTTCCTCGGCGAGCATGGAAAACGTCGGGTTGCCGGTGGCTTCGTGGAGATCCAGCAGCGCGAACGCCGGGAACACCTGGTCAACCAGCAGGCCGCGGTAGCCGACCTCGCCGTCGATCCAGTGGGCCAGGCCCTGGCCTGGCGCGTACGTCCGCGTGACGATACGGTCCAGGGCACGGGCGCCCATTTCGGCGACGAGCGGATCGGGCAGCAGCGCGCCGGCGCGGATCCACGCCGATGCGGCACGCGCGGTCGCGTCGGTGAAGCTCGTGCGGTCGGCACGCGGAGGACTCAAGGTCCGGCGCAGGGACCGTGTCCGCACTTCGTAGTAGGCATCGTCGGCCGCCAGGCTGGCGAAGAAGGTCGCGTCCGCCTCGTCCGCCAGTGTCGCGCGCACGAAGCGAATCGTGTCGATGGCGACATCCCGCCAGCGGTCGTGGCCGAAGACACGCGCCGCTTCGAGATAGACGCCGGCGATCCCGGCCTGATCGTCGAGCAGTTTCTCGGTGTGCGGACGCGACCAGTCCCGGCCCGCGGCGTATCTGAAGAATCCGCCGTCGACCTGGTCGTGGACGTCGCCGTCGGCCATCCCGTCGAGCGTCCGCGTGATGGCGCGCGCCAGCGACTCCTCGTTCGTGCGCTCGTATTCCGCGATCGCGACGTGCAGCGCGGGCACGTGCAGGAACTTGCCGTCGGCGCCGAAGCCGCCGTGATCGGGGTCGCACTGATCGATGACCTGACGTGCGATCCACGCCGGCGCGGCGAGATCCGGCTCGACGGCGGCGCGCGTCCGGGGCTGCTGTCGTCGTGCTTCCCCCTGCGCCTCCGCGCGCTCGTCGAGCGACGCGCGCCCGGCGCGGTAGGCGGTCGCGGCCTCGGTCAGCATCGAGAGCAGCGCGTCGGGCGGCAAGTAGGTGGAGCCGGTGAGAATCTCGCCCGACGGCGTCAGCAGCGCGGTCGTCGGCCAGCCATCGAGGTTGTAGCGATCGTTGATGTCGGGACGGCGGTCGGCGTCGATCCGCACGGCGACGAACTCGCGTGCGACGAGGTCCGCCACGCGCGAGTCGCCGTACGCGACGTTGTCCATCACGGCGCAGCCGTGACACCAGTTTGCCGAAATCGAGAGAAGGACGGGACGGCCCTCGTCTCGCGCGCGCGCGAACGCGCGGGGCGTCCAGTCTTCCCACGCGATGGGCGGCACGGTACGTTCAGGGACGTCTGTCGAGGACATGCGCGCGCCGGATCCGACGCGAAACAGGCGGGCCGGGAGCCGTACGGAACCTCACTATAATACCGGTATGGCGGCCGTGCGGTACATCTACGTCCTGGCCCTCGTCGCGTGGCTGGGCGGGATGGTGACAATCGGCGCCATCGTCGCGCCCGTCGCGTTCCGATCGCTCGAACAGCGGGATCCGGTCGACGGCAGGACGCGCGCGGCCACGCTCGTCGGCGACGTGCTCCGCCAGTTCCACACGGTGAGCTACGTCGCGGGTGCCGTGATGCTGACGGCGCTCGTGACGATGCGCGTCGTCGGGCCGCGGCCTCGCGGGTTCGGACTGCGCGTCACGCTGATCGGGGCGATGCTCGCGGCGACGGTCGCCGCCGGGATGCTCGTCGATCCACAGATTGCGCGCCTCAGGGCCAGCTCGGGCGTGCCGATCGCCTCGCTGCCCGACGACGACGCGCGGCGCGTGGCCTTCGGCAGGCTGCACGCGACGTCGACGTCGCTCATGGCGCTGGCGATCGCGGGCGGGCTGGTGCTCTGCCTCTGGGAAACGCGCGAATGACCCACACCATCACGCTCATTCCCGGCGACGGCATCGGCCCCGAGGTGACCGAGGCGGTACTCCGGATCCTGCAGGTGGCGGGCGTCCGCATCGAGTGGGATCGCCATGACGCCGGCATCCTCGCCTTCGAGCGCCATCGCACGGCCCTGCCGGTCGAGCTGATCGACTCGGTCAAGCGCACGAAGATCGCCCTGAAGGGCCCGGTGACCACGCCGATCGGCGAAGGGTTCACCAGCGTCAACGTGGGCCTTCGCAAGGCGCTCGATCTCTACGCGAACCTCCGGCCGGTCTGGACGATGCCCGGCGTGCCGACGAAGTTCACCGGCATCGATCTCGTCATCGTCCGCGAGAACACCGAGGACCTGTATTCCGGCCTCGAGCACGAGGTCGTGCCGGGCGTCGTCGAGAGCCTGAAGATCATCACGGAGCGCGCCTCGCGACGCATCGCCGAGTTCACGTTCCGCTACGCGCGTGAGCGCGGGCGCAAGAAGGTGACCTCGGTGCACAAGGCCAACATCATGAAGCTCGGTGATGGCCTGTTCGTGCGGACCGTGCGCGACGTCGCGCGGCAGTACACCGACATCGAGTACGACGAGCGCATCGTCGACGCGGCGTGCATGCACCTGGTGATGCGGCCCGAGACGTTCGACATGCTCGTGCTGCCGAACCTGTACGGCGACATCATCTCCGACCTGTGCGCCGGGCTCGTCGGCGGGCTCGGCGTCGTGCCGGGCGCCAATCTCGGCACCGATACGGCGGTCTTCGAGGCGGTCCACGGCAGCGCGCCGGACATCGCCGGCAAGAACCTCGCGAATCCGACGGCGCTGCTGCTCTCCGCCGTGCTGATGCTCGACCACATCGAGGAACGCGAGGTGGCGAGCCGTGTCCGCCGCGGCCTCGAGCGCGTCCTGGGCGAAGGCAAGGTCCGGACGCACGATCTCGGCGGCACCGCGAGCACGACGGAGTTCACCAACGCGATCTGCAAGGCCATCGAGCAAGGGACGCAGGGCTAGCCGTGCGGAGAGATTCAGGGCTCGACGACATCACCAAAGCAGTGATGGCCCGCGAGGAGGTCGTCGCCTATCTGAACGGCAGCCACGGGGAATCGGGCGCCCGCGCCGAAGCCCGGGTCCACGAGTATCTCGACGAGCTGCGGACGACGCAGCGGCACGCGATCTACCGGGTGCTGAAGCACCCGCTCTACCCCATTTTCCGGAAAATCACGCGCATCGCCGAGAACATCGACAGCTTGCCGGACGTCACCGCGCGCGGTCGCGTCGTCTACATCTCGAACCACCGCAGTCACATCGACTATCTGATCGAGCCGCTGGTGCTCGAGGACCATCAGATCCGGCCACCGGTCATCGCGGCGGGAATCAACCTGTTCGGCGGTCCGCTTGGGCTCATCCATCGGCACGTCACTGGAGCGATCCCGATCAGGCGGAACGTCAAGGATCCGGGCTATCTGATCACGCTCAAGGCGTACGTCGCCGAGATCCTTCAGCGGCACGACCTGATGTTCTACATCGAGGGCGGCCGGAGCTACAGCGGCGAGCTGAAGGCCCCCAAGACCGGGCTCGTGAACGCGGCGCTCCACTCGGGACGTTCGGACCTGCTCCTCATGCCGTGCGCCATCGCCTACGACCTCGTGCTCGAGGATCACATCCTGGCGCGGCAGAAGGTGAAGCGCACGCAAAAGCCGTTCACGCGCGAGTTCGCCGAGATGGTCCGCGCCGCCGTCGGCTACAAGTCGCGGGCGTTTGTGACGTTCGGACAGCCGATCGAGGCCAAAGGCTTCGATCCCCAGGCCCGCCGCGACGTGCTCGACCTCGCCCATCACGTGCGCGACACGATTGGCCGCCTCATGAAGGTCGTCCCCACGTCGATCGTCGCCTCGTGCCTGCGACCATCGATCGCGCGCGCCGATCTCAAGGCGCGGGTCTCCGGATTGATCGAGCTGCTCGTCGCCGCCGGCGCGAACATGGCCAGCACGGATCCGGACGAGGTGCTCGACACCGCGGCCGATCTCTTCGCCGCGCGCGGCATCATCGTCGTCGAGGGCAGCACCTTCCGCTTCCGTGATCGCAACGTGCTGCGGTACTACGCCCGGACGATCGAGCACCTCCTGCCCGTCCCGCCCGACAAGGCGCACTGATGATCGACGCGGCCTCGAAGGCCTTCTTTCACCTGTTGGCGCGCAGCCGCGGGCTGCAGAAGCTGGCGTCGCGGTACGGCCTCGCGACGCCCGCCAGCTTCGCGCGACGCTTCATCGCCGGTGAGTCGACCGAGGAAGCGATTGCCGCGGCACGCGCGGTGGAGTCGCGCGGCCTGACCCAGACGCTCGACTATCTGGGTGAGAGCGTCAACAGCGCCGCGGCCGCCGATCAGGCGACGCGCGAATACCTCGAGGTCATCGACGACGTCGTCAAGGCGGGAGTCGGGCGGAACATCTCGCTGAAGCTCACGCAGCTCGGGCTCGACCTCGATCGCGTGACGGCCATCGACAACCTGCGACGGATTCTCGAGCCCGCGACGACGCACGGTTTCTTCGTGCGGATCGACATGGAGAACTCGCCGTACACCGAGGTGACGATCGAAATCTTCGAGACGCTGTGGGGCCTCGGGTACCGCAATCTCGGCGTCGTGCTGCAATCGGCGCTGCACAGGACGCCTGACGACCTGGAGCGCGTGCTGACGATCGGCGGGCGTGTGCGGCTGGTGAAGGGCGCCTACAAGGAACCGGCGTCGGTCGCGCACCAGCGCAAGGCCGATGTGGACGGCGCCTATGTCACGCTGATGGAGACGCTGCTGAAGCGCGGCGCGTTTCCCGCGATCGCGACGCACGACGAGGCGATCATCACTCACGCGCGGGCCTTCGTGGCGCGCGAGCAGATCGCGAAGGATCGCTTCGAGTTCCAGATGCTCTATGGGATCCGGCGCGATCTCCAGACGTCACTTGTCGCGGACGGCTACGGCGTGCGGCTCTACATCCCGTTCGGCCGCCAGTGGTTCCCGTATTTCATGCGGCGACTGGGCGAACGACCGGCCAACGTCGGCTTCGTGCTGCGGAGCATGTTCCGGGAAGGCTGAACTTCCGCCCCAATTGCTGAGCTTGTTGCGTCGTAACGCGGCTGTCGCGGAGCCGTGCAATATTTTCAGACAACCAACGCTCTGGATTCTGTCCAGTTTTCTGCATCTCAGCAGGCTTCCTCCAGCTCTGCCGTAAGGCCTAAGTCCTTCAATTCCAATCCGTTGATCTGATCGGTTTCTGGCTGGCAGGACGTTTGTAGATAGACGGCGCCAGAGCGGGGTTTCGAAACCGGGTATCCCCCGCGGCGTCTTACTGATCAGTCAGGGGAGCGCGTGAGGCCATCATGACGACGAATATCGAGCAGGTAGCGACGCCGGTCGTCACCGCCCAGGAAACCGGCGGGGTGGTGTGGAATCTGTTCAGCCGGGCGACACGGTCGATCCACAGCGCAGTTTGCGGCCTTCAGGGGCACGACCCGTTGCTGCAGGTGGAAGCCGGACGGATGTTCCTGCGATGCACGACGTGCGGCTACGAGACGCCCGGATGGACCACGGAGGGCCGCGGACCGCGCCTGCGCTTCGCCGGCGACCGCGAGCGCCATCGACTGAGTTGAGTTTTCTTCGAGCAGCGGCCGACACCGGCCGCCG
This sequence comes from Acidobacteriota bacterium, assembly GCA_046735235.1. Lineage (GTDB taxonomy): Bacteria > Acidobacteriota > Vicinamibacteria > Vicinamibacterales > JAENWD01 > JAENWD01. The sequence goes on along the minus strand of JBKPSY010000090.1, from coordinate 10,576 downwards.
TTCGGGGACGAGGCCGGGCCAGGCGCGGTATACGCGCCCTACGCCCGGCCTTTGTGTGTACGGGGCATCGCGAGCCACGTCGCGAAGACGTCGCGACATCCGATCACGTCGGCGAGCTCGACGTACTCGTCGACGCTGTGGAGCCCCCGGCCGCGCGGGCCGAAGATGATCGTCGGGGTTCCCGCCTCGCCGAGAATCGCCGCGTCGGTCCAGTAGCTCAGTCCCGTCACGGGTCGACTGCCGAAGCGCTGGGTGACTGCCGCGCCGAGGCTGTGGAGGACGTCCGCGTCCGGCGAGACGAGGTACGGCGGCCGCGCAAGCAGCAGTCGAATCTCGCACTCGAATTCGGGATCCTCCGCACGGAGGGCCGAAGCCATGTGCTCGAGCTCTTCCACGCAGACGCCGGTGCGCTCGCCGGCGATGGTGCGCCGCTCGACCTGGAGCACGCACTCGGCGGGATACGTGCTGAGCGAACTGCCGCCCCGAATCGTACCGGTGTGCATCGACGGCGCGCCAAGCAGCACGTGCGCGTGCGTCTTCCGCAGACTCTGATCTCTCGCCTCGATCCGATTCAGCAGCCGCCCCATGCGCAGGATCGCATCGCGGCCGTCGGCGGGACGGCTACCGTGCGCTGCGCGTCCGTGCACCACGACCTCCGCGCACGAGAAACCCTTGTGGGCGACGCCGAGATCGAGATCTGTCGGCTCGGGGATGACGGCCTCGTCCGCGCGCCACTCACGCGCGACGGCCTCGGCGCCGATGCTCGCGTACTCTTCGTCGGCAACGGCGGCCACGATGAGACGACCGGTGCCGCGGCGGTCCGATGTCAGCCACGCGGCGGCGCCCGCCATCATCGCCGCGACGCCGCCCTTCATGTCCTGGGCGCCGCGTCCGTAGAGCCGTCCGTCGCGAACTTCTGGAGCGAAGGGCGCGGCCATGCCGTCCACGCCGACGGTATCCGTGTGGCCGCAGAGCATCCGCGTCGGGCCGTCGCCGGTGCCCTCGGCGATGGCCACGACGTTGACGCGGCCTGGCGCGATCTCATCCACGCGGACGTCGAACCCCGCGTGGCGCATCCACTCCCCGATGAACTGCGCAATCGCGGCTTCGCCCGCGCCGCCCTCGACGAGCGACGGGTTCACCGAGTCGATCGCAACGAGATCGCGCAGCAGATCGACGGCTGGATCCATTGGGGGGAGTGGCCGATCCTACGGCCGCCAGTCGGCGACGAAGACGTTGGTGTCGCCTGGCTTCGCGTCGTTGCGGTTGGACGCGAAGACCAGGTGCCTGCCGTCCGGCGAGAACATCGGGAAGCCGTCGAAGGTCGGGTTGTACGTGACGCGTTCGAGGCCGGAGCCATCGACGTTGACGAGGTACAGCTCGAAGTCGCGCTTCTTCGGGTCCTCGTAGTTCGACGCGAAGATGATGCGCGTGCCGTCCGGCGTGAAGTACGGCGCAAAGCTGGCGCCGCCGAGCGTGGTGACCTGCTTCAGATTCCCGCCATCAGCGTCCATGACGAAGATCTCGAGCGACGTCGGACGCCAGAGGCCTTCACCGAGCAGCGCCTTGTAGTCGTCGAGCTCTGGCCCCGGCGCCAGCGGATGTCCGCGGAACACGATCTTCGTGCCGTCCGGCGAGAAGAACGGACCGCCGTCGGGGCCCGGCCGGTGGGTCAGGCGCCTGACGTTCGTGCCGTCGCCGTTCATCGAGTAGATCTCCATGTCGCCATCGCGGACGCTCGTGAAGACGATGCGCCCGTCGCGGGAGATGGTGGCCTCGGCGTCGTACCCAGGCGTGGTGGTGAGGCGTTCGATGCCGGTGCCGTCGGCGTTCGCACGGAAGATGTCGTAGCTGGCGTAGACCGGCCAGACGTAGCCGCGGCTGAAGTCCGGCTTGGCGGGGCAACTCTTGCCGCCGAGAAACGTGGACGCGTAGAGCAGGTGCTTCTTGTCGGGATAGAAGAACGAGCAGGTCGTGCGGCCCTCGCCGTTGCTGAGGCGGCGCACGTTCGAGCCGTCGATGCCCATCGCGTAGATCTGGTCGCACTCGCGGCCTTCGCGCGTCGACTGGAAGATCAGCTCCTGGCCATCGAACGAGAAGTAGGCCTCGGCGTTCTCGCCGCCAAAGGTCAGCTGCTTCACGTTCGCGAGGTGGATTTCCTTCGCGCGATCGGGCCCTGCTTGTGCGGGCGTCGCAGCCTGACGGCCAATCACGGCCACCGGCAGCGCGACGAGCCATGCGGCGGTCACTGCTCTCCACACTCGTGTCACCTGCGCTACTCCTGAGCCACACGACGTTATCACAGCGTCCACACCGTCGACATCGCGCGGTGACATCCAGGTCGCGCCGAGTTGACCGGAGCTTTACGTCAGCGGGACAGGATTGCCATATCGGGTTCATAGAGTCGCCTGCGACGGACAGCTCTCCATCCGTTCGAGGAGGAACTCATATGCACTCGCCCATCCGCCGGCGAACGCTTGCGCTGTGCACCAGCCTGGCGATCGTCGGCACGTTTGCGTCGGTACGTGCCGGCGGCCCTGCGAAACTGAACGGGAACGTCGCGTTGCCCAACCCAAGGGTCGGACACCCGGACAACGTCGTCATGAACGGCTTCGACCTGCAGCCGGTGGCCCAGGGGTCAGAGGCGCTCGAGAATCCGTCGGGGAGGATCACGAACTTTGGGTTGTTGAGCGACGGCACTCGGACCGAGCCCGACCAGAACGTCTATCTCGAGTTTCCCGAGAACCCGGGCGGGCCGACTGACGGATTCGACTACGGCCGGCATTTCCTCTATCAGGGTCACGAGAACGCCGGTGATCTGGCCTACGTGACACGCATCAACATGGACGTCACCGACCCAGAGCACCACGTCACGCTGCTGACGCCGGTCGGCGGCGACAGCCTGACGCACTTCAACTCGCTCGACGGCGGCACCTGGGACCCGTTCACCCGGACGCTGCTCTTCACGCAGGAAGTGTCCGGGACCGGCGGCGCGATTGAGATCACACCCGGCTGGCCGCCTGACGTGCGGACGCTGTACGGGATTCTCGGGCACGCGGCTTACGAAGGTATCCATCCCGACAACCACGGAAATCTGCTTCTCGTCGAGGACGCCGGCGGCGTGAACTCGCATGTCATCCCGAGCGACCCGACGAGCGCCAATGTCGCGAAGCAGCCGAACTCGTTCGTCTACTGGTTCGTGCCGTACGATCCGGCGAACCTGCAGTCGGGCGGGCAACTCTATGCGCTGCAGGTCACCGTCGATGGCACGCCGATTACGTTCCACGCCAACGATGCGGTTGGCGACACGTTCTCGGACGAGCAGCTGAAGCTGCACACGCCTGGCACGTCCTGGCCGGCAGCGTGGGTGCTCATCCACGACACCACAACAGACGGCTTCGGCGAGTTCAACGCCAACACTCTCGCCAAGAATGCCGGCGCGAGCCCCTTCAAGCGCCCCGAGAACGCGGCGTTCCTGCCGGGCTCCGGCTTCGGCACGTTCTTCTTCTGTCCGACTGGCGACACGGACGCGCGCTCCGGCGTCCAGCCCCCGTTGGCGGCCCGCGGCGCGTGGGGATCGATCTTTCGCGTGTCGTTCACAGGCAGCGGCGGAACGATTTCAATCGCCGTGCTGGGCGACCCGGTGCACTCCTCGTTCGACAACCTGACGTTCGCGGACACCAACACGATCCTCGCCACGGAAGATCGCGGTGACATGTTGCACACGCAGCTGAACACGCTCGATTCGGTCTGGGCCTTCGATATCCGCGGCAACGGGACGAATCCGCGACGGCTGATCGCTCTCGGGCGCGATGCGGTCTCCGAGACTTCGGGCGAAGACAACGAGCCGACCGGACTCTTCGTATCGGAAGGGGGCGTGCAAGAGACCGACGTGCTCGGCGCGCACCTGAATCCGCAGAAGGCACGCTGGTTCGTGACCGAACAGCACGGCAAGAATCAGGTCTGGGAAATTACCTACTGACGAGCGTTGCAGCGTGTGGCCGCAGCCTTCGTGAGGCTGCGGCCCACGGCGATCGGTTCAGGCTGGCGTCCGCTTACGCCGTTGCTGTGGTGGCGCCTTCAGTCTTTGCCGCGGCCAGCGCCTTCACGGCGCGCAGGTCGATCTTGCCGGTGCCGAGCACCGGGATCGCGTCGATCAGATAGACGTTGTCGCGCTTCGGGATCCACAGCTTCGGCAGCTCCGAGTCGTTGAGCATCCCCCACAGCTGCTCCGGCGGCACGTCGGCCTTCGTGTAGAGCAGCACGAGGCGCTCGCCGCGGCTCTCGTCGGAGACGGCGGTGACGACGGCATTGGGATCGTCGAGCAGCGTCGAGGCGACCTCCTCGATCTTCTGGTGCGGCACCATCTCGCCGGCAATCTTCGAGAATCGCGACAGCCGGTCGGTCAGGGTGATGAAGCCGTCCTCGTCCACCGCCCCGATGTCCCCCGTCACGTACCAGCCATCGCGGACGACTTCTGCCGTCAGGGATGGGTTGTTCAGGTATCCCAGCATCAGGTTCGGCCCCTTGACGAGGAGCAGGCCCTGCTCGTTCACCCCGCGCGGCGCGCCGGTGTCCGGATCCACGATGCGCACGACGACACCTGGCAGCGGATGGCCGACCGTGCCCGGCTTGAGCCCCACCTGGCCCTGGGGGCCGTCCGGATTGTTCGCAGACACGACCGGCGACAACTCGGTGCAGCCGTAGCCTTCGATGATGTCGAGCCCGAACTTCTCCTTGAACGCGCGCGCGACCGGCTCGCGCAGCTTCTCCGCTCCCACGATCGCGTAGCGCAGCGTCTTGAACTCCTCTGGGGAGCACTTGCGGATGTACGCCGTGTAGAACGTCGGCGTGCCGATCAGCATCGTGCCGCCGTATTTCTCCGCGAGCTGGCCGACGGCCTTCGCATCCATCGGGTTGGGGACGTAGAGCGCGCCGAAGCCGGAGACCATCGGGAACCAGAGCGTGCCGCTGAAGCCGAACGAGTGGAAGAACGGGAGCACGCCGATGATGCGGTCGTGGCCGTCGACCGGGAAGAGCTGGATCATGCCTTCCAGGTTCGACAGCACGTTGCGGTGCGACAGCATTACCCCCTTGGGCTTGCCTGTGCTGCCGCTCGAGAAGATGACCGTGGCCAGGTCGTCGGAGGTGCCGCGCTCGCGGGCGTAGAGTCGGCGCAGGACACCTGACGGCAGCACGCGCCCGGCGATCAGCGTGAGGACCTTCTGCGGCGCGGAGAACGTCCGCATCACGTCCTCGAGATACACCATGCCAGGCAACTGCGGCAGGTTGGCCTTCGCGAGGAACACCTTCGACGTCAGGATGGTCTTGATCCCGCACTGGTCGATCGCCGCCGCCACCGACTCGGGACCGGCCGTGAAATTCAGGTTGACGGGAACGCGTCCCGCGACGAGCGCCGCGATGTTGGCGAGCGCGCCGCCGATCGACGCGGGCAGCATGAGGCCGATCATCCGTTCCGGGCCGGCGTGCTTCCGTATCCATCGCGAGAGCATCAGCGAGCCAACCAGCACGCGGCCGAACGTCAGCTCGGTTCCGGTCGCGTCGGCCATCGCCAGCGTCGACCAGCGGTGCTTCGCGGTGTGCAGGAAGCGCAGGTGCAGCTGGTCCCCGCGCTCGATCCTCGTCGTCATCGCGTCGCTGGCCAGCGCCATCACCGCCTGCCGGACGTCGGCGGCCTTGCTGCTCGAGGGCAGCGGCGGGCCGAACGTGACGGTGACGGGATACGGCAGGTGCTCGGGCCGCTTCCAGAAGAACTTCCCGCGCTTGAAACTGAAGATGCTGCCCCAGACCCGATCCAGGTTCACCGGAATCACGGGCACGTCGAGGCCCTGCACGATGCGCTCGAACCCCCGCTTGAACGGCAGCAGGTTCCCGGTGCGGCTGATCGCGCCTTCCGCGAAGATGCAGACGACGTGGCCCGCTTCGAGCTCGGCTCTCGCCGTGTCGAGGGACGCCACGACGTCGTGCCGGCTGGCGGAGACCGGAATCGCGTGCATGAAGCGCAGCATCGGGTTGAACAGCCGCATCTCGAAGAACGGCCGCCAGACCATGAACCGGACGAAGCGCTGCACCGACGCGCCGATGAGGAAGCCGTCCACGTGGGACAGGTGGTTCGACACGAGCAGCGCCGGGCCCCGGAACGGAACGTGGTCCTGCCCGACGATGCGGATGCGGTAGATGGTGTGTGTCAGCAGCCAGAGGCTGAAGCGGACGAAGTACTCCGGCACCAGCGCGAGGACGTAGACGCTCGAGACAAGCGTCAGAATGCCCGCGAGGAAAATGATGCGCTCCGGTGACCAGTGCATCACGCTGCCGAGCAGCCACAACACGCCGGACGCGACCATCACGCCGATGGTCGTCATCAGGTTCGCGGTGGCGATGACCTGACCCTTCTCCTTCTCGTCCGGACGCTGCTGGACAAGCGCGTTGAGCGGCACGGCGAACAGGCCGCCCGCGAAGCCGAGCACGGTGAGCGTGCCGCACACGGCGGGGTACGACGGGATCGCTCGCGAGAGGGCCAGCGCGCCGAAGCCCATGCCGAACGCGCCAATCGGCGCGAGGCCGAGCTCGACCTTCTGGCCTGACAACCTTCCGGCGGCCATGCTCCCGACGCCGATGCCGATCGCGAGCCACGCGCCCATCAGCGCGATCCGGACGTCGTCCAGGTGCATCGATTCCTTGCCGGCGAGCAGGATCACGAGCTGCAGGAGCGCGCCGATGAACCAGAAGTAACCGATGCCGAGCGCCGCGAGGAGGAGCGCGCGGTTCTTGCGCAGCTCGTGCATGCCGTTGCCGAGGCCGGCGAACGGGTTGAGCTGCACGCGCAGTTCCGGACGCCCTCCCGTGCCGCGCGGGATGCCGACGCTGGTCCAGGTGCCGGCCACCGCGATCGCGAGCAGCGTGCCGCCCATCAGCAGCGGCTTGTGATGCCAGCTCGCGTACATCAAGCCGCCGACGGTGCTGCCGATCACGATCGCCGCGAACGTGCTCATCTCGAGCAGGCCGTTGGCGCGGGACAGCGCGGCATCGGGCAGGACTTCGGGGACGATCCCGTATTTCGCGGGGCTGAAGAAGGTGGCCTGGGCGGCCATCAGGAACAGGACGACGAGAAGCAGGTTGAGACGCCCGCCGCCGACCGTGAGCGCGGCCAGCGCCAGCGCCATCGACACGATCTCGAGCGCCTTGGTGGCGATGAGCACGGTGCGCTTGTCGTAGCGATCCGACAGCTGCCCGGCATAGCCCGAGAACAGCAGGAAGGGCGCCGTGAACACCGCGCCCACCCACGACAACTCGTCGGAGGCGGCGGAGCCGGCCGCCGCCGCCATCGCCGCCATCGACACGATGAACTTGAAGACGTTGTCGTTGAACGCCCCAACGAACTGGGTCCACAGAAACGCCCGGATCCCTTTGTTCCTCAACAGTTCGCCGTACGTCACGGTGGCCATGTCTCCGCCTCCTGCGAACGCCCTCGCAGAGGAATCCGGTGTCATTCGTCCGGCTCCGCCTGGATCAGGCGCGGTCCGCGTCGAGCTGCGGCGATCGAAGCGCGCCGGCCACGACGTCGAGGAGCGCATCCGGCGTGAACGGCTTGGCCAGCATCGGCCCGCGGCGATCGACGGTTCCGCGCTCCTCGAGCGAGGCGTCAGAATATCCCGACATGTAGACGACGCGGAGCTCGGGACAATTCACCCGAGCGGCCATGTAGAGCTCCATGCCGGACATGCCGGGCATGACGATGTCCGTGAGGAGCAGGTCGATCGCGCAGGCGCGCTCCCGGCAGCGCTCGAGCGCGTCCTCCCCGCTCGTGGCCTCCAGCACTTGATATCCGGCCGCCGAGAGCACCTGCGTCACCAGCCGGCGGACGTCGGGCTGGTCCTCTGCGACGAGGATGCTCGACGTCCGTTCCTGCGCGGGACGCGGCCTGATCGCGGCAGGCACGTCGGCCGAGACCGCGTTGCCGGTCGCCGGCAGCTCGATGACGAAGCTGGCGCCGGCGCCCGGCTTGCTCTCGATGGCAATGGTGCCGCCGCTCTGCGCGATGATGCCGTAGACGGTGGCGAGGCCAAGTCCGGTGCCAAGGCCCTGCGGCTTCGTGGTGAAGAATGGCTCGAACGCGTGCGCCTGCGTTTCGGCGTCCATGCCCACGCCAGTATCGGTGATCCGCCAGCGGACACGGGCCGACGGCGGCTCGCCATTCGGCATGGCCGTCGCGGCCGGCGGCACATCGGAGGTCGCGATGGTCAGCGAGCCGCCGTGCGGCATGGCGTCACGCGCATTCAGCGCCAGGTTCAGCACGATCTGATGCAGCTGTCCGGGGTCCATCGTCACGTGATCGGACCCGGCGGCGAGCTCCGAGACGAGCCGGATGTCGTCGCCGAGCACCCGCTGCAGCATCCCGGCCGCCGACGTGAGCTCGCCGTTCAGCGAGAGCACGCGCGGCTCGAGCCGCTGACGCCGGCTGAATGCGAGCAGCTGCCTGACGAGGCTCGCGGCACGATCGCCCGCGCGCTTCACTTCTTCGAGCGGCGGGCGTAGCTCGCTGTCGGCCGGCAGGTCGTCGAGCACGAGCTGCGAGTAACCCGTCACCACGGTCAGCAGGTTGTTGAAGTCGTGGGCGATGCCGCCGGCGAGGCGTCCCACCGCCTCGAGCTTCTGCGACTGGCGCAGCTCGTCCTCGAGCTGCGAGCGCGCGGCCTGCTCTCGCGCCGTGGTGCGGCTGGCCGTGTACAGCGCGACGAGCAGCCAGGTCGTCATCGCGAGCGCGGTGCCGAGCGCGACGATTCCGCCGACGAGCAGTCGCGTGCGCGCGCGGGCCTCGAGCAGCTCGAAGATCGCGAGGATCTCCGAGGCCTGGTAGTACGAGTACGGCCGGACGATCCCGCCGAGCGTGCCGTCCCTCGCCATGCGATCGAGCTCCTGCCGCAGCATGTCCGCCGCGGCACGCGTCTCGAACCGCGAGCCGATCGCCATCTTGATGTGATCGTTCAGGACGTAGTTGCGGTAGCTGACGCCGAGGCAGCCGGTCTTCGGATCGAGCTGAGCCCGCGTGGCGTCGGTCAGAGGCAGGAACGCGACGTTTACTTCCCCCGCGCAGAATCCCACGGCGAGCGCCTGGCCGTCGCGATACACCTTGCTCGTCGCGTGCGGGAACTGTCGTCGCCGCACCCACTCCATCACGGGCAGGTCGGCATGACCGACGGCCCCGGTGAAGTCGGTGCCCGGCTTTGGCCCGGCCCCGCGGACGACGATGTAGAGATCGGCGATGAGCCAGGGATCGGAGAAGTAGATTTTCCCCTGACGGGCCGGCAGGATCGTGAGGGCCGGCCAGAGGTCTATCGTGCCTTCACGAAACGGCCCTTCCACGAGGCCGTTCGTGTAGACCCACTCGAGCGGCAGATGGATCCGTCGCGCCGCCTCCGAGATGACTTCGACGGAGAGCCCCACGGGATGTCCGTCCGGGCCCCACTGCATGTAGGGCGGGTCGTGGAGAAAGCCGATGCGGAGCGGACGATCCGGCAGCGGCGGCGGACGCCGCCACCACAGGACGCCGCCGGCCGAGAGCGCCGCCAGGACCAGCAGGCTCAGGGCGACCGCGACGGGCCGTCGAAGCGATCCGATCATTTGAAATGCGACTCGTAGACCAGCGGCTCGCCGTGCTCCCACGGACGGTACGTGTTGGCGAACTCGATTCGCTCTCCAAGCGTGGGGTGGCTGTACTCGAACACCTTGATCAGCCAGGCCGGGTTCGGGTTGGCGAGGTTGTCCTGCTGCAGCCGGACGAAGGACAGGCCTGCCGCGTGATTCGTGCGCGTGATCTCGAGCCCGAAGCGATCGGCCTCGTGCTCCACGTGGCGGTTGTACGCCAGGGCGAACGGCGAGGCGATGAGGAAGCCCAGATTGAACAAGACCAGCAGGAGCGGCAGCGACGCGATGTCGCCGAGCGACTCGAAGCCAATCCGCCCGCGGTACCTGGCGATGACGGCGCCGGCCGTGAGATGAATGCCAAAGAGCGTCAGCAAAATCACGATGGCGAACATCGCGACGAGCTTCCACATGTGGCCGAGCACGTAGTGGCCCATCTCGTGGCCCATGACGAAGAGCAGCTGCGGCTCGTCCAGGCGCTTGATGATCGTGTCCCACAAGACGATCCGCTTCGTGGCGCCGATGCCGGTGACGTACGCGTTCAACGCGTTGGTGTCGGTGCTCTTGTCCACCTCGTAGACGCGGCTGCCGGCGATCCCCGCGCGATCGGCCAGCTGCAGGATGCGCGTCTCGAGCGTCTTGTCCTTCATCGGGCCGAATGTGTTGAACAGCGGGTCGATCCAGACCGGCTTGACGACGATCATGAGCAGCAGGAACGGCACCGCCGCCAGTCCGGTATAGAGCCACCAGCGGCGGGGACTCTTGCGCAGCAGGAGATACGGAATCCAGAGGAAGAGCGTGCCCCCGATGATGCCGACGACCAGCGAGATCACCGAGTCGGAGAACCATTTCTGGAACGTCTGGTTCGACAGGCCGTACGCGTGATCGCGGACGAACTCCTCGTAGTACGCGC
>JBKPSY010000089.1:0-11868 GCA_046735235.1 Acidobacteriota bacterium | reverse complement strand
CGCGACGCGCAATTGCAGGGCACGGCGTTCATCATGGGGACGGGCGCGTCGGTGCCGACGGGCACGCCGCTGCAGCTGACGCTGTCGGGGCTACCGCACCGGAGCCGGGTGCCCGTCTACGTGACGCTCGCGATCGCCGGTGGGCTTGCGGTGTGGGGCGCGTGGATGGCGATCTCACAGTCTGCCGCGTCGGCCGCGGCGCTGGCGGCCCGGCGTCGCGAGCTCGAAGGACGCCGTGACCGCGGCCTCGCGGCGCTGGCCGCGCTCGAGCGCCGCCACGTAGCGCGCGCGCTCGAAGAGGACGACTACACCGAGGAGCGCCGATCGCTCGTCGCGGATCTCGAGCGCGTCTACAGCGAGCTCGACGACCGCGGCGGTCTGCCGGGAGGCGGCCAGGGTCTCGCGGCGTGATCGACTTCGACCAGGTCACCCTGACCGCGGTCGGTCGACATTACGGGCGCCGCCGGGCCCTGCACGACGTCTCGTTCGCGGCGCGCGCCGGCGAGGTCGTCGCGCTCGTAGGGCCGAACGGGGCGGGGAAGTCCACGCTCCTGTCGATTCTGTCGACGCTCGTCACGCCGACGTCAGGCGAGGTCCAGTACGGCTCCCACACGGCAGTGTCGGCCGGAGCGAGCCTGCGACATTCGATCGGCTGGCTGGGCCACGATTTGCAGCTCTATCCAGAGCTGACGGCTCGGGAGAACCTGCTGTTCTTCGCGCAACTGAGCGGCGTCGCGACTCCCGACGCGGCCGTGGAGCGCGCCCTGGCGTCGGCGGATCTGCTCGACCGCGCGGACGATCTCGTGAGCAGCTTCTCTCGCGGCATGCGTCAGCGGCTCGCGCTCGAACGGGCCCTGCTGCACGACCCGCGGCTCGTGTTGCTCGACGAGCCGTTCACCGGGCTTGACCGAACGTCGACCGATCGACTGGCCACACGCCTCGCACACCTGGGCCGTCAGGGACGGCTCGTGATCCTGGCGACGCACGACGTCCTGCTCCCGAGGGATCTGATCGCGACCGCCGTGTCGCTGCGAGACGGGCGCCTGACCGGCACGCAATCGGGGCGCGTGTGGGCGACCACACTGCGTGCCGGTGTGCTGGGGGATCGCTGACCGTGTTCGCGCGCACGGCGTGGCTCGTCTTCCGCAAGGACGTGACCGTCGAGGTGCGTAGCCGCGAGACGATCGCTACGACGCTCTTCTTCGCGCTGTCGGCGGTGCTGGTCTTCGCCTTCGCGCTCGTCAGGGAAGGTCGCGTGGTCGCCGATGCCGCGGCAGGCATCCTTTGGATTGCGATCGCCTTCTCGGCGACCCTGGCGCTCGGCCGGACGTTCGAGCGCGAGCGTCATGGCGACACGCTCCGCGCCCTGATGCTCGCGCCGGCGGATCGCCCCGCGATCTACCTCGGGAAGCTGGCGGGAGTCCTTGCTCTCGTGGTGGCGGCGGAGATTGGGCTCGTGCCGCTCGTCGCGTTTCTCTTCAGCGCGGCGCTGCTGCAGCGCCCAGTGCTGCTGGCGGGCCTGTTGCTCGCCGGGACGCTCGGGTTCCTCGCCGTGGGGACGCTCTTCGCGGCGATGCTCGCGCGCGCGCGCAGCCGTGACGTCCTGCTGCCAGTGCTGTTGTATCCGGTCACGATTCCCGTCATCATTGCCGGCGTGCGGGGTACGGTCGCGCTGACCTCGCCCGTACCGGACGAGGCGATGGCGCTCTTCTGGCTCATGTTGCTCCTGTGCTTCGACGTCGTCTTCGTCACGCTGGCGCTCTGGACGTTCGAGCCGCTGATGACGGATTGAAACGCCAACCCGGATGCTGCAACGCTGCTTTCCTGTCGCTCTGATCCTCGCCATCGCCGGGTTCGTCGTCGCGCCGTTCCTGATTGCGGGCGCGCCGTACGAGTCGACCATGGGCCTCGTGCAGAAGATCTTCTACTACCACGCGCCGTCGGGGATGATGATGTTCCTCGGCGCGTTTGTCTCGGGCACGGCGAGCGCGATCTACCTGATGAAGGGACGCCCGGGCGCCGACCGCCTCGCCGCGGGCGCGGCCGAGCTCACCGTCCTGTTCGGCCTCATCGTCCTGACGACGGGCCCGCTGTGGGCACGCAAGGCCTGGGGCGTCTGGTGGCAGTGGGATGCCCGCCTCACGTCGTCGCTGCTCGTGTGGCTGATGTTCACCTCGTATCTGCTGGTCCGAAAGTACGGCGGGCCGGGCTCGGACAAGCTGGCCGCAGCCGTTGCACTTTTCGGCATGGCGAACGTGCCGTTCGTGTACATCTCCGTCAACGTCTGGCGGACGCTGCACCCGAAGACGACGGTGATTCCGTCGCTCGTGCCGGGCATGCGCGGCCCGTTCTGGTTCGCGACGGCGACCTTTCTGTGCCTGTTCCTGGCGCTGCTGGCCGTGCGCGTGCGGCTCGGCGAGCGTCAGGCGCAGCTGGATGATCTGTACCGGACTATGGACGACGACGCGCTGGAGGAGGAGTCACCGTGAGCCGTGTGTTGAGAACGGGCCTGCTGGCCGCGTTTTTGTGCGTGCCGGCTGTGGCCGCCGCGCAGACTCCCGGGCCGGCGCAGGCTCCCGCGTCGACGTCGCAACCGGCAGCGGCGCAGGACGGCTTCGTGCCGGTGTCACAGTTGCCGCCGACGGAAGAACTGCCGCCCGGCCCGCTGGTCCTCGGCGCGTACGGCTTCATCTGGGTGGCCGTGCTCGTCTACGTGTGGTCGCTCGCGCGACGCCTCAACGCGGTGCAGAAGGACTTCGACGCCCTGTCGAAGCGGCAGCGGTAAGCGAGTGGCGATATGGGCGCGGCGCACCTGATCTTCATCCCGGCCGTGCTCTTCATCGGCGTGGTCATTGGCTGGGTTCTCGGATCCCGGGCGGCAAAGGACGCCTACGCCGCAGAGCTCCGGCGCCGCGAACGCAAGTCGTCGCGATGATCGCCGGGCTGCACCACGTCCAGCTCGCGATGCCGCGCGGCCAGGAAGCCTCGGCACGCGAGTTCTACGCCGGTGTGCTCGGCATGACCGAAGTCCCGAAGCCGCCGCACCTTGCCGTGCGAGGCGGCGTCTGGTTCTCGGCCGGCAGCACGCAAGTGCACCTTGCCGTCGAAGACGATTTCCGTCCTGCAAAGAAGGCGCATCCCGCGCTGCTCGTGCGCGGGCTGAGCGCGCTGCGCGACCGATGCACGGCCGCCGGTGTGGCCGTCGTCCAGGATCAGCCGCTCGAAGGATTCGACCGCTGCTACGTCAGCGATCCGTTCGGCAACCGGCTCGAGCTGCTGGAGCCTGTCTAGCGCACTCGACATTCCCACTCGTGCGCCTCGCCGCTTCCCGCCTGCTGATTGGCCTCATCGTCCTCATCTGCGCCGAAGTGTTCTCGGGGGCCTCGATCCAGGTGGGTATGTGGGCGCCCTGGACGTGGCTGGTGACGTACTGGCTGTACTTCGCGCACTTCTTCGTGCTGTGCACGCTCGCTGTGTGGACGGGCCGCACATCTCTCGGCGCGCTGTACCTGTGGGGCGTGCTGTTCGGCCTCTACGAGTCGTGGATCACGAAGGTCATCTGGTTCGGCTACGGCGGCGACGGCAAGCTGGCGCTCGGATCGATCGGGCCGTACGGCTACTCGGAGATCAGCCTGGTGCTGCTGTTCCACCCTGTGGCGTCATTCCTCCTGCCGCTTGCGGTCACATGCGTGCTCAGTCCGCCGTTGCGTGCCTGGTTTCCTGACGTCGCGTGGCTCAGTGGACGCGGCGCCGTGGCGCGCGCGGCCCAGGTCTACATGGTGGTCTCGTTCAGCCTGACCATGGCCATGAACTCTGGCGGGCCAATGCACCTCGCGGAGAACCTGGTCCTGGTCGCGACGCTGTTGTCGATCTTCCTCTGGTGGGGTCGGCATGGCCTCGCCGCCATTCCCGCGCCGGGGCCGGTGGTGCTGGGCCGGGTGGGGTTCGTGATTGCCTCGACTTACCTGGTCGCGCTCTACGGGCTGACGTATCGCTTCATCCGTCCCGAAGGGCTGCCGTCACGGCCGGTGCAGCTCATGACGCTTGTGTTCTACGCGATCGCCGGCGTCGGGCTGTGGGCGTATCGACGACGGACGCCGCTCGCACCCGCCCCGGAGGTGACCGACGACGAGCGGCGTCGCCTCATGGGTGGGCTAACGGCAATTGCTACGCTCGGGTTCGCCGCGTCGTTCGTGGCGGGTGCGCCCGCGCTGATCCTGCCGATCGTCGTGAACTTCGCGATCTGGACCCCGCTGGGGCTCGTGCTGACGGGCCTCGCGCTCGCCGGTCCGATCTTCCGGCGCGAGCCGCTCGGCTAGCGTCCGAGGGCCAGACGTCGCGCGAGGATCTCCGGCAACCCCGCCATGCGGATCTTCCGCTGCGCCTCTTCGATGGGATACCGCACGCGATAGAGCTCGATGACGCCAGCGTCCGTGTCGACGATGCCGGCGCCGGCGCGGGAGTCGTTGTCGCGTGGCTGGCCGACGGAACCGACGTTGATCAGGAACCGCGCGCCAGGGTCAATCGGGATGCGGATTTGATCGGTGTCGCCGGGCCCTGCCGGCAACTCGAGTCGATCGCCGACGCGCCGAAACGCGAGCGCCACGTGCGTGTGGCCGAACAGGCAGACTGGGCGCGTGGCCGTCTCGAATGCCTTGTACGCGTCGAGCTCGTCGAAGATGTAGGCGTCCTCGTCGAACGGCGACCCGTGGCAGATCTGCACGTGGTCGTCGATGACGGTCGGGCCTGCCGGCAGCGTGCGCAGGTATTCGAGGTTCGCCGGCGTCAGTGCGTCCGTCGTCCACTGGACGGCGCTCTTCGCGATCAGGTTGAAGCTCTCGCCGTCGTCCAGGCCAGCGGCGACCTTGTCGTGGTTGCCGCGAATCACCATCAGCGGATTCATCGCGCGCACACGATCGACGACCGCGTTGGGGTCTGCGCCGTAGCCGACCAGATCCCCGAGGACGAGCGCGCGATCGAAGCCGAGCGGCGTCATCGCGCCGATCACCGCATCGAGCGCCTCGAGGTTGCCGTGGATGTCGCTGATGACCAGGTAGCGCACGTCAGTCGTCCAGATGATCGAGCAGCTGCTCGACGAGGGCTTCGACGGCCGCGCCCTCGCCGTCGAGGCGGAGATGTGCCTGGCGATAGGCGGCGCGCCGTGTCTGGTAGAGATGCTCGAACTGTGGGCGATCGGCGGCCAGGGGCCGTCGTCCGTCCGAGGGCACACGATCGATCAACGACGAAAGCGGCACGTCGAGCCAGACGGACAAGCCGTCTCGATTGATGAGCGCACGGTTCTCGGGGTCGGCGAAGGTGCCGCCACCGGTGGCGACGACCGCGTGCCGGAGGGGGAGCAGATCGAGCAGCACTTGCCGCTCGACGTCGCGGAAGTACGACTCGCCCTCGCGGGCGAAGATACTGGAGATGGCTCGGCCCTCGCGCGTCTCGATGCGTTCGTCGACGTCTTCGACGCGCCAGTCGAGGCGCGAGCCGAGCGCGCGCGCGAGCGTAGTCTTGCCGGCGCCCATGAAGCCGACCAGATAGACCTTGTCAGTCCGCACGACCCAGTGCGGCGAGGGTCTCGAAGAACCCGGGATACGAGACGTCGACCGCTTCGGCGCCCCCAATGACCGTTTCGCTCGATGCGGCGAGGCCGGCAATCGCAAACGCCATGGCGAGCCGATGATCGTGGCAGGCGTCGGGCCGTCCACCGGTCAGGCGTCGAGCGCCGCGGACGTGGAAGCCGTCCGGGAACTCCTCGACATCGCCCCCCATCGCGCGGAGGCCGGCCGCGAGCGCCGAGATGCGATCGCTTTCCTTGACTCGCAGTTCGGCGGCGCCCGTGACGTGCAGGTCGCCGCCGGCGGTCGCCATGGCGGCCAGAGCCGGCAGTTCGTCGATGAGCGCGGGCACCTCGGTCGCCGTCAAGACGAGGGGGCGCAGGCCCCGAGCCCGCACGCGGACGGTGCCGCGGGGCTCGCCCAGTGCCACCGTGTCGATCTGGCGGGTGACGTCGGCCCCGGCGCGCTCGAGGACATCGAAGAGGGCCGTCCGAGAAGGATTCAGGCCCAAATCAACGATTTCGAGGTCGGATCCCGGCAGGGAGGCGGCAGCGACCGCCCAGAAGGTCGCCGACGAGACGTCTCCGGGAATCGCGCCGGACACGGCAGACAGCGGCTGATTCCCGCGAATTCCTATGGCGTCACCGGACAATTCGACCGATACGCCAAACGCCGCGAGGGCCAACTCCGTATGATCTCGTGTGGGGACCGCTTCATGAACCTGGGTCAGGCCTTCGGTCTGCAGGCCCGCCAGCAAGATGGCGCTTTTGACCTGCGCGCTCGGCACCGGCGCCGCGAAGTCGATCGGCGTCAGGGCGCCGCCGTGAATCGTCATCGGCAGGCAACCGCGGTCGGCCTCGAACCGGGCGCCCATGCGGGTCAGCGGCTCGATGACACGCTTCATCGGCCGGCGGCTCAGCGAGGCGTCGCCGACGATAGTGCTGGCGAAGGGATGCGCGGCCAGGATGCCGGACATCAGCCGTGTCGTCGTCCCGGAGTTGCCGGCGTCGAGCGGTTCCTGTGGCGCCTGCAATCCGCGCAGGCCGCGCCCGACGATCGTCACCGTGCGCGCCCACGGCGTGTCGCTGCCGCCGGGCCCAATCGTGATGGCCACGCCGAGCGTGCGCAAGCAGGTGAGCGTGGACTGGCAGTCGGCGCCGGGGGAGTAGTTGGTGAGCTCGGTGGTGCCGTGCGCCAGCGCGCCGAGCAGCGCGTAGCGATGCGAAATAGACTTATCGCCGGGCACCCGGATGCGGCCCGTCACGCGTCTCGCCGGCGCAATGCGGGCGTCCAGGGCCGAGGGCATCCGGCCACTATAGCATGCGCTCTCGCGAGGTCGGCGCGCGCCGCGCGCGGGGGCGACGCGGCCGGATTCCTCGGCTTGACCGGCCAATTTCCCTGTGTTATCCACTTGCCACGCGCGGCGTCGCCGCGCCCGGTGCCGTCCGCATGACGAGTCCGCTGCGTGAGGTCGTTCGCCCGGAATTCTGCAGCGCGTTCGACATGCTCGATTTCGTACAGCTGATCAGCGACCATCTGTGTCGCCGCGTCGGGTTCGACGAAGACTCGATGCACTGGATCAGCGTCGCCATTCGCGAGTCGGTGATCAACGCCATCAAGCACGGCAACCAGAACGACCTCGCCAAGATGGTCCACGTCGAGTTCACGGCCTCGACCGATCCCGACGCCGGCGGCCTCACCGTCAGCGTGCGCGACGAGGGCGAAGGCTTCGAGCCGGAAGAAGTGGCAGACCCGCTGGCGCCCGAGAACATGCTGAAGTCGAGCGGCCGCGGCATCTTCCTCATCCGCAACTTCATGGACGAAATCGAGCTGCGGCGTCCGCCGGAGGGCGGGATGGAAGTGAAGATGGTCAAGAAGCTCGCGAAGGCCGCCTTGTGACGCTCGACGCCGCCGAGCGTTCCTCCTTCCTCGCCACCGCCGTCGATTCAGTCCGCCGCGCCGGGCAGCTTCAGCGCGACGCCTTCGGCGGCACCTTCCGCATCGACAAGAAGGGCACGATCGACCTCGTCACCGAAGTGGACGTCGCCGTCGAGCGGATGATCCGCGCGCTCATCGCCGAGCGGCATCCGACGCACGCCGTGCTGGGAGAAGAGTTTGGCGGCCCCTCGGCGCCGGGGGCGGCGATCTGGATGTGCGATCCGATCGACGGCACGACGAACTTCGCCCATGGCCTGCCAGTCTTCTGTTCGAGCATTGCGCTCGAAGTGAACGGTGAGCTCGAAGTCGGCGCGGTGTACGACCCGATGCGCGACGAGTTGTTCACCGCCTCCCGCGGCGGAGGAGCGTTCCTGAACGGTGCGCGCCTCGCCGTGTCGCGCGCGGCGACGCTGATCGACGCGCTGCTCGTCACCGGGTTTCCGTACTCGATGCAGCAGAAGCTCGAAGAGATGGTCGCGCTGTTCGCGCGCTTCCTGTCGGAGTCTCGCGCCGTGCGCCGCCTCGGATCCGCGGCCCTCGACCTCTGCTACGTCGCCGCCGGACGATTCGACGGGTTCTGGGAAGAGGGCCTCAACGCGTGGGACATCGCGGCCGGCGTGCTGCTCGTGCAGGAAGCCGGCGGGCGGGTGACGGATCTGTCAGGCAAGCCGCTGGACCTCCGCCGCGGGCGCATCCTTGCGACCAACGGCCTGCTGCACGACGAGATGGCGCGGCTCATCGCCGGGCACCGCACGCCGTAGTCCTCCCGTGTAGTCGGCTCGCCCGAACTCATTAGAGGACGGTTCGACCCGGCGGGCACGTGCGACATCCGCCGAATCCTTGCGAATTCTCCTGAAACGCGCGTTGGCATCAGACGTGCTCTCCAGCACGGCAATGCTCCGGCCCGCCGGCCGGGCTTTGACGCGCCGCTCGCGCGTGCGGAGGCACTCCAATGTTGCGACTCTTCCCGGCCGCGCTGGCGATCGCGGCGACCACGGCCATCGCGTCCCCTGCACTGGCGCAGGACCAGGGCTTCAACGTATCACTCGGGTATTTCGGCCCCACCGGCGCCGACGGCCGCGTGAACGGCGACGTGCTGAACGCTGATCGCTGCATCGACGTGACGTTCGCCTGCGAACCCCTCCTCTTCAGCGTGGGTGATTTCGGCGGCTTCATCATCAACGGCGAATACGTCTTCGGCCTCGGAAAGTTCTTCGAGGCATCCGGTGGCGTCGGGTTCTACCAGCGGACGGTGCCGAGCGTATACTCGAACCTCACGTATCCAGACGGCAGCGAGATCAGGCAGGACCTGAAGCTGCGAACCGTTCCAATCACTGGCATCGTGCGGTTCGTGCCGACCGGGCGTCACGCGCCGATTCAGCCGTACCTGGGCATCGGCATCGCCGCCATCAACTGGCATTACTCGGAGACGGGCGACTTCGTCGACCCGAGCGACAACAGCATCTTCTCGGCGCGGTACGTGGACAGCGGCACCGAAGTCGCGCCGCTCTATCTCGGCGGCGTGCGCGCGCCGATGGGCGGCGGCTTCCTCGTCGGTGGCGAGATCCGCTATCAGCACGCGGACGCGCCGCTCAGCTCGGACTTTCTGGGGCCGCGCCTCGACCTGGGCGGCTGGTCGTACCTGGGGACGATGACTTGGAGATTCTGACAGTGCAAAGTGGCAAATGCTAAGTGCAAATAAATGGGAAGTGGGCAGTGTGAAGTGACAGGACGCTGACTGCAGAGCGCGCTGTCCCTTCCTACTTCCCACCATTCCCTTCCTTAGCGCTTAGCCCTCCTCACTGCGCACTTTGCAGTTCGTAGAGTGCCACTCCGCCGCCGCTGCACGTCCGCGTGAAGCCGTCGAGAAACCGCGGATCCGATCGAGCCCGTTCGGCCAGCATGTCCCCGCCTTCGGCCACTTCTTCAATCAGGATGTAGCGAACGTAGCGGCGCGGCCCGTTCAGTGCGCCGGCCCACAAGTCGCCGTTGCCCTCGTGCAGGAAGTCGCGGATGGAGTACCCCGCCGACGAGAGCTCCTGCATGTAATGGGCAAGCGAACCCATGCTGGCCATGATGACATCGCCGTGGCGCGCGCGCGGAAGGCATCTGGTGACGTCGCGACGGGCGAACATCCGGGGACGATCCCACTGAGCCTCGAGCACCATGGCCGCCGACGGATCGAACGGGCGCGCCTGCACGAGGACGCCGAGCACGAGCATCGCGGCGGCGGGCAGTTGCCAGCGTCGAGGCAGCCGGGCGAGTGCCAGCCCGCAAAAGATCGCGGCAGCGGTCACTGACGGCACCATGTAGCGGATGCGCAGCGGGTGTCCTTCGTAGAACGCATAGAAGGGCAGGGCTGCTGCCGCGAGCCACGCGAGCGCGACGATCGCCGCGTTCGGCACGAGACGCCGCCACCAGAGCACCACGAGCGCCAGCGCGGACGCCAGCGCCGCCCACGCCAGCGCCTCGGAGCCGAGGCGGCGCGTGCCCCACCAGACGGCCCCCAGCGAATCGATCGGGCGGCTCTTGTACATCGGGTCGGCCACGTAGAACCCGTCGGTCACGAACCAGGCGCCGACCGTCGCCTTGCTGTGCACGAAAAACCAGAGGATCCCGGCGACCGGAAAGATGGCGATGCGCGCGGCCGTGGCCATAGCCGCGCGAAGGTTGCCGTGCGCGCGCAGTTCCAGAAGGAACGCAAACGCGACCGCCGCCGCGGTCATCGGCCAGGCCTCGTATCGCGTCAGACACGCCAGCGCGAGCACGAACGAGCCCCAGGCGAGCCGGCGCGAATCGGACGCCGCAAGCGCCTCGTAGATCAACGTCACTCCGAGCGCGAGCAGCCCGAGCAGCAGGGGCTCGGTCATCGGCGTGGACTGCAGGTAGAGGAGATTCGGATTCGACGCGATCAGGATCGCCGCCATCGTCGCCGCGACGCGAGAGCCGTTGAGCGCGAGCACAAACCGTGCGGCCGCGTACACGAGCAGGCCGAAGCTCAGGATCGAAATCGCGACGCCCGATGCGCCGGTGCGATAGAGCGCATCGACCTGGACGGGCAGCATGTTGAGGAGGTGGGGCAGCGGCAGCCAGACGGCGCCGATCTGCAGCCAGCCCGGCGTAAGGCCGTCGAGGATGCGCCGCGCCACGACGAGGTGGCCTTTCGCGTCGTAGTGGCTGAGCGTGAGACCGAGATGCCAGTAGAAGCACGCTGCCGCAGTGCCCCACACCACGGCCAGTCCGCCCAGCCAGATCGCGAGGGGGCGCGCGCGGGCCTCGGCTATAATTTCTTCTGAGGATTCGGTCATGCCGCCCCGGCACGCAACGGCCGGCCCGGCGCGGCGTCACGCAGATGAAAGCACTCCTTCACGCGATTCAGGCCCTGGCGACCGCCATCGGCGGTCCGGGCGTCTTCATTATCGCTTTTCTCGATTCGTCGTTCCTGTCGTTTCCCGAAGTCCCCGATGGCCTTGTGGTCAGCACCGTCCTGGCGCACCCACATTGGATGGTCTACTACGCCGGAATGGCCACGATCGGGTCGGTGCTCGGGTGCCTCGCGCTCTACTTCTTCTTCCGCAAAGGAGGAGAGGCTCTCGTGCGGCGGCGATTCAACGGACCGATGCTGGACCGCGCCACGCGATTGAGCCGCCGCTATGGCGTCCTCGCGCTGCTGGTGCCGTCGTTGCTGCCGCCTCCGGCGCCGTTCAAGATTTTCGTAGTGCTGGCCGGCGTATCGGGTATGCCGGCCGTGCCGTTCGCGCTGACGATTGCGTTTGGCCGAGGCATCCGCTACTTCGGGATCGGCCTGCTGACCGTGTGGTACGGGGATCAGGCGACGGCGTTTCTGACGGCCAACGGCAAGGTGATCGCATATTGGCTGGTCGGCATCGTCCTCGTCGCCGCCTTGGTGGCCTTCGGATGGAAGCGTTTGCGGGCGGGCCGCGGCGTTTTGACCTCCGCCACCGAGGCCGATATCATGCCGTGACGATTGCCCTGATGGCCCCAGACCTCTCCGTCGTCATTCCGATCAAGAACGAAGCCGCGAACATCTCCAATCTCTATCGCGAGTTCACCGACGCGCTGGAGGCGTGGGGACGTCCGTACGAGCTCGTCCTGATCGATGACGGCAGCACCGACGAGAGCTTCCGTCTGCTGGCGGACCTCCAGGCAAAGGACCCGCGCGTGCGGGTGATTCGCTTCCGGCGAAACTTCGGCCAGACGGCGGCCTTCGCTGCGGGATTCAAGTTCGCGCGAGGACGGCTCATCGCGACCGCCGATGGCGACCTCCAGAACGACCCGCGCGATCTGCCTCGCATGGTCGATCTGATCGATCAGGGGCAGGACATCGTCTGCGGCTGGCGAAAGG
>JBKPSY010000088.1:0-7280 GCA_046735235.1 Acidobacteriota bacterium | reverse complement strand
ACGCCGTGGGCGCGAGGCCCACCGGTTCGGGAGAACGGACGGGACCGGGCGGCGGAGGGTGGCGGATAGGATCGCTCATTTGGGGGCGCCTCGCCGAGCTGGGTAAACGGCGCCTCAGCGTCAGTTCAGAGCACGTTCTTTATTTCAATCCCAACGGAGCCGCGGCGCAAGGGCACGATCGGGCGAGGGAGTTCGTCAGCGCTAAGGCGTTCACCGGACGGCGCAGGCGGCACGGGCCAGCCTCGCGGGCGCGATAAAAAGGGACAGAGATTGCGGAAAACGGTTTAACCTCGTCCGCGGAGAGTGTCACCACCATGTCGATGCGTTTGCGCCGGATGCAGCGGATCGTCGGCACCGTGCTTCTTAGCATCAGCGCGCTTGCCGCCACGGCGACGGCCCAGCAATCGCCACGGCCCTTTGGGGGCGCTTACTCGGAGCTCGATCAACGTCGCCAACACCTGGTCGACGATTGGGTCACGAGATTCGTCAAGGTGACGGGCCAGCGGCTCGATGCTCGGTCGTTCTACGACGAAGTCCTGCCCCTTTCCACGAAGACCACGTTCGAGGCGGTCACCCATGCGCTGATGACGTCCGCGCTGACCGACGGGTCGGGCCAGACGTTCGGAGATGCGCTGTCGCTCGTCGAGCGCATCGACACGGTCAAGGGCGAGGTCCCGGGGACGGCAGGCGATCGCCAGTTCCGGATCTACGTTCGATTGACGCCAAACGCGCGCGAATTGCTGCAGCGATCGCGGGAGTTCAAGCACGCCGCCGACAATTCCGTCTATCACAAGGGCTATCCGCTCAACTACCGGGAGCAGGGCACGCCGTCGATTCAGGTGTCGATAGCCCTCGACGGACGCCTGGCAGACATCGATGTCGACTATCGATCGTCGAGCTTCCCCTCGATGCTGTTCAACGGGCACCTGAGCGCATCGAACTCTGACGTCCGCGCTGGAAACAACGACGAGCGGCACCAGGGACGCTGGAGCGGGCTTCAGAGCTGGTGGCGAAGCTTCCTCGGTGTCAGTCTCACCAGGAATCCCGACGCCGTCGAGACGAGCGCCGCGCTTGCGTTGCCGCATGTTCCACGCGCGGGCAAGAAGGACATCACCGTGATGGCGTCCGACTTTCTGCAGGCGTGGCTCGTTGAAGGCAACGCCCTGGCGGCGATGGGCTATGTGTCCGAACGCTCGTACGCGTGCCTGGCCGAGAATCTGCCCGATCCATCCGCCTACGACCGAGGCCTGGCGCCATTTCAGATCCTGGTGAACCTGAAAGCGGCGCACGACGCCCTCGGCCCGCATGCCTCGCTCGAGGGTCTGACCACCGGCGTACGTTTCACGACGCCAGGCCTGCGCGTGGTGCCCCACCCCCACCAGGGCCAATACGTCATCTACGACGTGACCGACGACGTCGCGGCCAGATTCGATTGCGCGAGCCGACTGACTCCCGGATCGCCCGCGAAGGTGTCGCACGAGTACGGGCATCACTTCGGCACCACCTTCCGCGTCATCGGGCCGCGCAAGGCGGCCTCGATCGCGCTGCTATGGGCCAGGGAGGATGGGTACTGGAAGATCGTGTCCTGGCAGACCGAACCGGACGCCGACGCAACTCCGGCGCCGCCCGCGCCCCCAACGCCTGCGGTCGTGCGGATCAAGGCGGACCTTCTTCTCGTCAACGCGGCGAAGAGCTTTCTGGAGGCGTGGCTGGTTCGGAAGGACTACGACGCGGCGTTCCGATCACTCTCGACGCGAAGCTACTCCTGCTACGACCTTGTGAGGGATCCCGACGCGCCGGCGTCGACATCGCTCGACGATGCCGGCCAGAAGCTGCACGCCGGTCTCGAGCGTGTTGGGAAATGGGTGGGCTCCCCGGCCAATCTCGAAGCGATCGTCGAGGCTGCGGAACCGCTGCACGCGTCGATCCGTGTGATGGATCAGCCGTACTCGGGTCAGTTCAGCCTCACGAGCTTCCCCGACGCGCTTGGCGACGCGATGGAGTGCGACGCCCGCGCCCGTGGCGCTATGCCACCCGATCCCGTGCCGCTCGAATACGGAAAGGCCTTCGGGATGACGTTTCGCTTCCGCACGCAGGGCGGCGAGGCGCCGGTCCTGCGTTTGCTCTGGCGGTCGGAAGACGGCACCTGGCGGGTCACCGCATACGACGTGGAACTGCCGTAGAGCGCCGGCGAATCATCGATTCGCCGGCGGCCTATTCGATTCCTAGACGATCGCGCGGCGCCTGAGCGTCAGGAAGACGCCCAGTCCGAGCGACAGCATGCTCGCGAGCCACAGGGTCGGCCAGAGGCTGGCGGTCTTCGGGAGGTGCTTCGCGGCAGGGGCCTCTCCAGCCGGCGCTGCCATTGCTGGCGCCGCGCTTGCTGACGCCGCGGGGGCTGGCATCGCGCCACCTGAGGCCTTCGCCAGGGTGGCGTTGACCTGCTTCTCGGTCATGACATGCGGCGGATGCGACGTGATGATGGTCGCAGTGATCTGGTCGCCCTGATGAAAGTCGTTGATCACGGCGGGCGCGCCATTCCGCATGATCTTCACGCCGCGCTTGTCGATGTCGCCCTGGCTGAACATCTTGATGCCCTGATCGGTCTTGACGATGATGCTCGGGCCGGACGCCTGCATGACGGTGCCGTTCTTCACTTCGGTGACGGTAACGGGCGTCACGGTCGTCTTCGTCGTGATGGTGGCGCTGCCCTTCATGCCCGGCTTCAGGTCGTGCACCGACAACTGCTGGCCGTCGACCGTGAAACGGAAGTCGTCGTTGACCGTCAGCTCCCGTGTCCCTTCAGGCAGCTGCACGACCAGGTCGTTGCCGTTCACGGCGATCACCTGGAAGGTCTTCGTCTGCGTCGATGTCGTCGTCGACTGCTGCGCCAGCGACACGCCGGCCGTGAGAATCACGACCATCGAGGCCAGCAGTCCGCGGGTCAATGTGCATCGCATGAGATCTCTCCTCTGAAACACGTACCTGACGATCACGAAACGGGAGAACGCGGGCTCACGGGGAGTACGCCGACGGACCGACCGCCTGCGAGGACGGCTCGGACGATGAAGCGCTGGGGCGCAGCGCCGACGTAGTAGAAGGGATAGCAGGTCACGAGCGTCAGCGACCGCGTGGCCGTCGGATCCAGGACCGTGACGTCCTCGGGGTTGACCACCCACGTTCGGTCGACGCGATAGATCTCCTTTCCGCTGAGGGTGTCGAGCTCGATCGCGTCACCTGGAACGATGTCTTTGAGACCCCTGAAAAAGCCGTCGCGATGCCCGGCGATGCCGGAGTTCCCTTCCGCTCCGGGCAGCGCTGTGCCGTCGATGTGACCCAGGGCGCGGTCGAGCGTGCGGTCGTCGGTGCCCGGCAGGACCGGCACCTCGAGTCGAATGCTGGGGATGCGAACCACCGCGAGAGGAGCGGGCGCCGGAGCGATCAGCGCCGCACGCCAGGCGCTTACGCGCAACGGCGACCACAGGGACTGGTCAGGGTCGCCGGGTTGTCGGGCAGCAGCCTGAAGCGTCCTGAAGCGCTCGAGATCCTCTCGCGTCGAGGTTGCGTTCCAGAGGTGGAACACGCCCAGCCCCAGCAGGCCGGCAACCCCGAGAGTCCAGCTCGTTCTCTCCGCAGCCAGAAGAAGCCGACGGCGTAGGGCGACCATGGATCTAATCAGCCCGGAGATAGCGTGCAGACGGCGTACCACGCGCCGAAAATCCGAACCGTCAGATTTGTTAACAATTCCTGGGATCGGCGTTCGAACAGGGCAGAGTGCCCTCCGGGCCTGCGGACAGAGTCCGAAATGCCGTGCCCGAGTCGATTCTTCTCGCTGCGCGGACGACCGCTTACTTGGGGGTGATCTTCGAGATCTTGTTGCCCTGGATGCCGAGGCCCGCCATGAGGCCCTTCTGTCCAAAGATGAAGGCGTAGACGTCGTCCTTGAGCGTCTTCGTCGTGGTGCTCTTCCCCATTCCCTCGTCCACGACCACGATGCTCGGGCCGACCCCGACCTCGAAGCCGTTCGCGTTGTCGAGCTGATCGAGCGCCTTCGCGTTCATGAAGAACATCGCGTAGCCGTACTTCTGGCCGCCGGCCTGGAGACCGAACGACGCGCCCGTCGTCTTGTAGTAGCTCGCCGCCGTGCCCTTCTTCAACAGAGTGCCTTCACCATACTGGCCGCCGATTCCGAAGCCGGCCTTGGTGATTTGGGGAAAGACGAGGACGGCCACTGCCGTTGTTTCAAGCTGCTTGGCCAGCGGCACCGTGGCGGTCAACCTTTTCAGAGCCGCCCGTGATTCACTCGCCAGCTTCGCGGCTTCGGTCTTGCCTTTGTCCTGGGCCAGCGCCGGACCCGTACAGACGAACGTGACGAGCGCCAGAGCGACGGCGAATCGACGTGTCTTCATCTTCAGCTCCTTGCGTGGATCTTGCGGCAATCACGCCACGGGGACGGCGCGAACGATGAACCGTTGCGGCGCCGGGCCGCGGTGGTAGAACGGGAAGCACCCGACCAGCGTCACCGCACGATCCGGCGTGGAGTCGATCACGCTGACGTCGTCGGGGGTGGTGATCCGGATCCAGTCGACGCGGTATTTCCCGGTCGCGACGGGCGTGTCCAGCACGAGGGCGTCGCCCTGCTTGAGATCCTTCAGAACCCGGAAGAAGCCATCTCGGTGAGCTGCGATTCCGACGTTGCCCACCGTCCCGGGCAGCGCCGTCCCTTCGATGCGGCCCGCCGCGAGGTCGAGTACGGCGTCGGTCGTGCCGTCGTAAACCGGCACCTCGAGCTCCAGCCGTGGGATACGAAGGATGGCGAGCGCCGGCGGCGTTTTCTGTTCCAGCGCGACCTTGTAAGCCTTCACCCGACCGGGCGACCAGAGCGACATGTCGACCTTGCCGCTCCACGTGAGCTCGCGCGGCGGAGGAGGCCCGGGCGATGGTGGCTGCCGAGCCGGCGACGCTGGCGGCGTCGCGTCAGCAACACGGCTGGTGGAGGAGGCGACGTTCGAACCGCTGCCGCACGAGAGCAGTGTCGTCGAGAGAACGAGCGCGAGGGCCGCGACAAAAATGCCGGGCGAGAATGACCGGCGCGCAATCATCCCGGATACCTCCTGGCAGCGCTCGCTATCTGGACTGCGGCGGGGGCGTAGCCGGTGTAGCCGGCGTCGCTGGTTCCGTAGGCGAGGCCACACTCGGGGGCGCTGCCGCGTCGCTCGGAGCAGCAGCATCGGCGGGCTTCGGGTCACCGACTGGCTTGACCGTCACTTTGCCCTTGAGCTTCGCGAGAGTGTCGGCCGGGACCGCCTCTTTCAGTTTCGGATCTTCCAGGCTGGTGAACGGCCGGCTCTCGATGACCTTCTTCACCGTGGCCTCATCGAGGCCGAGCTTCGCCAGTTGCTCGGGCGTGGCCGCGTTGAGGTCGATGGCGTCTGGCGCCATGGCGTTCATGGCCGCCTTTTTTGCGGCGTCCCCTGCGGCGTCCTTCGTAGCGTCCTTCGCCGCGCGCTTCGCCGTCCGCTTGGCCACGCCTTGAGCCGACGCGGGGGCCGCCGTGGCCAACGCGAAACCGGCCAGAATCAACGCCGACAGCCATCGACTGGTTCTCATGTCACGCCCCAGGTGGAAAGAGGCACTCATTCTAGCCGTTATCAGAACTTGAAACCGAACGCGTTCGACCAGCCGTAGTCGTTATTCGATAGGCCGCCCGGGGGTTTGCTGTCGTAGTTCTCGAAGAGACTCACTCGGATGTACCAGTCGCCGGGGAGGTTGAAGTCGAGGTCGAACGTGTAGTTGATTCGGTACCGGTCATCGATGGTCAGGCTGGGGTAATAGTTGAATCGCGTGACGAGGTCGGCGAGCTTCAGCTTCTCGGTCATGAACTCCGTGCCGATGTACGCCTCTCCGGAGTCCTTCGTCTCGATCGCCGGATCCGTGTAGTCCTCTCTGGTCCACGCCAGCCCGCCCCCGACGGCGAGGTACTGCGACGACGAACGGAAGAGGTACCGGCCGCCGCCGCCGCCAATCGTCGTGCGAAGGTCGAGTCCCTGCTCGTCGCTGTTCAGGAAGTCCTGGCTCGTGTTCGCGTACCAGCGGTCGCCCAGCAGATACCGGAAGTCGTTGCCGAGATCCCAGCGCTGCGTCTCGGGCGCGTTCGACTGGGAGCTCTTGAACACGTTGGCCAGGACGGTGTCCAGCTTGTTCGCGTCCCTGTATAAAAGGTTGGCGCCGAGCGTGAGTTGCTTGGCGTGGTTCGCCTGCGTCATGCTGTAGCCGAAGTCAACCGCGGTCTCGAACCGCGACCAGAAGGATCGCTCGAACGGTTGTATCGTCGAGATCTCGGCCAGCGTGACGGTCACTGCCCCGACCTGCAAGGTTTTCTTCGCCACGTCACTCGTCAGCGAGCCGGACAGACGCCGCCCGTCGAACGTCTCGACCATGAATTGGCGCGCGCTGTCGATCGCGACCACCTGGTCCCACTTGATCTTGAAATCAGAGTCGGAATAGGGCGTTTCGATCGTGACGATGTCTTTTTCCACCTTCTTGAGCTCGCCGACGATCTTCTCGCCGGTCGCGGTGGTCACCGTGTCCGGCTGGGCGTAAGCAGTCGAGCCAGCGACGAGCCACAGAAGAGTCGCGCAGACGGTGATCCGTCTGATTGCTGACAGCATTGGCGGCGGCTCCCGGATGTGAGGGGCAAACCATATCCCAAACGACCGCGCCTGCTTCTAATGGATTGCGGATGAGCTAGCGTCGCCGGGCGGCGAAACCCGGCACAATGTAGTCGACGCGGACAATACGGCCTCGGCCCAATCACTAACGAGCACACGAACATGAAGCCAAAGAACACGATCTGCCTGTGGTTCGACAAAGACGCGCATGAGGCGGCGCGCTTCTACTCTGTTACCTTTCCGGACAGCGAAGTGACTTCTGTTCACCACGCGCCCGGCGACTATCCTGGCGGGAAAAAGGGCGATGTGCTGACGGTGGAATTCACCGTCGTCGGGATTCCCTGTCTGGGTCTCAACGGCGGCCCGCAGTTCCGGCACAACGAGGCCTTCTCCTTCCAGATCGCGACGGACGATCAGGAAGAGACGGACCGCTATTGGAACGCGATCGTCGGCAACGGCGGCAAGGAGAGCGCGTGCGGCTGGTGCAAGGACCGTTGGGGCCTCTCATGGCAGATCACTCCGCGCGCGCTGACTGATGCGCTTGCGGCGGGTGGCGGAGAGGCGACGCGTGCCTTCCAGGCGATGATGACGATGCGGAAGATCGACATC
>JBKPSY010000087.1:0-7414 GCA_046735235.1 Acidobacteriota bacterium | reverse complement strand
GCTCCGGGTGGTCTCGGGCCTGCTCGGTCAGGCGCTGGCGCGCAAGGCGGCGCCGATGCCGTCCCACGCGCTCGAAGAGAGCAGGCGCACTCGAGGGCACGAGTCGAACGAACCCGTCCAGTCGCGCCCGCGGGGCTCCATGGCACGCATGTCGCGGCTGATCGTCTGCGAGGGTCCAGCGCTCCGGCCGGCGTTGACCCAGATCGATCAGGTGGCTCAGACGCCGGCGACGGTGCTGCTGCTTGGAGAGACTGGCGTCGGCAAGGACGTCTTTGCCCAGGCCATTCACGAGCTCAGTCCGCGGGGTCATCGGCAGATGATCCGTGTGAGCTGCGCGGCGATTCCGAGCGCGCTCATCGAGAGCGAGTTGTTCGGCCGGGAGCGAGGCGCGTTCACCGGCGCGCTGACGCGGCAGATCGGCCGCTTTGAAGCCGCACACCAGTCCACCCTCTTCCTCGACGAGATCGGCGACCTGCCGGCGGAAGTGCAGGTGAAGCTCCTCCGCGTGCTGCAGGAGCGCGTGATCGAGCGGCTGGGGAGCGTGCAGCCCATCAAAGTGGACGTGCGAATCGTCGCCGCGACGAACCGGAATCTCGAGCAGGCCGTGCGCGACAAGACGTTCCGCGAGGATCTCTTCTACCGCCTGAACGTCTTCCCGATTGTGGTGCCGCCACTGCGCGAACGCGTCGAAGACATCCCGGCCCTGGCCTGGGAGTTCGTCGACGAATTCTCGAAGATGTTCGGCAAGCCGATCGCGTCGATCTCGAAAGAGTCGATGCGGCAACTGCAGCAGTACCAATGGCCGGGCAACGTGCGCGAGCTGCGGAACGTGATCGAGCGCGCGATGATTCTGGCCGCCGGGCCCTGCTTGACGGTGCAGCTGCCCGAATCGGGTCCGGTGCACCAGTCGCCTTCAGGCCAGACGCTGCGCACCTTGGAGATCGACCACATCCGCGCGACCCTCGAGAGCACCAACTGGCGGGTGCGCGGCCACGGTGGCGCCGCCGAACGCCTCGGACTGAAGCCGACGACTCTGGAGGGTCGCATGGCGAAGCTCGGCCTCGTAAGGCCGAAGCGGGTTTGACTCCGCCGCGCCTCCAGCATTTCGGAGCCGGCCACGACGGCAAGACGCGACAGGCACGGGCCGATTGTGTGGTGTGACGCGCTAACTCCTTCAGCGGCAGTATGTTGATCTACAAATCTGCCACGCCGCGCCGACGGCATCGATGCTGCTGAAGCGTCGCTCAATGCCCTTCGTAACGCGCTGCCTGCTATGTACCTCGGTGATTTTCTTCGCGGCGTCCGCAACCGGCCTCGCACAGGCACAGACGCCGCCGGGCCAACCCCAGACGGCCCTGGCACCTGCAGCGGTCACGATTACGTGCTCCTCCACGCCGACGACGCGGCAGGACTGCGCGGCCGACACGTCCCGCGGCGTGGTGCTCGTGCGCTCGTACGGCCAGTCCGCCTGTCTGCTTGGAAAGACATGGGGCTATGACGACAAGGGCGTCTGGGTCGCCGACGGGTGCGTCGCTGACTTCCTTGTGCGCGCTGCGGGGACCGCGGTGCCGGAACAGGCAAAGAAGAAGACCCCTCGCTACGTGCCGAACGGAGGTTTTCTGCTCTTCGACGGCGACGAAGGCCAGATGTACGCGCGACTTTTTACGTACGTGCGGTATCTGAATCAGCTCGGGCTGAACGACACGTACACCGATGGCTTCGGCAACGTGAAGACGGTGACGCGGCGTCAGGACTTCCAGCTGCAGAAGTTCTTCCTGCCGTTCAACGGCTGGTTCCTCACGCCGAAACTCCGCTACTACCTGTATGTCTGGTCGGCCAACACCTCGCAAGGCGATCCCGCACAAGTCGTCGGCGGAGGCAACATCAGCTACGTCTTCAACCGCTACGTCACGCTCGGCGGCGGGATCACGAGCCTCCCGAGCGTGCGCAGCACCGAAGGCCAGTTCCCGTACTGGCTCGGTGTGGACGACCGGCTCATCGCAGACGAGTTCTTCCGCGGGTCGTACACGACCGGGATGTGGCTGAAGGGCGAGTTCAAGACGAAGTTCAAGTACATGGCGATGCTCGCCAACAACCTGAGCACGCTCGGCGTGAGCGCCTCGCAGATCGACAACACGCTCGACACGCAGTCCTACATGCTGCAGTGGCTGCCGACGACTGGGGAGTTCGGCCTTTACGGCACTTTCGGCGATTACGACTACCACGACAAGCTGGCGACGCGCCTGGCGATCCACTACACGTCGAGCACGGAGGACAAGCAGAGCCAGCCCGGCGCTGACGGCATCGAGAACAGCCAGATCAGGCTCACCGACGGCAGCATCATCTTCACGCCGAACCTGTTCGGAGACGGCATCACGGTCAACCGCGTGAAGTACCGGATGTCGAGCCTGGATGGCGGCCTCAAGTACAAGGGGCTGTCCTTCGAGGCCGAGTACTACTGGCGCTGGCTGAGCAACTACGAAGGCGTGAACGTCGCCGGCATTCCCGATATCGACGATCACGGCTATCAGATACAGGCGTCGGCGATGCCGATCCCGAAGCTGCTGCAGGTCTACTTCGGCAACTCTGGCGTCTACGGCAAGTACGGCGACCCGTGGGAATACCGGTTCGGCACGAGCGTCTACCCAGTGAAGCAGCGGGGCTTCCGCGTGAACGCCGAGGTCATCCACATCAACCACTCCCCGGTCGGGTACACGGCGTATCCGATGCCCGTCGGCGCCACCGGCAATGTGTTCCACGTGAACTGGGAGATGAACTTCTGATGGGCGTGGGAGGAGGCAAACGTATGCGCGCTCAATCGGGTCCTCGCCTCGCCGTGCTCGTGGCCGCCTGCGCGCTCGCGCTCGGGCTGGTGGCCAGCCTGTCGGCGGATCGCGCGCCAGGGGCGCCCCAGGCCGGCACACCGACCAACAGCTATCTTTTCAACGACTCCCACTTCCACCTCACGAACTACATCCAGGAGGGCATCGACGTCCACGACTTCCTGAAGATCATGGGGAACAAGGTGGGGCGGTCGACGCTGTTCGGCATCCCGCTGCAACAGACCTGGGCGTACGCCAACACCGGCGACTTCGCGCCCTGGTACTACACGCAGACCGACGCGCCGCTCTACTACTACTCGTTCACCGATGCCTACATCGCGATGCAGTATCGCTCGCTCTCGAAGGAGGAGCAGGCGCGCTTCGATCCGATGATCACCGGCTTCAACCCCGCCGACATGTATGCCGCCGATCACATCAAGCGCGTGCTGAAGACGTTCCCCGGAGTCTTCGAGGGCATCGGCGAGTTCACGGTCCACAAGGAATTCGTCTCGCCGAAAGTGGCAGGCGAGACAGCGAGTCTCACGAACCCGGCGCTCGACCGCATCTTCGACTTCACCGCGGAGGCCGGCCTGGTCTCCATCCTCCACAACGACGTGGACATGCCATTCCCGAAGCCGGGCCAGGATCCGTATCAGATCGTTCAGCTCTACGAGCTCTTCAAGCGTCACCCGAAGTCCACGATCATCTGGGCCCACTGCGGGCTGGGGCGCATCGTGCGGCCGGCCCACGATCAGATCGCGCTCGTTGAGCGCGCGCTGAACAACCCGGAGCTGAACCACGTCTCGATCGACATCTCCTGGGACGAGGTCGCCAAGTACATCGTCGCCACCCCTGAGAGCATCCAGGCGGTGGCCGACGTCATCAATCGGCATCCGGATCGCTTCCTCTTCGGCAGCGACGAGGTCGCGCCGACCGAGCAGGCGAAATACCTCAAGGTCTACGACATGTACGCGCCGCTCTTCGCGAAGCTCACCCCCGAGGCGAGCGAGAAGCTGCGTAAGGGCAACTACGAACGGCTGTTCGACGAAGCGCGGCGCCGCGTGCGCGCCTGGGAGCAGGCCAATACCCGGTGAACGGCGCGTTCACCTATCTGGAGACCACACCGATGAAACGCAGTCACCGATTTACGCCACGTCTGTCAGGCACGGTCGTGGCAGTTGGCGCCACGCTCGCCCTGATGGGCACTTCCGCGGTCGCCGCGGCTCAGAGTACCGACCCGCCGCCCGCCACCGCGATTCTCGCGCCGACCGCGAGCGCCGCGAGCGCTCCTGCCGACCCGGCTCCCGCGCAGGCGGCCGAGCCGAAGGCGCACCTCGATATCTACGGGTTCGCGATGCTGGACATGGGCTTCGAAGCGAATCAGAGCAACCCGGACTGGTTCGACGTGCTGCGGCCCACCAAGCTGCCTGCCTTCGCCAACCAGTTCGGCGAGGACGGCCACTTCTTCGCGGGCGTCCGGCAGAGCCGCTTCGGCGTGCGGGGCTACGTGCCGACAGCGCTCGGCGAGCTCAAGACGGTGTTCGAGTACGAGCTCTTCGGCACCGGCGTGGATGCCGGCCAGACGACGTTCAGGCTTCGGCATGCCTATGGCGAACTGGGCCACTTCGGGGCGGGCCAGACCTGGAGCCCCTTCATGGATCCAGATGTCTTCCCCAATTCGATTGAGTACTGGGGACCGACGGGGATGGTGTTCTTCCGCAACGTCCAGGCGCGGTGGATGCCGCTCATGGGCAAGACGGCGGTGACGCTTGCCGTCGAGCGCCCGGGCGCTAGCGGTGACCAGGGCGTTTACGCCGACCGGATCGAATTGCAGAATATCAAGGCGCGCTTCCCTCTGCCCGACGTCTCGGGCAACATCCGCCAGAGCGGAGACTGGGGCCACGTGCAGGTCGCCGGCATCCTGCGGGAGATCAAGTGGGACGACACCCTCAAGGATGCGTTCGACCTCTCCGGCAGCGCGACCGGTTGGGGCATCAACGTCAGCGCCAACTACAAGACGAAGTTCAACGACCAGGCGAGCGGCGTCTTCCGCGGGTCGTTCACTTACGGCCACGGCATCGAGAACTACATGAACGACGCCCCGGTAGACATCGGCATCCAGAACAACCTGGGCAACGCCATCACGCCGATCATCGGCAAGGCGCTGCCCGTCACCGGCATCGTCGCGTTCTACGACGTCAACTGGAACCCCAAGTTCACGAGCACGGCCGGCTATTCGTTGGAGAACATCGAGAACACCGACGCGCAGGTGCCCAGCGAATTCCATCGCGGCCACTACTTCCTCGCGAACCTGCTCTATCACCCGGTGCCCGACTTGTTCGCCGGCGGCGAGATCCAGTGGGGCAAGCGCGAGAACCACTCCGATGGCTTCAGCTCGGACGACTTCCGCATCCAGTTCTCGGTGAAGTACAGCTTCAAGTTCACGCTGGGAGGCCAGTAATGACTCGACTGACACGTTGTTTCGGCGTCGCGCTCCTGGCGCTGCTCGTGGCGGCGCCGCGGGCCTGGGCCCAGTCGCCCGCCGACATCCAGAAAGCCGTTGACGCCGCATACGCCAAGTACAAGGGGCTGCAGGAAGGCAAGAACGCCGACTACATCCCGGCGCTCGCGAAGGTCGATCCGAACCTGTTCGGCATCGCCCTCGTCACGCCGGACGGCAAGGTCTACACGGCCGGCGACGTGAAGACGGAGGTCTCGATTCAGTCGATCTCCAAGGTCTTCACGATGGCGCAGGTCATCCAGGAGCAGGGCCTCGACTCGATCAGCAAACGCATCGGCGTGGACGCCACGGGCGCGCGCTTCAACTCGATCATCGCGATCGAGGGGGTGAAGACCGTGGTCGGCACCGGCGCGCCCGAGATGAACGCGCTCGTGAACCCCGGCGCCATTTCCGCGACCAGCATGGTCACTGGAGGCAGCGCCGACGCGGTGTGGGCCAAGATCATCGGCTTCCACAACGACGCCGCCGGCCGCCCGCTAAGGGTGCTGGACGACGTCTACAAGTCGGAGTCCGACTCCAATCAGAGGAACCAGGCGATCGGCGCTCTGATGTTCGCCTACGGCTACATCAAGACCGACTGGCGCCAGGCCGTGGATCTGTACACGCGGCAGTGCTCCATCGGCGTCAGCGCGAAGGATCTCGCCATGATGGCGGCGACCCTGGCCGCTGGCGGCAAGAACCCCGCCACCGGCAAGCGTGTCCTCGACGCCGACAAGGTGCCGGGCGTACTCGCGGTCAT
Organism: Acidobacteriota bacterium; assembly: GCA_046735235.1. Classification (GTDB taxonomy): domain Bacteria; phylum Acidobacteriota; class Vicinamibacteria; order Vicinamibacterales; family JAENWD01; genus JAENWD01. The sequence continues at coordinate 1,332 of JBKPSY010000087.1, read as the reverse complement.
GGCGACCGCGGGCCTGTACGACGACTCGGGCAAGTGGCTCTATCGCACCGGACTGCCTGGCAAGAGCGGCGTCGGTGGCGGCCTCATCGCGGTCTCGCCCGGCAAGTTCGGCATCGCCGTCGTCTCGCCGCCGCTCGATGACGCGGGCAACAGCGTACGCGCGCAGAACGCCATCGCCGACATCTCGAACGCGCTCGGCGGCAATCCGTACGCCGCTGGCAAATAACGGCGCTCGGCTGGTTTGACCGGCCGAACGCACCGGCCGATCGTCGAGGCGCGGGTCACGGTCCTCTTCCCGTGGCCCGCGCCGTTCTGCTGAAATCCCGCAGGAGAGCGCCATGCCATCCGACACAATTTCGCATCGAGCGCCACTGTCCGATCGTGAGCTCGCGCTCATGGATGCCTATTGGCGGGCGTGCAATTACCTCGCGGCGGGGATGATCTACCTGAAGGACAACCCGCTGCTGCGCGAGCCGCTCGCCGCGGAGCACATCAAGCGGCGGCTGCTCGGCCACTGGGGCGCGAGCCCTGCGCTCTCGTTCGTGTGGGTCCACCTGAACCGCCTGATCGTTCGCGACGATCTCGACGTCGTGTTCGTCGCGGGGCCGGGTCACGGCGCGCCGGGCGTGCTCGGTCCGGCGTACCTCGAAGGCACGTACTCGGAGGTCTATCCGGACAAGAGCGAGGATCTCGAAGGCCTTCAGAAATTCTTCAAGCAGTTCTCGTTTCCGGGCCACATCGGCAGCCACGTGACGCCCGAGACGCCGGGATCGATCCACGAGGGCGGCGAGCTGGGATACAGCCTGTCGCATTCGTACGGCATGGCGTTCGACAACCCCGGCCTGATCGTCGCCTGTGTCGTCGGCGACGGCGAAGCCGAGACCGGGCCGCTGGCGGCGTCCTGGCACTCGAACAAGTTTCTCAACCCCGCGCGGGACGGCGCGGTGCTCCCGATCCTGAACCTGAACGGCTACAAGATCGCCAACCCGACGGTGCTGGCGCGCATCAGCCACGCCGAGCTCGAGGCCCTGCTCGTCGGCTACGGCTGCACGCCGTACTTCGTCGAGGGCAGCGAGCCGGCGCACATGCACCAGCTCATGGCGGCGACGCTCGATCGCGCGGTCGCTGACATCCGCGCCAGCCAGGCCGCGGCACGCCAGTCAGGTGCGGACGAGCGGCCGCGCTGGCCGATGATCGTGCTGCGATCCCCGAAGGGCTGGACCGGCCCGAAGGAGATCGACGGGCACCCGGTGGAGGGCACCTTCCGCTCGCACCAGGTGCCGATGTCGAACACCCACAACGACCCCGCGCAGATGGCGCTGCTCGAGGCCT
>JBKPSY010000086.1:0-8183 GCA_046735235.1 Acidobacteriota bacterium | reverse complement strand
CCCCGCCAACTACACGCGTTGGTATTCGTCGGCAGCGTCAGATGTGTATAAGAGACAGGCGCACGGCCATCGGCGCCTCTCGCGCGAGGCTGCTCTGTCAGGCGCTCGCGGAGAGTGCACTCGTGGCGGCGATCGGCGCGGCGCTGGGCGGTGCCCTGGCCGGCGTGTTGAGCGGCGCGCTCATCCAGTTCGTCAGCACGCAGGGCAACGAGCTTGTGCTCGACACAAGCCTCGACTGGCGAGTCCTCGGCTTTACCGCCGCGGTGGCGACGATGACGTGCCTGGTCTGCGGCCTCGTGCCGGCACTCCGATCCTCACGCACTGACCCGGCCACTGCGCTCAAGGCCGGAGGGCGCAGCCTCACGAATGCGGGTGGCTTCTCGTTCCAGCGGGTGCTCGTAGTCGGGCAGGTGGCGGTGTCGCTCGTCCTCATCGTCGGCGCGCTGTTGTTCGTTCGCAGCTTCCGCAATGTGGCGGGCGTGGACCCCGGGCTGTCGACCGACGGGCTGTACATCGCAATCGCGGGATTCAATCGGCCGAACATGACGCCCGAACAGCTGCAGCAGATTCGCCTGGCGTTGCTGGAACGGGCGCAGGCCATCCCGGGCGTCCAATCGGCCGCCACGACGACGCTGATCCCGCTGAGCGGCATGAGCTGGACGCACGGCATCCGGATCGCAGGCGCACACGGAGAGACGAGCGGCCAGGCCAAGTTCACGTGGATCAGCCCGACGTATTTCGAGACCGTCGGGATGCCCCTGCTGCGGGGTCGCGGCTTCGGCGCGCGCGACACGGTGTCCTCTCGCGGCGTGATGGTCGTCAACGAGACGTTCGTCCGGCAGTATCTCGACCCGGCCAAGGCTATCGGCACGGTCGTCCGCACGGTGGCCGAGCCCGAGTACCCGTCGCTCGATCGTGAGATCGTCGGCGTGGTCCGCGACGCGAAGTACGGCGGGCTCAAAGACGACGTGCCGGCGTCGGCGTTTGTCCCGATCAGCCAGCACCCCGCGCCGCAGCCGTGGGCGTTCCTGGCGATCCGGAGCTCGGCGACCGAGGCGACGTTGACGCCGGCATTGTCGCGGGCCTGCGCCGACGCCGGCGCGCGAGGCGACGTCGTCGTATGGCCGGTGGCCGATCAGATTCGCGACAGTCTCGTACGCGATCGGCTGATGTCGTGGCTGTCGGGGGCCTTCGGCGTGCTCGCCGGGCTGCTGTCGGCGATCGGCCTCTACGGCGTCATGGCCTACGCGGCCGCGCGCCGCGCGAACGAGATCGCGATTCGGATGGCGCTCGGCGCGGGACGCAGCGACGTGCTGCGGATGATGCTTGGGCAGGCGGGCCGGCTCGTTCTCGTCGGCGTCGCGATCGGCGTTGTCGTAGCGCTGGCCCTCGGCCGGTCCGTCCAGGCGCTGCTCTTCGGGATCGTCCCGCACGACTTCACGACGATCGCGGTCGCCGCTCTGGCGCTTCTCGCCATCGGCCTCACGGCCGCCTACGTGCCCACCGCGCGCGCCGCAGGCATCTCACCGCTCGAGGGACTCAGAGCTGACTAGGCAGGACGGTCCGTGGATCCATGGGTCCGTGGGTCCATGGGTTCATGGGTCCATGGGTCGGTGGGTCGGTGGGGCTGGGAGCTGGGGGCAGTAGGGCGCGGCTTCAGCCGCGCCATCCGAAGTCCGTAGTCTCCAGTCCGTAGTCCGACTACCCGTCCATCCTCTTCGGCCGCATGTTGCTGGCGAGAATTCTCTTCCGGAGGCGGATCGACTTCGGCGTCACTTCGACGAGCTCGTCGTCGTTGATGAACTCGATGGCTTGCTCGAGGCCGAGCTTGCGCGGCGGGATCAGGCGAATGGCCTCGTCGGCACTCGAGGCGCGCATGTTGGTCTGCTTCTTCTCTTTCGTGACGTTCACGTCCATGTCGTTCGGCCGCGAGTTCTCGCCGATGATCATGCCTTCGTAGACGTCGATCTGCGGCTCGATGAAGATCTCGCCGCGCTCCTGCAGGTTCCAGATCGCGAAGGCCGTCGCCACGCCGACGCGGTCGGCGACCAGCGCGCCGTTGGCGCGCGAGGGAATCGGGCCGTGCCACGGCTCCCAGCCGGCAAACAGGTGGTTCATGATGCCTGTGCCCTTGGTCTCGGTGAGGAACTGCGATCGGAAGCCGATGAGCCCGCGGGTCGGCACACGGAACTCCATTCGCACGCGCCCGCTGCCGTGGTTCACCATCTTGGTCATCACGCCCTTGCGCGTGCCGAGCTGCGCGATGACGACGCCCTGGAAGTCCTCGGGGACGTCGATGATCAGATCCTCGACCGGCTCCACGCGCTTGCCGTCGATGTCCTTGGTGACGATCTCCGGGCGCGACACCTGGATCTCGTAGCCCTCGCGCCGCATCATCTCGATCAGAATCGACAGCTGGAGCTCGCCACGGCCGATGACCTTGATCTGTTCGGGCGTCTCGGTGGGTTCGACCCGCACCGACACGTTGCCGAGCAGCTCCTTGTCGAGCCGTTCCTTGAGGTTGCGCGACGTCACGTACTGCCCGTCGCGTCCGGCCATTGGCGACGTGTTCACGCCGAAGATCATCGACACCGTCGGCTCGTCGACCGCGATCGGCGTGATGGCCACGCGCTGCTCGATATCCGCCACGGTCTCGCCGATGGTGATGTCCTCGATGCCCGCGATGCAGACGATCTCGCCGGCCGCGGCCGTCGCGATGTCGACCCGCTTGAGTCCCTCGAACGAGTAGAGCTTCGTGATCTTCGTCTCCTGGTGCGTGCCGTCGAGCTTGAGCACCGCGACCTGGTCGCCGACCGAAATCCGGCCGTTGAAGATGCGGCCGATGGCAATCCGTCCGAGGTAGTCGCTCGCGTCGAGATTGGTGACGAGCAGCTGCAAGGGCGCCGCCTGATCGCCGCGGGGCGGCGGCACGTAGGACACGATTGCGTCGAACAGCGGTCGCAGATCCTCTCCAGGCACCTCGAGCTCCGTGCTGGAGGTGCCCGCACGCGCGCTGGTGTAGAGGACCGGGAAGTCGATCTGCTCCTCGGTCGCGTCCAGATCGATGAAGAGGTCGTAGACCTCGTCCAGCACCTCCTTGCTGCGGGCGTCGGGGCGATCGATCTTGTTGATCACGACGACCGGAACGAGCCGCCGCTCCAGCGCCTTGCGCAGCACGAAGCGCGTCTGCGGGAGCGGGCCTTCCGACGCGTCCACGAGCAGGACGATGCCATCCACCATGGCGAGCGTGCGCTCGACCTCGCCGCCGAAATCGGCGTGGCCCGGGGTGTCGACGATGTTGATCAGCGTCTCGCCGTAGTGCACGGCAGTGTTCTTCGCCAGGATGGTGATGCCGCGCTCGCGCTCGAGGTCGTTGCTGTCCATCACGCGCTCGACCACCCGCTCGTTGGCGCGGAAGATCCCGCTTTGGTGCAGCATCGCGTCGACGAGCGTGGTCTTGCCATGGTCGACGTGGGCGACGATCGCGACGTTTCGAAGCAGCGGGTTGGCGACTACTGGGCGGGACTTTACTGACGAAGACATCGTTACAGTATATCCGCAGTGCGAAGTGAGGAGTGCGAAGTGCTAAGTGGGGTGAACACTGGATAGTGCGGAGTCTCTTGGTTGAATTCGCTGGCGCTTTTCACCGCGCACGTCTCACTTCCCACTCCACTTGGCACTTCGCACTCCTCACTTCGCACTGCAGGTATACTCCTCGCATGCCGCTCTACGAATATGACTGCCAAGACTGTGGCAGGCATGCCGAAATCCTGATTCGCGGTCAGGAGACCCCGCATTGCCCGGCGTGCGAGGGAACGCGCCTGCAGCGCACGCTGTCGACGTTCGCGGTGAGCACCGGCGGACGGCCAGCGTCTCGCGCGGCCGCGCCGGGGCCCTGCGGACGCTGCGGTGACCCGCGGGGGCCAGGCGCCTGCTCGCTGAATTGAAGACTCGCGCTGCATGACGCGCAGCGTCGACGCGCGCACCCCGCCTCCGGTCCTCACCCGCGCCATCGGGCGCTGGAGCTACACGGCCGCCATCATCAACAGCGTCATCGGCAGCAGCGTCTTCGCGATGCCGGCGGTGCTCGCGCGCCTGGTCGGCGAGTGGAGCCCGGTCGCCGTGATCCTCGCCGGCGGCGCGGTCGCCGTCGTGGTCCTGTGCTTCGCCGAGGTCGGCAGCCGCTTCGATGGGACGGGCGGCCCGTATCTGTACACGCGCGAGGCGTTCGGCGCGGGCCCTGCATTTCTCGTCGGCTGGCTGCACATCTGGTCGCGTCTCTTCTCCGGCGCGGCCGTCCTGAACGTCTTCACTTCGTATCTCGGTCAACTCCTCCCCGTTGTCGCGACACCGGCCGGTCGCGGCATCACGATGACGGCCGCCGTGGCGCTCGTGACGGCGCTGAACGTTCGCGGCGTCCGCCAGACGTCGTGGGCGGTGAACACGTTCACCATCGCCAAGCTTCTGCCGCTGCTGATCCTCGTCGCCGCCGGCGCCTCGGGGGTGAGCCGCGGCGTGTTCGAGTCGCAGGCCGTCGCCGCGCCGGTGTGGACCGACGCGTTCCTGCTGCTGGTCTTCGCCTACGGCGGCTTCGAATCCGGTGTCGTCGCGGCGGGCGAAGTCAAGGACCCGCGGCGCGACACGGCGTTCGCACTCGTCGTCGGGCTCGCGACGATCGCCGGCGTCTACGCGCTGGTGCAGGTCGTGGTCTGCGGGACGGTGCCGCACGTCGGCACGATCGACACGCCCGTCGCACGGGCGCTCGACGCGCTGGTGCCGCACGGCGCGGCGGTCGGCAGCGTCGGCGCGGTCCTCTCGACCTACGGCTGGCTGACGGGCTTCGCGCTGATGACGCCGCGCGTCCTGTTCTCGATGGCGGAACGGCGCGAACTGCCCGGCGCGCTGGCGAGCGTCCATGAGCGCTTTCGGACGCCCTACATTGCGATCATCGTCAACTCGATCGTCGCGCTCGGCTTCGCGCTGTGGAGCACGTTCACCGACGCGGCCACGCTGGCCGCCATCGCGAGGCTGCTGATCTACGGGCTGACCTGCGCCTCGCTCGTCGCCCTTCGGCGTCGAGACGGGGCGCCCGCAGCGTCGTTCGTCGTGCCGGGCGGACCGGTACTGGCCCTGGGAGGGATGCTGTTCTGCGGGTGGCTGCTGGCGACGCGAACCGCCAGCCAGCTGGAAATGCTCGCGGCGATCCTGATCGCGGGCGCTGCGCTGCGCGCCCTCGCCCGCTGGACCCGCGGCGACGAGGCGGCCTAGACGGAAAGGAACCACAGATTACACAGATTTCACAGATTTTCCTCTCTGGAAACCGCTCCAGGAGCCGAAGGTCCGCCCTGTGGCGACAAGCCAGCATAAGATCTGTGGAATCGGTGGAATCTGTGGTTCCACCTCTTCTCTAACTCGCGGCGACGCGGGTCGCGACGGCCACTGCCGCCCGCGCGTCGCGCAGGTCGCCCGGCTGCGCCACGCGCTGCATCCGCGGAAGGTGCCCGCTCATCTCCCGGCGCGCGCGGTCGATGTCGTGTGCGCGGACTGCGTGGTAGATGTTCCGGTGAATGATTGCCGTCTCGCGCAGGTCGCGCCCGCGCGGCAACTGCCGTCGGCGCTGCTCGAAGTAGAGCGACGAGACCATCTCCACCAGCGACGCGAGAATCGGGTTGCCCGACGCCATCGCCACGGCGCGGTGGAAGCGGACGTCGTGCATGAGGAACGTCTGCGGATCGTCCACCGACGCGAACATCCCCGTCACCTCCTCGGCCATCGCGGCGATCTGGTCGCCGGTGGCGCGCTCGGCCGCCAGGCCGGCCACGCCGACTTCGAGGGTGCGGCGCGCCTCGAACATCTGCTCCGGCGTGAAGCCGTGCAGCGACGCCAGCAGGCTCAGCGGCCGGCTGTCGAGCTGCGGCGGTCCGTCCGCGATGTAGGTCCCCGATCCGTGCCGCGTGTGAACCACGCCCATGGCGGAGAGCGAGCGAAGACCGGCGCGCACGCTCGGCCGGCTCACGCCGATGTGCTGGGCGAGCTCGCGCTCGGGCGGCAGTCGGTCACCCTGTCGCAGCTCGCCGCGCTCGATCTGTCCGCGGACGTGGTCTACCACCTGCTCGGCCGCTGCCCCTTCGTGCCCCCGATAGTCGCGCTCGTCGTCCATCATCATCGCCGCCTGCCTTCCTTGCCTCGATCGCCGCATTCGTCCCGCTGACGAACGCTCACTGACCGGTTCTGTCACGGTAGCAACCCGGCGAAACCGCCTGGCTACGAACCGGTTTCCGCCACGTCACGTCTTTGGTGGCCGAGGCGAGCCCATCATACCAGAAGCGACAACAATATCGTGCATTGTTTACAACATAGTCATTTCACTTTGTTTTATAAAGTTACGTTAGACCGCCTGATGAAACTCCATCTACGCAAATCACGCATGGTTTAGGTTGCAAGAGCAGGGAACGTCAGGCAGACGGCCTTGGCGGGCGACGGAAGGGCGGCAGGACCGTCCACGAGGCGTGTTTCGAGCACGGCCCCGCCGCGACACTACGGACCGTTGACGCCTCTCAAGAGGCCGCCGAGATGCCCGTCAACGCCACGAGGAGTACTGCGAAGCTTCAATGGGTAGCCGATAGTTCGGCAGCTCAACTGTCGGACGGCCGGCCAGCAGCAGGTTGAATACGCCGCCGCGGCGAGCGCCTGGTTCCTCGTCCATTGCGCGAGGTAGTCGAACGCCACGGCGGCAACAAACAGCGCGACCGGAAAGTGAATCAGCACGACATGCTGTCCGTGTTTCGCGAGCACGACGGTTCTGATGTCGAAAGGATTCACGTGCATGATCCCCTCACCGCACGATGACTTTGCCCGTCATCTTCGGGTGGATGGAGCAGAAGTACGGGTACGTCCCGGCTGTGCTGAACGTGAATGAGAACTTCTCGTCGGTGTCGAGCACCTTCGACTTGAACACCTTGTCCGTGCTCACCACGGTGTGGGGGATGTCGTCGTGATTCGTCCACGTCACCGTGGTGCCCGCCATCACCGTCACCTCCGTCGGTCCGAAGCTGAAGTTGTCGATCCTGACCTCGATCAGTTCCGGCTTCGACTGCGCGCTGGCCGCGACCGCCAGCCCCGCCAGCATCAGCGCCAGTGCCACCACGATTGCCCACGTCGAGTCATGTCTCTGCATGTTGATCTCCTTGCCGTCTGTCGTCGGTGTCGTCCGGATGTCGTGACTTGGCGTCACGCGAGTGAGGAATCCACGACGGCGAGCGCGTGCTTCCCGCGCACGTAGGTCACGTCGGTGATGCCCAGGATGCTCTTCAGCTGCTCCGCCGGCACCTTCATTGGCCCCGGCGAATCGGCCGTCCCCGGCGCCGGCTGTGGAAACGCAGTCGAGGCCGCCGTGTGGAACGTCACGTTCCCCTCGACCTTCTGCATGGTCTGGTGGATGTGCCCGTTGAGCACCGTGACGGAGCCGAACTTCTTGAGTAGCGCCAGCGCCTGCGCGCTGTCTTCCGTGCCCCAGCCCCACTGCGGGTACACGCTCCAGAGGGGAATGTGCGCGAACACGACGATCGGCGTGCTGTGCTTCAGGTGCCTGAGGTCGTCTTTCAGCCAGGCGAGCTGGTCGGCACCAAGCGTCCCGAGGCCGCCGGCCTTCAGGTTCAGCACGTTCACCAGGCCGATGAAGTGCACGCCTTTCGTGTCGAAGCTGTACCAGCCGGCGCCCTTGGCGTTCTTCCCGTAACGCTCCAGGTACTGCTTGCCGTCGTCGTTGAGCATGTCGTGCTCGCCCGGGACGAAGAAGACGCTCTTGGGATTTGCGCCTTTCAGGATCTCGTCCACGGTGTCGAATTCCTCCGGCTTCGACAGGTGGCTGATGTCGCCCGTGTGCAGCATGAATGCAGGCGGCGTCGCGAGAGCATTGATCTTGTCGACCGCGGTCTTCAGCGTCCCGACGACATCGGGATTGGCGGCCTTGTTGAATCCCATGTGGCTGTCGCTGATCTGCACGAAGCTCAGATCGCTGCCGGTCGCGGGCGTTCCTTTCAGCAGCGTGCTGAGGCTGAACGACTTCAGGATGCCGCCCTGCATGACGAAGAACGCTCCCGTTCCCGCCCAGGCCATGCACGTCAAGAATCCCCGCCGGTTCACGCCGTCGTTGTTGTGGTCGTGCAGGAGCTCGTCACTCT
>JBKPSY010000085.1:0-14125 GCA_046735235.1 Acidobacteriota bacterium | reverse complement strand
TTTTTTCGCTGAACGATGTCGTGGCCATCACTGATCCCTAATGGCTTCGGGCTTCCGGCTCCAGGCGTCGGCCATCGCCGAGAACGTCCTGAAGCCTGAAGACTGGAGCCTGAAGCCTATTTCCCCTGCATCCGCGCCACGACTTCCTCGCTGACGTTCGACGGCGCCTGTTCGTAGCGGTCGAAGTGCATCGAGTAGGTGGCGCGTCCCTGAGTGCGCGAGCGCAGGTCGGTCGCGTAGCCGAACATCTCGGACAGCGGCACACGCGCGTTGATGATCTGCGTGCCGCCGCGGTCTTCCTGCGACTGAATCTGGCCGCGCCGGCTCGAGAGGTTGCCCATCACGTCGCCCATGTGTTCCTTCGGGACGACGACCTCGACCCGCATCACCGGCTCGAGCAGCACGGGCTTGGCCTTCTTGGCCGCGTCCTGGAACGCCATCGAGCCGGCGATCTTGAACGCCATCTCCGACGAGTCCACTTCGTGGTGCTTGCCGTCGTACAGCTCGATCCGCACGTCGTCGATCGGGTAGCCGGCGAGGACGCCGCGCGTCAGGGCTTCCTTGATCCCCTCGTCCACCGGCTTGATGAACTCGCGCGGGATCGAGCCGCCCTTGATCTCGTTCTCGAAGATGTAGCCGGTGCCAGGCTCGCCCGGGAACAGGCGAATCTTCACCTCGGCGAACTGGCCGCGGCCGCCCGTCTGCTTCGAGTAGCGCATCTCGCCATCGGCCGGACGCGTGAGCGTCTCCTTGTAGGCGACCTGCGGCTTGCCGGTGCTGGCTTCGACGCTGAACTCGCGCCTCAGGCGGTCGACGATGATCTCGAGGTGCAGCTCGCCCATGCCGGCGATGACGACCTGACTCGTCTGCTCGTCGGTCTTCACCCGGAACGTCGGATCCTCCTGCATCAGCTTCTGGAGGCCGACGCCGAGCTTTTCCTGATCGCCCTTGGTCTTGGGCTCGATGGCCAGCGAGATGACCGGCTCGGGGAAGTCCATCGACTCGAGCACGATCGGCTTGTCTTCGTCGCAGAGCGTGTCGCCCGTGATCACGCTCTTCAGGCCCACAGCCGCCGCGATGTCGCCGGCGTAGACCTCCTTGATTTCCTCACGCTTGTTGGCGTGCATCTTCAGGAGGCGGCCGATGCGCTCGGTGCGGCCCTTGGTCGCGTTGAGCACGCTCGATCCGGCCGTGAGCACGCCCGAGTAGACGCGGAAGAACGTGAGCTGACCGACGAACGGGTCGGTCATGATCTTGAACGCCAGCGCGCTGAACGGCGCGTCATCCGACGCCGGCCGCTCGATGACGTTCGCCTCGGGATGCTCCGGATCGGCCTTCTTGTCCGGGTCGAGGCCCGCGATGGCCGGCACGTCCAGCGGCGAGGGCAGAAAGTCCACGACCGCGTCGAGCAGCGGCTGCACGCCCTTGTTCTTGAACGCCGATCCGCAGATGACCGGCACGAAGGCGGGTTCCGCCTTGCCGGTGGCTTTCGAGCGCACGGAGCTGTTCACGCGCTTTCTGAGCGCGGCCTTGATCTCGTCCTCGGTGGGCTCCTCGCCCTTCAGGTACTTCTCGAGGATGTGGTCGTCGGCTTCGCTGACCTTCTCGATCAGCTGTTCCCGATAGTGCTTGGCCTCGGCCATCATCTCGGCCGGGATCTCGGAGACGACGTAGTCGGCGCCCATCGTCTCGTCCTTGTAGGTGATCGCCTTCATCTTGATGAGGTCGATCACGCCGATGAACCTGTCCTCGGCGCCGATGGGGAGCTGAATCGCGACCGGGTTCGCTTCGAGCTTCGTGATGATCTGGTCGAACGTCCGCTTGAAGTCCGCGCCGATGCGGTCCATCTTGTTCACGAAGCAGATACGCGGCACGCGGTACTTGTCGGCCTGCCGCCAGACGGTCTCCGACTGAGGCTCGACGCCGGCCACCGAGTCGAACACGGCGACCGCGCCGTCGAGCACGCGCAGCGAGCGCTCGACCTCCGCGGTGAAATCCACGTGGCCGGGCGTGTCGATGATGTTGACGCGGTGATCCCGCCAGAAGCAGGTCGTCGCGGCCGACGTGATGGTGATGCCGCGCTCCTGTTCCTGTTCCATCCAGTCCATGACCGCGGTGCCTTCGTGCACTTCGCCGATCTTGTACGTGATGCCCGTGTAGAACAGGATCCGTTCCGTCGTGGTCGTCTTGCCGGCATCGATGTGGGCCATGATGCCGATGTTCCGCGTCTTGTTCAGCGATACTTGCCGTGGCATTTCGAGTCTCTGGTTGGCGGGGCTGAAGCCCCACCCTACGTACTGCCTTCTGCCTGCTGCCTACTGCTTACCAGCGATAGTGAGCGAACGCCTTGTTCGCTTCCGCCATGCGGTGCGTGTCTTCGCGCTTCTTCACCGCGCCGCCGCGCAGGTTCGACGCGTCGAGCAGCTCGTTGGCCAGCTTCTCCTGCATCGTCTTGCCGTCGCCGCGCGATCGGGCGTTGCTCACGAGCCACCGGATGCTCAGCGAGAGCCGGCGGTTCGGGTTCACCTCGATCGGCACCTGGTAGTTGCTGCCGCCCACGCGCCGTGACTTCACCTCGAGGCTCGGCTTGACGTTGTCCACGGCCTTCTTGAAGACCTTGATCGGATCGTCGCCGGTGCGCTCCTTGATGATGTCGAGGCTCCGATACAGGATCCGCTCGGCCGTGCTGCGCTTGCCGTCGCGCATGACGGTGCTGATGAACTTGGTCAGCAGCGAGCTCTGGTAGATCGGATCTGGCGGCGGTTCGCGCTTCGGAATTTCTCTACGTCGTGGCATGTCTGTGAACCCTTAAGCCTTCGGCCGCTTCGCGCCGTACTTCGAACGACCCTGCTTGCGCCCCTGCACCCCCACCGCGTCCAGCGTGCCGCGCACGACGTGGTACCGGACGCCGGGGAGATCCTTGACGCGGCCCCCGCGAATGAGCACCAGCGAGTGCTCCTGCAGGTTGTGGCCCACACCGGGGATGTAGGTGGTCACCTCGATCCCGTTGGTGAGGCGCACGCGCGCGACCTTGCGCAGCGCGGAGTTCGGCTTCTTCGGCGTCTGAGTGAAGACGCGCACGCAGACACCGCGCTTCTGCGGACTCTCCTGGAGCGCCGGGCTCTTGGTCTTGAACTGCACCCGGCTGCGACCCTTGCGAACGAGCTGGCTAATCGTCGGCACAGTGGCTCCCGCCAAGTCGGACCGGAGTCCGATGGCATTGCCGGCACGCGGCCTCAACGGCAGCGGCCTTCGAGAACATCTCACCGAGCCGACGGCATGCCTGGCCATCGATCCGGCGTTTCAGGCCTAAGAGCCTTGCGGCTCGGCGCCTGGAACTGACAACCCTATGTTGAATCGCTCGGTTCGGCCGCGCGGACTGACCACACCGCGGCCGGACGCATGAAGACGCCTCGCGGCTATTGGAGCCACCCGCGTCTTCTTCAGGATCGACGGCCTGCCGTCGTCACTTTCAGCGGTTCACCGTCAGATAGGGCTTCCTGACGGCGAGAGAACCTGACGAGTGTATCCGGACGTCAGCCGTCTCGTCAAGCGCGCGCCCGGCGCGGCAGGCCTATTCTGGCTTATTTCAGCCGCTCGAGCGCCCTGGCGGCCAGCGACTTCACCAGCGGGCCGTCGGCGGGCAATCGGCCGTCTGCCTGGCTGGCAGTTGTATACGCGGTAATCGCTGCCGCGCGGTCGCCAGCCAGCTCCGATGCCTGCCCACGAAGGAACGCCACAGTCCCGGCGGAAACGCCACTTCCAGCCGGAAGTGTCGTCTTATCAAGGATTTCCTTGGCCCCGGCGCCGTCGCCCGCCCGGAGCAATGCGGCGCCCAGGTTCAGTTGAGTCGCCGCCAGCTCGGCCGGATCGGTGACCGACGCGAGACGAGACCGGAGGACGGCGACGACGGCGTTGGCCGGCATGAAGCGATCGGTGCCCGCCACGAGCACCGGCACGACCTGCAGGCCGGCCGTGACGGATTGGGCAGCCCCCCCGGGCGAACGTACCGACAGCGTGACCCGGTCGGTGGCCTGGTGCGTGCCCAACCGTGTCTCGAAATCCGTGACGCTCGTGATGGCCTGTCCGTCGAGCGACTCGATGATCTGCCCCACCTTGAGGCCGGCCGCCGCCCCGGGCTTGCCGGCTTCCACGTCCACGATGACCGCGCCCTTCACGTCGAGGACGTCCACGCTCGCGATGCCGAGGGTCGCGTGCGACAGGGTCAGCGGCTGGTCGAGACGGCTGACCGCCTGGCGCACGCTGTCCGGGCGATCGAGGTCGACGACGAGATCATCGGGCGACACGCCGCCGGGCACTTCGAGCGCCACCGTCACCTCGTTCGACCCGGGCGTCGTCGGGCGGACCCACGCGATACCCTGCGCGTCGAACGCGTCGGCGAGGCGCTGGAGTTTCCCGCGACGATCGCCTGCCGGCAGACCCATCTGTCCGGGCAGCAGACCAAACCACTCGTCGTTGACGGTTTCCTTTTCGATGGCCGCGCGTGACGCGTCGGCGGCCGGCGCGTACAGCAGCAGGCTGCGCGCGGGAGTGAAGGCGCGCTCGACGGCGAGTCTCACGTCCGGGGCGTTTGCGGCCTGCGGCGTCGCCAGGATCGCGAAGGCCGCGCGCATCCGGCCCGCGACGCTGACCTGTCCGCCGGTGTCGAGCGAGACTCGCTGGACGTCGCGTCCGGCGACGCTCCTGAATTCGACGGTGTGGGAGCCGGCGCAGACCGACGACAGCGTGACGGGTGCGATGCCCTTGTCCTCGCCGTCTACCAGCACCGTCGCGCCCGCGGGGTCGCTGTCGATCGACAGAGTGCCGACGGCCGCCTTCATCTTCACGGGATCGAGCATCACGTCGCTCAAGCCCTGCACGGGCAGCTGGCGGTGCTCGGATGCGTAGCAGGGACGCCGAAGCTCGACGTCGAGCGTGCCGGTGCCGAGATCCCCGATCGCGAGCGGCTGCGAGACCTGGTCGGGTGGCACGCCCAGCTGCTGCGGCAGGGTCGCCAGCGACGGCGACAGCGGACCGCCGATCGTCTTGCCGCGCGACGTGCCGTTCACGACCACCTCGACGCCCGGCGGCGACGAGATCACCGTCAGCACCGTCGAGACGCGCTCGAGGGTGAGACGCAGCGGCACGCTCTGGCCCGCCGTGACGACCACGGGCTGATCCGCGGGCTTGTAGCCGGGCCGCGTGATCTTGATGGCGTGAGCGCCGGCCGACAGCGACACTTTGCCGGCATCGATCCTCGCAGGGGCGCCGTCGACGAGAACGTTCACGTCGCCCGGATCCGTGAGGATTTCGAGCGAACCAATCGTCGACGACTTCACTTCGTCGAGCAGCGCGACAATGCGCGGCGAGACGCCCTGGCCGAGCGCGAAACCGGGATCGATCGAGAGCGCCGCGCGGAAGTCGGCCACGGCGCCGTCCTTGTTGCCGGTGCCGAAGCGCGCGCGGGCGCGCATGCCGTAGGCGCCCGTCAGCATCTGCCGCGAGCTCGGATCGCGGGCGGCCTGCGGCTCGAGCGCCGCAACGGCGCGATCGAGCAGCGGGAGCGCCTGCTCGTAGTCGAGCGCGTCGAACAGCTGCCGGGCCTGCGCAAGTTCGGCCGGCTCGGTCGCCTGCTGTGCACGCGCCGTGGTACCGGCGAGCAGCAACACCGCGGCAAGGCCCGCCGTCAGCCACACGATCGGGCGGACCCGAAGACCCGCCACGCGGGCACTACTGGTAAATGAGGACACGTCCGAGCCCTTCGTCATAGACGTACAACCTTGCCGCGCTGTCGAGCGTGAGCGACTGTCCGTTCTTGAACGCTCCCGACGCATCCGGCGTCACGATCGTCAGCAGCCTGCCGTTGGGCCCGAACACGAGCACCCGCTCCTTGTCGAGGACGTACACGTTCTCGAACATGTCGAAGCGGACATCGGCAAGCGAGCCCATCTCGTAGCCGGTGCCCCTCTGCGGGATCGTCACCAGCGTCTTCCCTGAGTGATCCGCGACGATGACCGACTTCGAGTCGGTGTCGAGCATCGCGACGTTGTCGGTGACACTGACGGCGAGGCGCGACACGCGGCCGGAGGCGAAGGCCGCGACGAACTGACCGCTGGCGTTGAACTTGAACACACCGCGGAGGTTGCGATCGGCGACGACGTACTCGCCGGTCGTCGTCAGCGGCGCGCCGGCGGTGATCTCCTCGAGGATCTTCGGGCCGCCAGGCGTCGCCGCCGTCAGCACCATGCGCTGCATGCCCCTGTCGGTCTCGCGCATCAGGACGCTGCGCTCGAAGATCGTCACGAGCCCGCGGCGATCGAAGCTGAATTGCTTCGGCTCGGTCGCCGGCGCCTGACGCGTCACCGCGCCCTTGTCGTCCAGCAGCAGGATGCCACCACGCGTGGCGATGCCGAGGCGGCCATCTGGGCCGAGCGAAATCGACTCGACGTCGCGGAACTTCCCCGTTGCGCCGGAGAGACTGCGACCCGAGTAGCCGTACGCGCTTTCGGCCGGCGGCCGAATCGTCAGGCGGTACAGCGTGGTGTTCAAGGCCCGCGCCGTCGCGGCCTCGTCGCTCGACCCGAAGCCTCGAATGACGCGCTGAAGCACGCGCATCGCCTCGGTTGGCTCCCCGGCGCTCGCCAGCAAACGCGCTTCGAGCAGCGCCGCGCGGGCGGCCCAGATCGAGCGCGGATACTGCAGGGCGAGGTCGCGCAACCGATCCAGCGCCTGGGGGCGCCGGCCTGCGCGTCGATCGACCTCGGCGCCGTAGTAGAGGGCCGGCGCAACGGCGTCGCTCGCGGGAAAGAGGCGCGGCACGCGATCGAAGCTCGCGAGCGCCGAGTCAAAGCCGGCCGGCGACTGATCCAGTTCGAGCGTCGCGCGCCCCATGACCACATAGCCCATCGGCGCCGAGTCCGACGTCGCGTACTTCTTGATCAACTGGTCGGCGGTGCTGCGCGCGGTCGCGGGATCGAGCTGAATATCCAGCTGGTAGAGCGCGATCGCGAGCAGCGCGTCGTCGGCAACGCTCGACGTGGGATAGCCCTCGGCGACCGTCTGGAAGTCTTTCAGGGCTTCGGTGTAGCGGCCATTGCGATAGAACTCGCGTCCGCTTTCGAGCTGCCGCCGCGCCTGATCTTCGACGTTGGCCTGCGCGCCAAGCCCGACCGCCGCGGCGCCGACCAGCGTAGCGCCCAGCAGAAATCCTGCCGTCCGTCGTCCGATCATCGAATCACTTCCGTGTGAGTCTGCCCTGGCGTGATGCTGACCGTGGCCTGCTTCGACGTGCCGTCCGGGCACTTCAGCTCGACGTCGTGCGACCCTGCCGCCATCGGCTGCTCGTTGAGCGGCGGATACCCGAAGTCGCGGCCGCCGATGACGATCTTGCACGTCTCGAGGGGCGTCCTGAGCGTGAGCTTTCCAAGCGCCGGCGCCTGCGCCGAGGCCTTGCTGCCGGGCTGCCCGTCAATCTTTACCGGCAGATCGAGCAGCACCTCGGACGATCGCAGCCGGATCGTCCGCGACGATTCCAGCGAGATCTCGTGATGGGTCGAGGCAGCGGAGATCTTCTTGCCGCCGTCCCACACCTCGAAGGGATACGTGCCGCTCAACTCGACACCGATGCCCGTCGGCTCGGCATCCAGCTTCACGAACGCCACGCCGTTCTGTACCTGGCTGGCGCGCACTTCCATCGGCCGGAAGCCCCTCTTGCTGACGCGGACCTTACCGTCGCGCACGTCGTTCAACGCGATGTCAGCCGGGGTCACTCCAGCCTCTTTCCCTCCGATGACGACGCGCGCGCCTTCGGGATCGGAGACGACCTTGACGCGGTCTGCGGCCGGGGCCGCAGGAGCCGTCGGCGCGCCAGGAGCGGTCGCTGCTCCAGGCGCGGCGGTCGTCGGGCCCGTGGAGGCACTTGCCGCCGGCGCGCCGTTGTTCGAGGCCCGCCCCGTGAGCGCGATGGCGACCGCCACCGCAGCGAGGCCAAGCCCCGCGATGGCCAGCCATGTCGGAACCTTGCTGGCCTTGAAGACGACCGTCTGCGACCCGGTCACCGGACCGGCCGGCGTCAGCATCGCCTGCGCGGCGGGATCCTGAGCCGCCGGCGGCGCCGTCGGCGGCTTCACGGCCGCGTCGGCAGCGCTCGGGATGAACATCGTCTGCGCGAGGTCCTCGCGCTCGGCCAGGACGGTCTCGGATCCGCGCTCGGCCGTGAGGCGCAGCAGCCGGAGCTCGGCGCCGAAGTCGCCCGCGTGCGGGAACCGGCGTGCGGGCTCCTTGTTGAGCGCCTTCATCACGGCGGCGGCGAGGGCCGGCGGCAGGTCGCTCAAGTACTTCGTGATGGGCGTCGCGTCTTCGTTGACGATCTTCATCATCACGACCGTCGGCGACTCGCCCTCGAACGGCCGGTGATTGGCCAGCAGCTCATACAGGACGACGCCGGCCGCGAAGATGTCGGCGCGGCCGTCGACTTCGCGTCCCGTCACCTGCTCGGGCGCCATGTAGAAGGCGCTGCCCAGCACGCTGCCCGCACTCGTCATCGTCGAGGCCGCGATCTTGGCGATGCCGAAGTCGAGCAGCTTCACCGTGCCGTCTTCGAGCAGCCAGATGTTGGCCGGCTTGACGTCGCGATGCACGATGCCCTGCTCGTGCGCGTAGTGCAGGCCCGTCAGCAGCTGCGTGACGATGTCGAGCTTCTGCACGAGCGGGAAGGCCCCGGCGGCCGCCATCCGCGCCTGAAGGCTCTGGCCGCGCAGGAATTCCATGGCGATGTACGGGTTGCCGTTGTCCTCGGCGAACTCGTAGATCGTGACGATGTTGCGATGCTGAAGCCGCGCTGAGGCTCGCGCTTCGCGATAGAACCGGGTCCTTGCGCTGTCGTCGGCGGCGAAATCGCCGCCCATCACCTTGATGGCGACCTCGCGATCGAGCACCGGATCGCGGCCGCGATAGAGCACGCCCATGCCCCCGCGGCCCACGCGTTCGAGCACTTCGTAGCGTCCAATCGTGCGCGGCTGTTCCAACTCGTGCTCCTTACTCGAGCGGCGTATCGTCGAAGATCAGCCGGAAGGGGCCGATCTGTACCGGAATTCCCGGCTTCAATTCCACGCGGTCCACGCGCCGCGATTCCATCCAAGTGCCGTTCTGGCTGCCCAGGTCCTGCAGCAGCCATCGCCCGTCCTCCCAACGGACCTCCGCATGAAAGCGCGAGATCTGCTTGTCGGGATCGTCGAGCACCAGGTCGTTGCTCGGACCGCGGCCGATGGCGAGGCCCGCTTTGCCAAGTTCGACCGCGCGGTGCACCGCATCGTCACGGAACACGATCAGTCGCGCGCTGGCCGCGGCTTTAGGCCTGGGACTGGTCATCGCGGTCCAGCCCCCGCGCCGTCGTGCGCGCGATGAGCGAGGCCACCATCAGGCCGGCCACCAGCGAGGCCAGCAGCGGAAACGCCAGCATCCGGGCCAGCAAATCGGTGGAGACACCGTGGCCGAGCGCGCCCGAAAACCAGTTGAGCATCGGCACGACCGTGATCAGGAACACGACGCACGCGAGCAGCGCGCCCTGCCCCAGCACCCGCACACCCCACGAGGTTGCGAACAGATCCTTGACGCCAAGCCGCAGCGGCGGACGCGGCGCAGAGACAGGCTGTGCCACCCGAATCGTGGCATCGGCCGCGCTCGGCGGCGGCATCCTCGGTTCCGGCACCGGCCCCGACGGCGTCGTCGAGATGGGCGACACCGGGAGGACGCGGGTCCGATCGTCTTCGAAGCCGTCCTTCACCTGCACGCCCTCGACCGGCCGCGGCTGGATGCCCGACATCGCCTGGGTCACCGCGTCGGACTTGCCGTCGTCGAGGAAACGAATCGAGAGATGCGCCACTTCAATGAGATCGCCGGGGGCGAGCAGCGTCTCGCGAACCGTGCGTCCGTTGACGCGGACGCCGTTGCGGCTATCGAGATCGCGGACGACGATGCCCTTCGGCGTGAGCTGGAACTCGGCGTGGCGCCGCGAGAGCCGAGGGTCGGCGTCCGACACATCGCAGGACGGATCGCGGCCAACCGTGAGCTTGTCGCGCACGACCAGCTCGCGCTCCGCGCGGCCGTCGTCCAGGACGAGCTTTCGACTCACGTGGTGGCTCCGAGATCGCGGAGACGCTTCAAATCGCGCATCACTTCCGAACGCCGCTTCGCGAGGTCGTCACGAACCTCGATGAGCGTGCCCCGCCGGAACGGCACCACGCCCAGAGCGCCCGCGCCGCGCTCTTCGAGCACGGGGTAGCGGTCGAGCAGCGCGTCGCTGAACGGCGAGTCGCTGGCGTCGGTGACCAGCCCGAGCCGGTCGGCCCGTTCCAGCCGCTCGCCAACCAGTTTCGTGAGCTCTTCCGCCTCGTTCCGGGCCGACATCGCCAGGTCCCGGGACTCGCGGTCGTAGTCGCGTTCGAAGATGACCAGATCGGACAGGAGCGCCCCCATGTCCCTGTATCGGTCGGTCGTGGATTTTGCCAAGGCCTTGGTGAGGATTTTCCAGAGTCCCGCGGGCGCCTCCTCGGCGGTCGGGGGCACCGGGTCCTCGTTGCTGACTTTATGGAGCACCGCCGGCAAGTCCGGCGCAGCGAACGGCTTGCGGCCGGTGAGCATGTAGTAGAAGACAGCCCCGGCGGAGAAGACGTCGGACCGCTGGTCGATGGGGCGGCCCCGCGCCTGTTCCGGCGACATGAAATCCGGCGTCCCGACGATGAAGCCGCTGGCGGTCATGCTGGAATTCGCCAGCCGCGCGACGCCGAAGTCGAGGATCTTGACCCCGCCGTCCTTCAGCACGAACAGGTTGCCCGGCTTGATGTCGCGATGGACGATACCGTGGGCGTGGGCCACGGCGAGGCCCTCGCAGACCTGCATCATCATGTCGAGCGTGCGCTCGAGCGGAAGCTTGACGACGCGCTTCAGATATTCGTTGAGCGGCTCGCCTTGGAGCAGCTCCATCACCATGTAGAGCCGCCCGTCGTCCTCGCCCATCTCGTAGACGTTGATGACGTTGCGGTGCAGGAGGTCGCCGGCGACCTTGGCCTCGCGCTCGAACCGCATGCGCGTTTCCTTGTCGCCTTCGAGGTCGGCCATCATGACCTTGAGGGCCACAGACCGGCCGTTGCGCTCGTCCCGCGCGCTGTAGACCACGCCCATCGCGCCACGACCGATGCGATCGATGACCTTGAAGTGGGCGATCCGCTCGGGCAGCGTGTTCTTCGGCGTCTGCGCGCCCGGCCAGCTCTCACTCATCGTCACGGCGCGCCCCCGGCACGGACGACGAGCGCCGTCACGTTGTCGCGGGAGCCCTTCTCGAGCGCCTCGCGCACGAGACTGGCTGCGGCACGCGATGGATCCGCGCCGTCCGAGAGAATTTGCCTGATGCCGTCGTCGCCGAGCGGCTCGTACAGGCCGTCAGAGCACAGCAGGTACGCGTCGCCGTCCACGAGCGGAAACTCGGAGATGTGGACGTTGACCTGGTCGCGCGCGCCCACGACATTCGTCAGCACGTGGCGCATCGGATGGTGCGCGAGCTCGGCCGGCGTGAGCCCCTGCGATCGGAGGGCGGCCGCCCACGAGTCGTCTTGCGTGACAGGGCTCAGTTCGCCGTCAGTCAACCTGTAGACGCGACTGTCGCCGACATGGCCGACGATTACCCGCTTCTCGTGGACGAGGACGCTCACGAGCGTCGTCCCCATGCCGGTGTAATCGTCGCGGCTTTCGGCGGCGCGGAAGACGCGGCGGTTCGCCAGGTGGATGCCGGTGCGGAGCCGGTTGGCCTGGAACGAGAGCTCGGGGTCGACCCCGTACGGCCACGACAGGTCAGAGTCGCTGGCCGAACGTCCGATGAAGCCCGAGAGCGCGTCGAGGGCGAGGCGACTGGCCACCTCGCCTGCGTTGTGTCCGCCCATGCCGTCGGCGACCGCAAAGAGGCCAAGCTCGCCTTGAATGAGCCAGCTGTCTTCGTTGACCGTGCGGACGGGTCCTGTATTGGATTCAGCGTGTGCCTGGATCATGCCGGGGGCCCTGCTGGATTGGTCCTCGCGGGGTGGGCGTAGTATAGCAAGCCCATCCTCCCCGTCCCACCGATCAGAAGCCCAGCCCGGCCCGTCACTTGCACTGCAGCGGCCGCACGCGCGTCGAACCGTACCGCGGCAACGACCGGGTGTGGCGGCCGACGACGATTTTCAGCCGGAAATTTATGCGAATTCTTCGATTGCTGGCGAGCCACTCGCTGCCGTGCGGCTGTCTGGCCGGTGTGTACGAAAGCTATGCGGGTGAAGTAATTGCACTAGTCGATGCGCGTGACGCGCGCTGCAGTACGCGTGGACACCGGGAGGGCGACGCGGTCGTCCTTCAATCAGGGCCCGGCAGCGCGGCGAGCGGCAGTGCGTCGGCCGACTTTCGAGGCTGAGAGCAGCGCCAGGCTGGCCGCCAGTCCCACGGCGAGCCATCCACACCAGTCTCCGGTCCGGGTGTAGAACGTCGCCCCGGGCCCCGGCGCGACGTCCGCCACCAGCAACGCCTCGGATCCGCTCGTCTTCGACGCAATCATCCGCCCGTAGCCGTCCGTCACGGTGAGGAGCCCCTGCTCCGCCGCGCGAACCATGGCGAAGCCGTTCTCGATGCCGCGTGCAAGCGCCATCCGGAAGTGCAGCCGCCCGTCAACAACGAAGTCCCACGCCGGCACCGCGAGCAGCCGGACGTCACGCCCCCCGTACTGGCGCGACCAGCCTTGGAAGTCCATGTCCTTGCAGATGGCGACGCCGGCCTGTGCATGGGGCGCGCTGAAGAGCGCCGGCTTTGCGCCCACGAGGTAGCCCGTTTCGGGCCCCGGCAGCATGTGGTGCTTGTCGTACTCGACGACTTGCCGCCCGTCCGGACCGAACACCCACGCGACGTTGCGCCGCGGATCGATCGCGACACGGTTGATGCCTGCGACGACCGTCACCTGATTTCGACGCGCGGCGTCGGCGAGCATCGCCGCCGCTTCAGGCACGCTCGCGGGCGTCGCGCCGGTCATCTTTTCCGGCAGCACGATCAGCGTGGCGCCGTCGCGTGCGAGCCGATCGATCCGATCGCCGTAGCCGCGGACGACGGCCAGCGTCGTCGCGGGGTCTGTCGCCTCGAACACGCGGCCGATGTCGGTGTCGGTGACGGCGAGGCCCACGCGAATCGGACCGCCGGCACTCGCATGCTGCAGGCGATAGGCGCCGAACGAAACGGCCGCGAGCAGCAGCCCCACCGCGGGCGCCAGGGCACGCGGCGACCGGTACGACACGGCTGCGGCGAGCGCGGACGGCACGTACGTCACGAGAAACACCACGCCCCAGAGTCCCGTCACCGACAGGATCTGCATCAGCGTCAGCCACTGGATCTGTGAGTAGCCGAGGCTGAGCGCGGTGCCGTGAGGCGAGACGAGCGAGAGGAGGAATTCGTACGAGGTCCACGCGGCGGGAAACGCGAGTGCGCCACCGAGCGGACCGAGGCGTCTGGTCGCGGCGCTGCCGAACGCCACCGCCAGGCCGAAGACGACGGCCGGCGCGAAGAGCAGCGCGAGGACGATCGGCGCGGGAATCAGGCGCGACAGGTATGAGAACAGATTGAGGCTGCCGAAGAACCACGCGAGGCCGGCCGGGAGGATGGCGCGCGCGGGCGTACTCCTATTGGCTGCCAATAGGAGTGGGACCGGGGCGAGCCACGCGAGTGGCCAGAGCTCGCCGAGGCCTGTCGAGGCGTAGAACGCCAAAGCGCTCACGAGAACGGCGAACGCGGTTGTCATGGCAAAGCCGCCGCTTTCCAATACGACGCGCACCGTTTGAGGATTCAGCGCGGCCCGGCCGGGCCGCTCAGAAGCCTCCGAATCAAATCGGATTGCCGTTCGGAGTAGGTCTTGTCGAGCACCTGCTCCAGGTGCGCGCGAACCGCGGATAGCGGCAGGTTCAGTCCGGTCGCCACGGCCTCCACCGACGAGCCGTTCCCGATGAGCGCAGCCACTCGCGCTTCGTCATGTCGAACCGCCTTTTCGGAGCATCGGACCGACCCTTGGTGCCGACATGAATTGTTGAGCTTACTCAGCCACCCTAGCACAGCAATTGAT
>JBKPSY010000084.1:0-6861 GCA_046735235.1 Acidobacteriota bacterium | reverse complement strand
GTCTACGCGCTCACGATGCCGGCCGAGAAGGTCGGGGAGAAGGCGGGCAAGGGAGGCGCGGGAGCCGGAGGCGCGGCAGGCACGAGCGCCGGCGGAGCGGGCGGCCGCCAATCCGGCGCGAAGCCGGGCGGCTTTGGCGGGGGCGCGAGCAGCGGCCAGGGGGCCGGCCGCGATCTGCCGTTCCGCAAGTACGGCACCGTCGTCGCCAGCGTCCTGGTGCGCAAGCCGCCACCGAAGCCGAAGGAGCCGAAGGAAGGCGAGCCGCCGCCACCGCCGCCGCCGCCGCGTACCGATCCCGGCCTCGATCAGGGCGACCTCGCGGTGATCGTCGACACGCTGACGGCCGCGAGCCTGACGCCCGTCGAGATCCCCGACAAGGAGAAAGCGGGATCGCACCCGCACGAAGACGACCACGAGCACGATGCGCCCGAGGCGAAGTTGGGCAGGAACGCCTATCGCGCGCTCGTGACGCCGCCGGAGATCGGTCCGCCGCTGCCGCTTCCCTCGCTGCGGTACTACTCGCTTGCGGGGACGAATGGGAGGAAGGAAGGCGTCTTCGCGCAACCGATCGCGGTGCCGCTCGAGGACCTGCCGCCCACGCCTCCGACGCCCACAGTGACCGTCGCCGAAGGAAAAATCCAGGTGGCGCTCGTGAAGCCTGACGGCCTGCGCAAGCCGGTGCTGCCGCTCACGCCGTCGCCGATTCCCGCCTCCGCCGCACCGGCGGGTGGTGCGGCTCCGGCGGGCAAGCCCGCTGCCTCCGCCCTGCCGGCGGGTGATGCGGCTACAGCGGGCAAGCCCGCTGCGACGCCTGCCGCTCCGGCCGCGCCTGGCGCGGCGAAGCCGGCTGAGGACGACGAGCTCGCCGTGCCATGCACGCCGGCGCAGGCCGCGCTCGCGCCATCGACGGCGGCGCCCGCAGGAACTCCCGCGCCATCCACCGCGCCAGTCACCGGCGCGCCAACCGCGTCCGCACCCGCGGCGCCCGTGGCTCCCGCACCGGCGACGGCGACGCCCAACGCCGGCGCGCAGGCGGCTCCCGGCGGCAAGCCGGCTCCGCCTCCCTGTCTGCCTGGGCCGCCGACGCTGCTCCGGGCGAAACTGATCTCGACGTACCCGCCGCCGGTGTACGGGTTCATGGTGTACGAGGTGGCGCCGCCGGGCTTCACGCCGCCGAAGCAGGAACCCGGCGCGGTGCCGCCGTATCCGCTGCTGCTGACGCCGGCGCCGGTGACCGCCGGCACGTGGAACGACTCGCGCTACGTCGTCGGCGTCGATCGCTGCTACAGCGTTCGGCTGGTGATGACCGCCGGGCAGATTACATCCGAGAGCGCCGGGACGCCGACGGTGTGCGTGAAGACCGTCGACACGTTCCCGCCGGCCGCGCCGAAGAACCTGCAGGCCGTCGCCAGCGAAGGCACGGTCAGCCTGATCTGGGACGCCAACACCGAAGCCGATCTCGCCGGCTACATCGTGCTGCGCGGCGCAGCGGGCAGCGACAAGCTCACCGCGATCACACCGACGCCGATCAAGGAGACGACGTTCCGCGACACGAAGATCAGGGCCGGAGTGCGGTACGCCTACGTCGTCGTGGCGGTGGACACGGCGACGCCGCAGAACGTCTCGGGCCAGTCGAACCGGGTCGAGGAAACGGCTCGCTGAAATGCAACATGAAGAATGAAGCATGAAGGGCATGCGGATCTATCGAGTTGAGACCGACGACGGCCTGCAATACGTCGTCGAGAACGACGAGCGGGTGTTTCATCTCGTCGGCGATCTGTTCGACTCGTGGGAGATCGGTCCCGAGCTGCCCCGCGGGCTCGAGGATCTGAAGATCGTCGCGCCCGTCGTGCCGTCGAAAATCGTCGCCGTCGGCCTGAACTACCGGGCGCACGCGGCCGAACAGGGCAAGCCCCTGCCGCCCGAGCCGCTGATCTTCATCAAGCCGTCCACCAGCGTGATTGGGCCGGGAGACGCGATCGTGATCCCGCCGGGGATCGGGCGCGTGGATCACGAGGCGGAGGTCGGCGTCGTGATTGGCCGCCGCGCGACGCGCGTGCCGGCCGGCGAGGCGAGCCGCTACATCCTCGGCGTCACGGCGGTCAACGACGTCACGGCCCGTGACATCCAGCGCCGGGAGGGGCAATACACGCGGCCGAAGGGCTTCGACACGTTCGCGCCGGTCGGCCCGGCCATCGCCCTGGGGCTCGATCCCGACGATCTGGCGGTCGAAGGCTGGGTCAACGCCGAGCGCCGGCAGGCCTCGTCCACCCGCGATCTCATCTTTCCCGTGGCGGAGCTGGTGGCGTTCATCTCCAGTGTGATGACGTTACTGCCCGGGGATATCATTTCCACAGGGACCCCCGCCGGGATCGGGCCCGTCGTGCCGGGCGACGTCGTCCGCGTGACCGTCGCCGGCGTGGGCGACCTCGTGAACCCCGTCGAGTCCCTGACGTCACTGCAACACCCGTAGCGCAGGCCTTGGGGCCTTCTGGAGACCGCAGCTGCAGCGCAGGCCTTCAGGCCTGCTGGAGACCGCCATGAAATTGTTCGTCGACACAGGCAGCCTGAAGGACATCACCGCGCTCCACGAGCTCGGCATCATCGACGGCGTCACGACCAACCCGTCGCTGATGGCGAAGGAGGGCGGCGACCCGCGGCAGATCCTGAAGCAGATCTGCCAGCTCGTGCAGGGCCCGGTGAGCGGGGAGGTCGTCTCGACCGACGCGCAGGGCATGATTCGCGAAGGCCGCGAGCTGGCCGCGATCGACAAGCACGTCGTCGTGAAGGTGCCGTTCACCACCGAAGGCGTCAAGGCGTGCAAGGTGCTGTCGAGCGCCGGCATCCCCGTGAACGTCACGCTCATCTTCTCCGCGACGCAGGCGCTCTTCGCGGCGAAGGTCGGCGCGAGCTACGTGAGCCCGTTTGTCGGACGCCTGGACGACATCGCCACCGACGGCATGCACCTGATCGAGGAGATCGTCGAGATCTTCGACAACTACGAGTTCGGCACCGAGGTGCTCGTCGCCAGCGTCCGCGGACCGATTCACATCATCACCGCCGCGCGCATGGGGGCGGACATCTGCACGTGCCCGCCGGCGGTGCTGATGCAGTGCTTCAAGCACCCGCTGACCGACATCGGCCTGGAGAAGTTCCTGAAGGACTGGGAGAAGGCGCAGGCGGTCAAGGCGTGAGCCGGGTCACGCGGGTCGATCAGGTCGGTCAGGTCGATCGGGTTGGTCAGGTCGATCGGGTCGGTCAGGTCGATCGGGTCGGTCAGGTCGATCGGGTCGCGGGATGACCGCATCCGAGCGCCTGGCCGAGCTGCTGCGGCGCGCCGAGCTCGGTGGCGGCGAGGAGCGGCTCAAGCGCCAGCACGAAGCCGGCAAGCTGACGGCGCACGAGCGCATCGCGCTCCTGCTCGATCCGGGCAGCTTCGACGAGATGGACGCGCTCGTCACGCACCGCTGCCAGGACTTCGGAATGGCCGACGAGGTCATCCCCGGCGACGGCGTCGTCTGCGGCTCGGGCACCATCGACGGCCGCCTCGTCTACGCGTTCGCCCAGGACTTCACGGTCTTTGGCGGGTCGCTCTCCGAGACCAACGCGCAGAAGATCTGCAAGGTCATGGACCTGGCGATGAAGGCCGGCGCGCCCATCGTCGGCCTGAACGACAGCGGCGGCGCCCGCATCCAGGAAGGCGTGCTGTCCCTGGGCGGCTACGCCGACATCTTCCTCAGGAACACGCTCGCTTCGGGCGTCGTCCCGCAGATCTCCGCGATCATGGGGCCGTGCGCCGGTGGCGCCGTCTACTCGCCGGCCATCACCGACTTCACAATCATGGTGCGCGACACGAGCTACATGTTCGTGACGGGCCCCGACGTCGTGAAGACCGTGACGCACGAAGAGGTCACGAAGGAAGAGCTCGGCGGCGCCGTGACGCACAACGAGACCAGCGGCGTCGCGCACTTCGCGGTGGACGACGACCGCGAGTGCCTGGCGCTCGTGCGGCGCCTGGTGAGTTACCTGCCGGGCAACAACGTCGACGACCCGCCGGTCGTCGCGACGGGCGATCCGTCCGATCGCGAGTCTCCGGAACTGGACACGCTGGTTCCGCCGTCGCCGACGCAGCCGTACGACATGCACGATCTGCTGCAGGCCGTCGTGGACGACGGGACGTTTCTCGAGGTGCACGCGCACTACGCGAAGAACATCGTCGTGGGGCTGGCGCGGCTCGCGGGAAAGACCATCGGCCTGGTGGCGAACCAGCCCGCGCACCTGGCCGGAACGCTGGACATCGACGCGTCGGTGAAGGGCGCGCGCTTCGTCCGGTTCTGCGACGCGTTCAACATCCCGCTGGTGACGTTCGAGGACGTGCCGGGATTTCTGCCGGGGACGGCGCAGGAGTACGGCGGGATCATCCGGCACGGCGCGAAGCTCCTCTACGCCTACGCCGAGGCCACCGTCCCGAAGGTGACGGTCATCACGCGCAAGGCGTACGGCGGCGCGTACTGCGTGATGGCGAGCAAGCACATCCGAACCGACGTCAACTTCGCGTGGCCGAGCGCCGAGATCGCCGTGATGGGGCCCGAGGGCGCGGTGAACGTGCTCTACCGGCGCGAGCTCGCGGCGGCCGAGGACAGTGCGGCGCTGCGCGCGGAGAAGGTAGCCGAGTTCCGCGAGAAGTTCGCGAACCCCTTCGTGGCGGCAAGCCGCGGATTCGTCGACGAAGTGATTCAGCCGCGCTCGACGCGGCCGAAGCTCATCGCGGCCTTGTCGCGCCTGTCCACCAAGCGCGATCGCAACCCGCCGAAGAAGCACGGGAATATTCCGCTCTGAAGAGGTCCATGGGGCCATGGGTTCATGGGTCCATAGGAATGGCTCGCTATCCACCTATGCACCCATGGACCCATGCACCCATGGACCTATGCACCTATGCACCCATGCACCTATGCACCCATGGACCTATGCACCCATGGACCTAATTGAGATTGGGGCCGAGGCGCTCGGTGCCGAGCTGGCGCATTCGGTGAAGGCGCGCGCCGCGTTGCCCGGCGCCGGCGTCACGGGCTTCGCGACGACGATGGCGATCGATCCGGAGCGCTTGCAGAACGAGCTGGCCTACCTGTCGATCGTCACGATGCACTTCTGCGTCACTGCCGGCCTGGCGCCCGAGGTCGCGCCGCGCGTGCTCGGATCGTACTACCGGGCGCTGTGGACTGGAGAATCGTGGCGGGCCCGCCCGGCCGATCTGGACGCGCGCACACCGGCCTACGAGGACGCGCTGAACCACCCGCATCCGGATTACGGTCGGGGCTACGGCGTGGGACGCACGTTCGCGCGCCTGTGCGGCGCGACGCACGATCTGCCGGTGATCGAGTTCGGGGCGCGCGCCTACGTCGAGCAGCTGCCGCCGATTCTCACGCTGCTCCGCGGCGTCGTGGTGCGATGAGGGACTAGCGCTCGCGCTGGCGGGCGAGCAGCGCGACCAGCGGGTCCGCGAACGCCGAGGCCGGCTTGAGCACGGCCAGCACGGTCTCGTGCGACGCGTCGCCGCGCTCGTGGAGGTCCGCCAGCTCCCGGAGCGCGTCAATCGTCGTGAAGCGCTGGTGATCGCCGGCGCGCCGCAGCACCATCGCTTCGCTCAGGCCGCGCGGGCTCGCCGCCCCGCAGATCACCAGCAGGCAGCTCACCTCGGTCCAGGGCGTGACGTGCTCGGACGCGAGTCGCCCGTCCCGCGCTCGCGTCGCCTGTCCGATGCCGGCGACGGCCGTCGCCCGATCCACGATCCACACGAGCATCTGGTGCCCGCCCGGCGATGTCCAGACCGCATGGGACGCGTCGTCCTCTCGCGCGACTTCGAAGCCGACGAGCCGCGCGAGCCGGTCCACAATCTCTTCGACCGCCAGGCGCACTTCGTCGCTTTCCCCGAAGTGGGGAAGCGCCTGATCGAAGTACCAGTTCAGATCGCTGCCGCGAAGGACATGCTCGGCGAGGAAGCGGCGGAAAAACGCGCGGGGCGACTCGATGCCGGCTGCTGCGACGCCCGCGGACGTGAACGCGACCCCGGTCACGGCGTCGGGGGACGGGGCACCGGCGAAATGAGATAGGCCGCGGTCGACGGAGACGCCGAGCCGCCTGCAGGCTCGAGCGTGATCGACGCGCGCACGAGGGGCCGCGGCAGCGGCGACGGCGTCGGGAACGTGAGGCTTGCGCGGCCGCCGGCCGGAATCACGCCGACGCTCGTCGCGCGATCCGGGCCGATGAGCCACAGCTGATAGGCCTTGCCCTCGGGCGGCGCCGGCAGGCCCTGGGCGCTGAAGGCGACGCCCTGCACCGGGCTGACGAGCGCCTGCGCCGCGACGGTCCGGTCGCGGCTGACGAGATCGAAGCGACGCAAATCGGACGCCGCCGCGATGTTCGCGAGCGCCTGCGCCGAGCGCGCCGTCTCCTGGGCGGCATCGAGCCGCTGGTCCGCCACCTTCTGCAGCGCGTCGAGCTGCTGGCGCGCCTGGGCCCGAATTTCCGTGGCGCCGCGTTCGGCCGCTTCCGCGCGGGCGGCTGCGTCACGAAGGCCCGCCTGCACCTGCCATTGCAGATACACGCCGAACCCTCCGAGCAGCAGCGCCACGACCGCTGCCGCCACCACCGGCGTCCGGCGCCAGACCGGCGCCGCCGACGCCGTGGACGCCGCGAACTCGTGCGCGGAGGATGCGGGTGCCGAACGTTCGGGCTCCGATTCCACCGGGATCGACCCGGCCAGCGCGAGCGATCCGCGAGCCCCCGACGCCGCCACGCCGAACGTGGACCCCACGCCGACGAGCGCCGGCGCGGGCTCGCCCTCGCCCCTCAGCTCGCTGT
>JBKPSY010000083.1:0-23051 GCA_046735235.1 Acidobacteriota bacterium | reverse complement strand
CGCATTGAGTGCGCCGGCAGGCGCGGAGCCGGATTTCGAGCCCTTCAAACCGTGGATTCGGCGCACGCTGCTCACGCTGCTGCCGGATGCCAGCCTGCCGCTCGTCAACGTGAACTTGCCCCGGCAGCCGCGCGGGCTCGTCTGGTCTCGCGTCTCCGTGCGTCGCTACGATGGTCGCGTCGTGCCGACCACCGATCCGTCCGGACGCGATCTGTTCTGGTTCACCGTGACGCCAATCGAGGGAGCTGAAGAGGGCACGGATCGCTGGGCCGTCGAGCAGGGGTGGGTGGCGCTCACGCCATTGCGGCTCGATCTGACCGACGAGCAGCAGCTCGCCTCCGTGCGCCAGCGTCTGCCGCTGGACGACGAGACTGCCACGATCGTCTCGAGGCCGGCCTCGCCAGAGACGGCGAGGTCGGTGCGTGAAGACGAGGCGGCGACCCCGGTCGTGCAGACCGTGCCGGTGAAAGCCCCGGCGGCGCGGGATGCGCTTGGGGGCGAGAAGCCACACCGAGGCTAGGCCGCGGCGTGACGCTTCGTTGCGCGCTTGCGCGTGCGTGTCGAAGTGCGAGCCGCCCGGGGCGATTTCGGCGAGCCTTTCGACGAAGCCAGGCTCCGACGCAGGCGCTCCATCAGGTCTACGACATTCGAGTCGCGTTCGGGCTCTTCCGACACGAGGTGGGCGGTCTTTCCCTTCATTCGCGCCTTGATGATGCGCATCAGGTTCTCGCGATAGTCGTCCGTGTACTTCTCCGGCGTCCACTCGGCCGCAAGGCTGTTCACGAGCGTCTTCGCGAGATCCAGTTCCTTCTTGCGGACCGCCTTCGCGGACGGAAAGCCGAGCGTCTTCGCATCGACGAGCTCGTCGGCGAACCGGAGCGTCGACAGCACGAGCGCATCGCCGATCGCTTCGAGCGCGGCCAGATGCTGGACGTCGCGAAGGACGAACTTGGCGATGCCAATGCGCTGTGACGCGCGGATGGCCTCCCGCAGCAGCGCATAGGATGCGTCGCCGCCACGGCCCGGTGTCAGGTAGTACGGTTTGTCGAAGTAACGATCGTCGATCGACTCGCCGCCGACGAAGTCCAGGATGTCGATGCGCCGCGTCTTCTCGAGCGCTGCGGCCGCGATGTCCTCTTTGGTGAGGACGACGAAGCGGCCCTTCTCGTACTCGTAGCCTTTCACAAGGTCGTTCCACGCCACGGGCTTGCCATCTTTCTGGCAGACCCGCTCGAAGCTGATCGGCGACTTGTCCTTCGCGTGCAGCATCCGGAATCGCGGCCGGCTGTCTCGCACGGCCGTGTGCACTTCCACGGGGATGTTGACGAGTCCAAACGACAGCGCTCCGGTCCAGATGGCTCGAGGCATGCCATCGGCCGGTGCAATTCAGACGCCAGACGTCCGGTTGGGCTTGCAAGGAGTGCTGGTCGCCAGCGATGCGTCATGGATCGGCTCCGTATGGTCTGTGAGGAGTTGCGTTCGACGGCAGGCCTATTGGCGTGTCGTGACGACATCGTGACGGCGACGTTAAAGCGGTGTCGCAAAGCCCGGCAGGCGCTTGGAATTCCGTGGTACGGTACCTGCTGGAGCCCGTCATGATTCGCCGAAGAGCGATCGCCCTCATTGCTGCGCTCGCCTTTCTCTCCTTTTGTTACCGTCCTTCGACGCTCCACGCGCAGTCCTCGACGTCGCTGTCTGGCGCGTGGGTGCTGAACCCCGCCCTGACGCAGGGGCCACGCGAGGTGGGATTCAACACGTCGCTCGTGCCTGATCCCGCCACGGACCCGACGCACGGGCGCCGGGGAAGCTCACCAGGCAGCGACCGCATCGTCATCCCGCGGCCGGAGAGCGCCGACGATGCCACGAGGGTGAGTCAGCTGACCGACGAGGTGCGGCAGCCGTCGAAGCGCCTGACGATCGCGGACGTGGCATCGGAGATCGTCTTCACCGACGAGCAGGGGCAGGTGCGAAGGTTCCACCCGACCGGCCAGGCCGAGCTGATCCAGATCGGCGAGGTCCCGGTCACGGTCACGGCCGGGCGAACCGGCACGCAGCTCACCGTGCTGTACGAGCTGGAGCGCGGACGGCAGCTTCGCTACGTCTATTCGCGGACGGCCAACCCGGATCAGCTCGTCGTCGACGTCGAGTTCGTCGGCAAGGGCGGCGGCGACAAGGTGCGCCACGTGTACGAGCCCCCATCGGCCGCCCCGCAGACGACATCGGGCGCGCCGGCGACCGGAGCCCCGAGCTCACATCCGGGCGACGAGTTCAAGAACCTGAAGACCATCGGCGTCGTGGTGGACGACCTCACCGCCCAGGCCACGTCGTGCGGGCTGACGCAGTCGGCGCTCGAAACCGCAGTCGCGCGGCGATTCACCGATGCCGGCTTCAGCGTGCACCGTTACCAGGATCAGTCGCCGTACGTCTTCGTGGAGGTCGCGACGACAAGCGTGGGCAACGGGCTCTGCGTGTCGCGGTACGACGTCACGCTCACCACGCACGCGATGACCACGCTGAGTTACCAGCAGACGCCGGTGCTCGCGGAGATCACGCTGCTGAGGGATGGCGGGCTGACGGGCGGGAGCCCGGGCGTGCACGCCGAAAACGTGACGCACGGGTTGATGCAGTACGTGGATCAGTTCATCGCGCGAATCCGGGACGCCAACAAGTAGCGTCCCGGCTCCCGCAGCGCTACTTCTTCTTCGGCGCGAACGCTTCCTTCACCTGCTTCTCGATCGACTTGTAGTGCTTGTCCAGCGTCTTCTGCTCCTCTTTCGTGAGGATCCTGAACGGCACGCGCACCAGGCTCTTCTCGAACTTGATGTTCAGCCAGTGCTGGCCGTACTTGATCCCGCCGGGTATGTGGAAGAACAGTCTCCCCACGCAACCGCGCTCCTTGCTGAGCTCGACGTTGTCCCATGCGGTCGCCGGCACTTCGAGCGGCGCGAAGAAGCCGATGCGGCAGGCGCGGTGCGCGCTCGGCGGAAAGTAGTTGATCGAGTCGCGAATCACCTTCGAACGCTCTTCGAGCGATCGCACGTTGGCCTTGCGATACTCCTCCATCGTCGGCGCCGGCAGCGTCTTGCCGTCCGGCGTCTCGAGTGAGATGTCCTCACGCGTCAGCTTGTAATCCGGGACGTTGTCCCGGACCGTCAATCCGACCTCGAGCAGCATCCAGTCCTCGCCGACAGTCGAGTTGGCGAGGCGGTATCCGAGCACAGCGTAGCCTTCGTTGTTGTACGCGACTCGGATGTACTGACCTTCGAGCGTCATGATTTGCGAGACGCCCGATTCGGGAATCTTGATCTTCGGTGGCTCTTGCGATTGGGCGCCGATGCCGGCCGTCATCGCGGCGGTTACCAGCGCGACCGCAGCAAGGGCTGCGGCGTTCCTGCGTGTCATGGGACCTCCCCCGGGGGTTGTGCTGGAGATCCTAGCTGATCCGGCCGCGATTGCCTGTGCGCAATCGGCACGTGCGAGGCGCACGTCTGTCGGCGTCTCCGTCTATCAGGCGCCAGATTCCCGACGTTTGCGCCGCCGGACTCTTCGGAACCATCTTCGTGCCAGCTCGAGTATGACGGACGTTCGATGTTCGTCCATCAGCCCTAACGTACCGCGTAGTCGTCCAGCTGAGCACGCGTCATGGCATCACCGGCATCACCAGATGCGACGGCATCGCGGGCGTGCAGTACACGCGCTGAGTGGCTTTGACGAAGTCGGACGCCTTCGCGCGGTAGATGCTCGACACGAACTTCTGCGGGTTGCGATCGATCACCGGAAACCACGTGGACTGCACCTGCACCATCAGCCGGTGCCCCTTGAGGAACACGTGGTCGTGGTCGCGAAGCGGAATTTTCCATTTCGATGGCACGTTCGGCGTCAGCGCGTGGGGCGTGTCGTAGCTCGTGTTGTAACGACCGCGCCGGACTTCCATCGCGATTGGCAGCTCGTAGCCGTTCAGCGAGTGGGCGAACTGGCCGGGCTCGGGCCCCGCCTCGGCGTCCCACGAGTTCTTCTGCGCGTTCTCCGGGAACACGTCGATCAGCTTCACGATGAAGTCCGAGTCGGTGCCCGACGTCGATGCGAAGAGATCCGCGGACACCTCGCCGGTGATCGTGAGATCGCGGTCGAGCGGTGCGCTGACGAACGTGAGCACATCCGGACGACCGTCGACGAAGCGCTGATCGGCGACCTCCCACATGCGCCAGTCGCCGGCGGGATACGTCGGCGAGATCGGCCGCTCGCGATACGGCACCGGGTTGGCCGGATCAGACACGTACTCACGAAACGCCGGCTGCGACGCGCCAGCCGGCGTACGCGTCGGCACGTCGAACGACAGGCGGCCGTCGGCGTGGAGATAAAGGTTGGTCGCCTTGACACCTGCCGGCGGCCACTCGGCGTAGGTCTGCCAGCGATTCGCGCCGGACTGGAACGTCGTCGCGCGCCACGCCGGCTTCTCGCCCTTGTCGTGCAGGTAATAGCGGAAGAACGGCGCCTCGACGGTCTCCCTGAACTCGCGCGCAGTTTCGTGGCCGTCGAATGGAATCTGTCCAATCCGATCGCCCTTGGGGCTCCGCCACTGGCCGTGATACCAGGGGCCGGCGACGATGTAGTTCGTGTGGTCGGGGTCGTGCTCCGCCGCGCGCCGGAAGATCTGCCACGGCCCCCACGGATCCTCCTGGTCCCAGAAGCCGGCCACGTTCAGGTTCGGCACCGTGGACGCGTGCAGCTGGCGGATCCACGCCTCGCTCTTCCAGTACGCGTCGTAGTCGGGGTGCTCGACCATGTGGTTCCAGTACGGGATCGAGCCGTGCAGGAACTTCGCATTCATCGTGGCGAGCGGGCCCGCGGCGAGGTACCACGAGAACGTGTCGTAGGTGTCGAACTCGAAGTGCGTGTTCTTGTTCTTGTCGGCTTCCTCGAGCACCGAGTACTCGAATGCATAGCTCTCGCGGAGCGCGCCGAATCGATGCATGTCGTCGTTCATCCACTGGTCCACCGGCGCGGCCTGCTCGCTCATCGCCTTCAGCGCCGGGTGCGGCTGCAGCAGCGCAATCGCCGTCGTCATGCCGTCATACGACACGCCGTACATCCCGACTTTGCCACTGGTGTTGGGCAGGTTGTGCACGAGCCACTCGATGCTGTCGTAGGCGTCGGTCGTTTCGCTGGTGGCCTTCGGATCCGCCAGGTTGGTCTGCGTCGTCAGCCTGAAGGTGCCCTCGGACTTGAAGCGGCCGCGCAGGTTCTGAATGACGAAGATGTAGCCGTCGGCGGCGAGCTCCTTGATGCTGGCCGGAGTTTCCTTGAACGCCTGGTCGGGCACGCCGTAAGGCGTCCGGCGGAACATGATCGGCAGCGGCTGGCTGGTTCCGGTTGGCGTGAGGATCACCGTCTGCAGGCGAACGCCATCCCGCATCGGGATCATGACTTCCTGGAGCACGAACGGCGGCGGCGATTGGCGCGCGGCGCCGATCGCGGCGAGCGATAACACGACAGCGACAAGAAGGGATCGGCGCATGAGGTCTCCCGGCGGGCGCCATTATGTGCCGCGACGCGCGGAAGTGCTACGGTAGGACCGTGAGGCAACGCTGGCTCATCGCGCTCGTGGCCGCGCTCGCGCTGGCGGCCGGGAGGCTGGAGGGCCAGCAGCAGGCGCCGCGCTTTCACGAGCGCATCGACGTCGCGCGGGTCGTGGTCGACGCGCGTGTCGTGGACGACCGGGGCAATCCCATCGTCGGTCTCGGCGAAGACGACTTCGCGGTGAAGATCGACCGCAAGCCATGCCGCGTGGAGACCGCCTCGTGGATCGGCGAGCGTGACGCGATGACGACGGGCCTGTCGGCTGGGAGCGCGTCACCTGACGCGTTGCCCGAGCCGTCGCGCCGCGCCGGCCGGCTGGTGGTCTTTCTGCTCCAGAGAGATCTCGAGCCCTCGCGAATCGCCGGCCTGATGCGGATGCTGATGCGGAGCCGCAACTTCCTCGGCACGCTGGGGCCCGACGACCGCGTCGCGGTGCTGTCGTTCGACTCGCACCTGAAGATCTGGAGCGATTTCACGAACGATCACGCCAGGCTCGACCAGATCCTTGGGCACGGCGTGCTGCTCGAACGTCCGCCTGCCGTCGAGCGGAACGTGCACCCGTCGCTGCTGGAGCACCTCGACGCCGGCGACGCGCGACACGCCTACGGGATGGAACGCGCGCTCCTGTTGATCGGTCGCGCGCTCGAGCCGCTCCCCGGCTCGAAGTCGGTCGTCCTCATCGGCCATGGGTTCGGCCGATACACACCCGACGGCGTCTTCATGGAAGCCGACTACGAACCGGCGCGCCGCGCGCTCGTCTCGGCACGCGCCTCGGTCTTCTCGCTCGACGTGACCGATGCGGACTACCACTCGCTCGAAGCGGGCCTGCAGATGGTGTCGGAAGAGACGGGCGGCTTCTACGCGCGGACGCACATCTTTCCGGGCCAGGCGATGCGGCGGCTCTCCGGAGCCCTCGCCGGCTATTACGTGCTGTTCGTGGAGGCGCCTGACGACTCTCGCGCCGACCACGAGCTCGAGGTCGCGCTCGTGCACCGCAAAGGCCACGTGCTCGCGACGACGAGCTACGCGACTCAGCAGCCGCGCGAGTAGAACCAGGCAGTGGGCCGGCCTGACGGCGTGTATGCCGGAATCCACCCGGTCACCAACTCGACGCCAGGCACCGTCTCGCCGCAGCTCTCGGTCAGCAGTCGCACCTGGATCCACGTGTCGCTGCCGACGCGCCGCACCGCGAGCACCGTCGCCGTCACGTCGTCTCCGAGATGGTCGCGCCACGCGCGCGGGACCGTCGCGCCGGGGCCGTGGCCAGGTTCATCCCAGAGCGTGCCGTTCCAACCCTTCCGCACGTAGGCCAGCCGTTCGGTCAGAAGATCCGGATACGGCAGGAAATCGCGAGGCTCATGCTGCACCCACGCGGATTCCGGGTGGAGCGCGATCCTGAACCACTCACCGGAACGCTCGTAGACAATCAGCGCCGGCACTTCGTAACCGCTTTCCTCCGTGAGCGCTTCCGTCGCGACGCCCGGGCCGCGCAAGACGAGCGCGACGGCCTCACAGGACGCGCCGTCCTTCGATCGTCCGCGGACGTACGCCTGCAGCACACCGCGTGGCGCCTGGGCCGCAGGCGTGTCGAAGACGGCAAGGCCCTTCGGCGCCTCCGTGGCGCCGCATCCGGTGCCGACGAGATCAGGGATATCGAGGAGACCGACGACCGGCTCGCGTGTCTGGTCCGTGGTGACGGCCCGCTCTTGCGCACCAGCGCCAGCCGACATCGTCGCGGCGAGCGCGATCCCGGCGGCCGTCGCGAGCGCCCGGGACGGAGGCATCAGGGTGCCGTGGTTTTCGGACGACCTGAGAAGCCCGCGGCGGCACGCAAGGCGTCCGCGTCGAGCAGCATCCCGTCCAGCATGACGACTCGCGTCTGGCGCAGGTCGCCGATCCGGGTGGACGGATCGCCGTCGACGAGTGTGAGGTCAGCGGTCTTCCCGACCTTGATCGAACCCGTGTGCGCGTCCTGGCCGACGAGACGCGCCGGGACGATCGTCGCCGCCGCCAGCGCATCGGCGGGCGTGAAGCCGGCCGAGACGTAGAT
The DNA here is from genome assembly GCA_046735235.1 of Acidobacteriota bacterium. GTDB lineage: Bacteria > Acidobacteriota > Vicinamibacteria > Vicinamibacterales > JAENWD01 > JAENWD01. Next base: position 15,421 of record JBKPSY010000083.1, on the reverse strand, counting down.
CTCGAGCTCGTGAATCAGCTCGATGCCGGAGCCGTCCGTGCCCGCGACGATCGGGACGCCCGCCTGGTGCATCCGGCCGAGCAACGCGACCATCTTCGCCCAGCTGGCGCGGTAGTCCGCGCGCGTCAGATCCTTCGGCACCGCGAACCCGCCGCTTCGGAAGGAGCGCTCGGTCGTCGGCGGCATCGTGCCGACGAAGGGAGCATAGGACGGCGACAGATCGCCGTTCTCCGGCACATAGAGGCTCTCGAAGGCGACCATCGTCGGATCGCTGTAAATGTGCTTCGCCGCCATCGTGGAGACGATCGTCTTGAGCGCCGGGCCGTCGAGATCGACGTCCTTCGCGTAGCGGCCGGGTCCTTCGAACCGCATGATCCCGTTGGACACCGGCAGGACGCTGTCGGGCATCGCCTGCATCATGATCCAGTTGATGTGCGTGACTTCGTCGTAGCCGTCCTGGATCGCCTCCATGGTCCGGATACCGGCCGGGATGTGGCCGTGCACGTGCAGCCCGAGCTTGTGCGCCTCGGCGATCGCGGCCGGCAGCCACGCCGGGTTCAGCGTGCCGTAGAACTTCACGCCGACGAAGCCGTTGGCCTTGGCTTTGTCGACGAGCGCGATGGTTTCGGCCTGGCTCGTGGCGACGTTGGCCACCTGCGCGGTGTACGGGCCCTTGCCGTCGATGAGCGACGACGCGTAGACATGCGGGAACAGCAGCTCGCCCGCCGTCACTCGCGTACGTCGATCGATCGTCCGCACGTCGTCGTTGCCCGGATCGCGGACAGACGTCACGCCCATCGACAGTTCCTGGACGCCCGTGTAGTCGTCGCCGACGTGCATGTGGCAGTCCCACAGGCCCGGGACGAGCGTCTTGCCGCGGCCGTCGATGACCTGGGCGCCTGCGGGCACAGTCACGGTGTCGCGCGAGCCGACCGCGACGATCGCGCCCTTGTCGACGACTACCGTCTGATCAGCGACGAACGTCGGCGCGTCGGCGTCGAACAGTCGCACGCCGACGAAGGCCACCGGCCCTTTCGGCGTGTTGAGCAATGACTTTCTCAACCCGGGCGCCTGCGCGGCGAGCGCCTTCGACTGCGCGTCTTCGATCTTCGACTGCTCGCCCGCATAAGCCTCGGGCAGCCACGCAAGCCCGAAGCTCACGGCGAAGAAATGGTTGTCCGCGTCGGACCAGATGGGTAACGGCGAGGTGCTGATGCCGGTGACGCCCCAGAGCGTGATCGTGCGCGCGGTCGCGCCGGTGCCAACCTGGAGGGTGGTGAGCTTCTCGGCGTGCGCCTTGCCGCCAGGAAGTAGCGTGAGCGTCTTGTCCGGCCGGGCGAGCAGGGCTTCGATGAACCAGGCCGACTGCGCCATCGGCCCGCCCTCGGCCACATAGAATGCCGGCGTGGCGTAGCTCGCGCTCCCGGAATCGATGGGGCTCTTCCAGTGCGCGGTTCCGTCGCTGACGCTGAAGGTCTCGCCGGAATCACCCTGAGGCGTGAACCCGCGCACGGTGATCGCCGCCGGCATCCCGTCGGCACCCGCCTTGCCGCTCGAGTCGAGCTCGAACACCTGGCCGCGCAGGTTCATGCTCTCCCGGCCCATGTGCGTGCCGTCGGCCGCGTCCCACATCCACGACTCGCCGTGGCGGCCGCCGGTGGACTGGATGATGAAGTGGCGTGCGGTGGAAGGCGGCTTTGCGAGGTCTTGCACGGGCGTCTGCCCCGCGACACTGGAGATCATGGCGACGGAGAGGCCGAGCCATCCCAACCAGCGCACCGGGACGCGGCGATCAGCAGCGGAAGTCATCCGCCGAGTCTATCGCGCCCTGAGCCTTCCCGCCGCCGTCAGCAGGACAAGGCGGTGTCGAACCCCAGGAGCGGGGACTACCCGGCCAGCTTCGAGGACGAACCGCCAGGCTCCGAGCTGAGCTTCCGCGCCACGTCCGGCGCCGGAATGCTGTGAGGGCACTCGTGGTTTACGACCCGCTTGCGCGGTGCCGCCGTGCGGTTGCGGATTGCGAGTTCGGTGATGGCAGAGTCCACCTTGGCCGCGGGGCTCCCGTACTCCATCGTCAGTCGTGTCAGGGCTGCGTCGAGTCGAAGGTCGGCGCTCACCTCGAGCGGCAGGCCCCGGGCATCGTGTCCGGCAGATAACGTAACCGGCTCGTCGGCGCGGTTGTCTGCGAGCGCGATCGCGACGCCAGCCGCTACCAGAAAGACCGCCAATGTCTCCTTCAGCATGGTCCTTACCTTCCCTTGCCGTTAGTTACTCCTGTGTGTTGGCTTCGACCTCAGTCATCTCATCGACGCACGGGCGCTGGCAGACGTCGAGTGAAGCGGCGCGGACCGTGAGGGGCGTCAGCACGACGACGCCCCTCACGCACGCCGGGCTACTGGCCTCCGAGCCTCGGAATCCCTGCCGCGAACCAGACGCCGCTGCCGTTGCTCCGAATCAGCAACACGGGGCTGGCGCACTCCGACGGCACCGGGTCCAGGGTGTCTGAAATCGTGAAGTCGCCGTTCGGGTCGAGCGCGACGCTGCCGCTGTTGTGCTGGACGAAGGGCGCCGCGGTTTCGCAGATGAGCGTCGCGAAAACGCTGGCGTTGGCGTTCTGTCCGATGCTGTTGCCGGACGCCAACAGGAGCCCCTTCCCCTTGACGCTGATCACTCCGTCCACGTCCACCACGGCCTTGAGATCCGCGATGCGCCACGGACCCGCGGGCGGGACGCCCCGCACGACGTTCAACTTGACGTTCGGGAGCGTGCCGTCGGCGTTTGCCGTTCCGGCGCCGCCCGTGACGGGGATGACGCCGATGCCGCCGTCGAATCTCGCGAGGACATCGCGCTCACGCGCGCTGGTCACCACCACCCCACCGACGACGAGCAATGCTGCGATTGTTTCTTTGACCATTTCATGCCTTCCCTCTTTGAACCAGATGACTGCCAGCCGCGCCTGGGGGACTGCCGCTCGGCGACTGCTCGCCCCCAGGCCGCCGTAACGAGGCCAGTCTGGCCTGCTTCGAGGGGGCAGACCACAGACAGCGCCCGCACGGCGCCCGTACGACACCCGTACGGCCGGGCCGTCCATCCCGGGCGTCTTGATTGCCATTCCTCCATCTGCGGACGACAATACGGGTCGCGGAACGCCAGTCTTTACGCAGCCGTAATCGGTTACGTGGTGCCCCCGTGAACGATCAACACCGCAGCCCTCGTTCTCCCGGCTTCACGGAAACGTCACATCGTCGTGGTCGCCGGACGCTCGACCAGGGCGTCCCGGCGCCCGGCTGCGTGCTCGTCGACCTTCCCCGGCAGGCGAAGGCCCTGATTCACTCCGAAGCGCGATGAAGCCAACCGCTCAGGGATCGTTCGGGGCCCAACTCAAGGCCCTTCGTGAAGCGGCGGGTTTCACGCAGGAGGAGCTCGCCACAATTGCCGGACTCTCGGTCCACGCGGTGAGCGCGCTGGAGCGTGGGCAGCGGCGCCGGCCGCAGGTGGACACGGTTCGGGCGCTGTCGGCCGCGCTCGATCTGACCGGTCCGACCCGGGATCATCTGCTGACGACCGCCCGCACGTCGGCCCAGGCTGGGAGCCTCGAGGTGCCCCGCAGTCTGTCGGTGCCCCTGGCGCCGACGGCGCTTGTCGGCCGCGACGCCGACCTGAGTGTCCTCCGGCAATGGCTGGCGGATCGCTCGGCTCGCCTCATCACGCTGACAGGGCCCGGCGGATCGGGAAAGACCCGCCTCTCACTGGAAATCGCGCGCGAGATCGCGGCAGAGGGCACGGCCCGAGTGGTGCTCGTGCCGCTCGCGGCGATCCGGGATGCTGCTCTCGTCGCGGCGGCGATTGCCGAAGCCCTGGGGCTCGTCGATGCCGCCGCCGCGGAGCTGCCGAAGCGCGTGCGGACGGCATGGGACGGGACGCCGACGCTGCTCGTCCTCGATAACTTCGAGCAGGTCCTCGACGCGGCGCCGCTCATCGCGGAAATCTTGTCGTCTGCGGCCGCTCTTCGCGTGCTGGTCACCAGCCGCGCGCCACTCCACCTGCGCGGCGAGCGAGAATTCGCCGTGGGACCCCTCGCGCTGGACACGCACGTCGATGCACGGTCGCCTGCCGATCTCGTCCGCTCACCGGCGGTGCGCCTGTTCCTCGATCGCGTTCGCGACGTCGAGCCCGACTTTCGCCTGACGTCCGCCAACGGCCCGACGGTCATGGCGATCTGCCAGCGGCTCGACGCGCTGCCGCTCGCGCTCGAACTGGCCGCGCCGTGGCTGAAGGTGCTCTCGCCCGACGGTCTGCTCTTGCGTCTCGCACACGATGCGCCGCTCTCGCCGGTTGGTGCGCGCGACCTTCCTGAGCGGCAGCAGACGATGAATGCGACCGTCGCGTGGAGCTATCAGCTGCTCGACGCCCACGAACGACACGTGTTCCGACGCCTCGGCGTACTGCCCGGGCGCTTTTCGATCGACCTGGCAGCCGCCGTCGTGTCCGGCACGACCGCGTCCAGTCCAAACGATGCTGTGCTCCGGGCCGTCGCAGGGCTGATCGACAAGAGCCTCCTCGTGCAAGCCGAAACCACGGTCGCGTCGCGACCCCTGTACCTCATGCTGGAAACGGTGCGCGCCTTCGCTGCATTCGAGCTCGGCACGGCGGGCGAACGCGACGAGGCGAGGGAAGGGCTGGCGCGTTATTGTCTGCGTGAAGCAGCCACAACCGCGGAAGGACTGGTCGGGCCTGGCCAGGCCGAGTGGCTGAACCGCGCACGCGAGGATCTGGACAACTACCGTCGAGCCCTGGAGTGGCTCATCGAGCAGCGTCGTCCCACGGACGCAATCGGTATCGCCTACGCGCTGTTAGTGTTCTGGGTCATCCGCGGTCTCGGCCTCGAGGGGCTCGATTGGTACGAACGGGTGCTCGCCCTCGATCCGCCCTCGCCCGCCGCCGAATGCGCGCTCGCCGGGGTGGCGACCATGTCTTACACGCTGGGTCAGACAGACCGCGCGCGTGAGACGGGCGCCAGAGCACTTGCGCGCGGTGCCGGCGCCGACAGCAGCGACTGGCTCTGGCAAGCCGTGCTCATTCTCGGTCACGTCGAGCAGGCACAGGGCCATGACGAGGCCGCCCGGGAATTGTTCGATCGAATCCTGCGGGAATCACGGCCTCTCGGGGGTGACTGGCGCATTGGAAACGCCCTGTGCGGCCTGGCATGGGTCGCAGTGGGCAGCGGCAGGCTCGACGATGGGGAGCGCTTGCTGGACGAGGCCGACGGCATGCTGCGAGGGACTGGCCCGTGGTTCCGGCTGCTGCCACTGTATCTTCGCGCCGTGCTCGCGGTCCGCAGAAGGAATCCAGACGAGGCACTCGAGTTCGTTCGCGCGAGCCTCGGACAGATCCGCGAGCTGCACGACAAGTTCGCGTTCGTCTACGCGCTCGTCCCGCTCGCTTCGGCGGCGGTGCTCAAGGGCGACCACGCCTGGGCCGCGCGGATACTCGGTGCCGGGCAAGCCGTCACCGAACAGACGGGCGCGACAGTCAGTGATGCGTCCGTGGCCGATCTCCGGAAGTCGGCGGAGGAGGAGGCCTGCGCACACCTCGGCCCGGACCGGTGGGCTCGTGCCCGCGCCGCGGGCCGCGCGGCGTCCATCGATTCGCTGATTCACGACATCGACAGCCGCCGCGGCTGACAGACGAGGAGGCCTGGAGTGCGTATCGGGATCATTGGCGCGGGGATGATCGGGGCAACGATGGCGAAGCTGTGGGTCGACGCGGGCCATCACGTCATGATCTCGTCGCGGCATCCAGACGAGCTGCAGTCTCTCGTGAAGCGGTTGGGCGATCGCGGGTCGGCCGGGACTGCGGCCGATGCCGTCAACTTCGGCGACGTCGTGATGCTGACGGTGCCTCTCAAGGCCGTGCCGGGCCTCGCTCATGACCTCGCGCCGGCGTTGCAGAAAAAGATCGTCCTCGACACCGGGAACGCCTACGAGCGCCGGGACGGCGCGGCGGCCCATGACGCGTCAGCGCATCCGCACGGCTCTGCGGGCTGGGCAGCGGCGATGTTCCCCGGCGCCCGCTGGGTCAAGGCGTTCAACACCGTGTATTTCAAGACGCTGGAGAGTGAGGCGCACCGGCCGGGCGACCGCGTCGGCATCCCGCTGGCGAGCGACGACCTGGCCGCGATGGACGTGGCAGCGTCGCTCGTGCGGGACGCGGGCCTGGATCCCGTGATCGTCGGCCCTCTGGCGAGGGGCAAGGAGTTCGAGCCGGACACCCCTCCCTACAACACCGGCATGAGCGGACGCCAACTACGCGCGCTGTTTGGTGAGTAGTTAAGCAGTGATTCCAGTTCGACGCCGCGCCGTAAGATGGGGGCGATGAAGGCCGGCGCTCCGCGGTCGTTTGGCGCACAACTCAAAGCCCTCCGGGAGGGAGCGGGTTTCACGCAGGAGGAGCTCGCGACGATCGCCGGCCTGTCGGTCCATGCCGTCAGCGCGCTCGAGCGTGGAGAACGCCGGCGGCCGCACGTCGAGACGATGCGTGCGCTCTCGGCGGCCCTCGAGCTGACGGGCGCGATCCGTGACGCGTTCTTTGGCAGCGCGCGCTCATCGACTCACGCCGCGGCGGTCGATGAGCTGACTCGCGTTTCGCTGCCCGTGCCTCCGACGCTCCTTCTCGGCCGCGACGTGGAGGTGCGGACGCTGCGCCTGTGGCTCGCCGATCCCGCCGCGCGCCTCATCACACTCATCGGCCCTGGAGGAGTCGGGAAGACGCGCCTGGCACTCGAGCTTGCCCGCGCGCTCGAAGACGCCGGCGCGACGCGCGTCGTCTTCGTGCCCCTGGCTGCCATTCGGGATCCGGCGTTCGTCGAGTCGGCGATCGCGGAGGCATTCGGGCTGGTGGACGTCACGGCGCGCGATTTGCCGAAGCGGGTTCGCGTCGCCTGCGAGAAGCACTCCACGCTGTTGGTGCTCGACAACTTCGAGCACGTCTTGAGCGCGGCGCCGCCGGTGGCGGATCTCCTGACGTCGGTCCCGTCGCTGCGGCTGCTCGTGACCAGCCGGTCTCCGCTCCGTGTGCGTGGCGAGCGGGAGTACGTCGTGGGACCTCTCGCGTTGGACACGACGTCAGCGGCCGATCTCGAGGCCGCTCCTGCGGTGAGACTTCTCGTGGAGCGGGTCCGAGATGTGCAACCGGACTTTCGCCTGACATCCGCCAACGGCCCGACCGTGGCCGCGATTTGCCGACGGCTCGACGCGCTGCCGCTGGCTCTCGAATTGGCTGCCCCCTGGATCAAGGTGCTCACGGTCGAGGATCTGCTTCGTCGACTCACCCAGGACGTGCTGCTGTCCACGGCGGGCCCGCGCGATCTCCCACAACGCCAGCAGACGATGAACGAAACGGTGGCCTGGAGTTATCAGCTCCTGAGCCCGGAGGAGCAGCGGGTCTTCCGCCGCCTCGGCGCGTTGTCGGGTCGTTTCTCAATGGACGCGGCCGCCGCGGTGCTTACCGGTCGTGACGATGCATCGGCCCGGAGCGACCAGGTGCTCAGCACGCTGGCCGATCTGATCGACAAGAGTCTTCTGCTGCGGTCCGAAACCTCGGCGGCGGCACGGCCACTGTACGAGATGCTCGAAACCGTGCGGGCGTACGCGACGCTCGAGCTCACGGCGTCGGGTGAGCGCGACGACGCCCTGGAGGCGCTGGCGCGCTATTGCACCGGTGAAGCCCGGCGTGCCGCCGAGGGCCTGGTCGGACTCTCGCAGGCCGAATGGCTGGACCGCGTCCGGGACGATCTCGAGAATCATCGCCGCGCATTGAAGTGGCTCATCGAGCGCGGCCGGGCTCCCGAAGCGTCGGACGTCGTCTGGGGTCTGAAGTATTTCTGGCTGATTCGGGGGTACGCCGCGGAAGGCCTCCAATGGTGCCAGGAGATTCTGAACCTGGCGTCCCTTCCGCCCGCTGCCGAGTTGAAAGCGCTCGAAGCCGCGGCTGTCCTCTGGTACACGCAGGGAGACCTCGAGCGAGCACGTACCGGGCTCGCCCGTATCCTCAGTCTCTGCCACGCGAGGGACGCGCACTTGGTCGTGGCCGAAGATCTCGGCGCGCGCGTCGAGCACGCCCTCGGCAATTTGACGTCGGCTCGCGACGGGTTCAGTCGCGCGGTCGAAGGGTTCCAGTCGCTAGGGATTTCGTGGGGCCTCGGGAATGCGCTGAGCGGGATGGCGTCTGCAGCGCTGGCCAGTGGCGACACCGACCAGGCGGAGCGTCTGCTCGTTCAGGCCATGCCGGTGCTGAGACAGGCCGGTCCCTGGTTCCTGACGTGGGGGCTGTACGTTCGCGCCATCGTCGCCGTCCGGCGCGGGAATGCCGATGAGGCGATCGCGCTGGTCCGTGAGAGCCTCACTTACATCAGGGATCTCCAGGACAAGTACGCGTTTGCCTACGCGCTCGTTCCTCTGGTTGCCGCGGCGGTCCTCAACGGGGATGACGCGTGGGCGGCGTGGATTCTGGGGGCTCGGGACGCCGTCTGCGAACGCACAGGTGCCACGGTCGTTCTCAAACTCGTCAACGACCTGCAAGCACAGTCGGAACGAGACGTTCGTGCACGGCTCCGAGCGGATCGGTGGACAGCGGCGTACGAAGCGGGGCGTCGAACCTCTTTCGAGGCGCTACTGAAGCACATCGACCGCGTGCTGACTGAGGGCTAGCGGGAACAACGACAGCTGGTGTCGATCAGCGCGACCGGGCAGGCTTCGAACGCCCACCGACGAACGACGCCAGGTGCTCGCCTGTCAGTGTGGCTTTCGCCGTGACTAGCTCCGCCGGGGTGCCTTCGAACACGACCCGTCCGCCGTCGTGGCCGGCACCCGGCCCGAGATCGATGATCCAGTCGGCGTGCGCCATCACCGATTGATGGTGCTCGATCACGATCACCGACTTGCCGGAGTCCACCATCCGGTCGAGCAGCGCGAGGAGTTGTTCGAGGTCGGCCAGGTGCAGCCCGGTTGTCGGCTCGTCGAGGACGTAAACGCCGCCGACTTCGCCCATGTGGGTCGCGAGCTTGAGACGCTGGCGCTCGCCGCCCGAGAGCGTCGTGAGCGGCTGGCCGAGGTGCAAGTAGCCAAGCCCTGCGTCGGCCATGCGCTGCAGGATCGCGTGCGCCGCGGGCGTATGCGCCGATCCGCTGCCGAAGAATCCCGCCGCCTCTTCGACCTGGAGATCGAGCACTTCGGCGATGTTGAGTTTGCCGAGCCGGTAGTTCAGGACTGACGCCTGGTATCGTCGGCCCTCGCAGTCCTCGCAGACAGTCGTGACCTCGGCCATCATCCCGAGATCGGTGTAGATCACGCCGGCGCCATTGCACGTCGGACAGGCGCCCTCGGAGTTCGCGCTGAAGAGCGCGGGTTTCACGCCGTTGGCCTTCGCGAAGGCCGCGCGGATCGGATCGAGCAGGCCGGTGTACGTCGCCGGGTTGCTGCGCCGCGAGCCGCGAATCGACGTCTGATCGACCGAGACCACCCCGTCCCGGCCGCTCACCGATCCGTGGATCAGCGAGCTCTTTCCCGATCCCGCCACGCCCGTCACCACTACGAGCACGCCGAGGGGGATGTCCACGTTGACGTTCTTCAGGTTGTGCGTGCGCGCTCCGCGCACCTTCAGCACACCCGACGGGGTCCGCACGGACGGCTTCAAGGAGGCCCGATCGTTCAAATGGCGGCCTGTAAGTGTGCCGCTCTTCCGCAGCGCATCGAGGGTGCCCTCGAAGACCACCTGGCCGCCCGCCGTGCCGGCGCCGGGTCCGAGGTCCACGACGTGATCGGCAATCGCGATGGTCTCGGGCTTGTGCTCGACGACGAGGACGGTGTTGCCCTTGTCGCGCAACCGCAGCAGCAGGTCGTTCATCCGCTGGATGTCGTGCGGATGCAGCCCGATTGTCGGCTCGTCGAACACGTACGTCACATCGGTGAGCGACGACCCGAGGTGCCGAATCATCCTCGTACGCTGTGCTTCACCACCCGACAGCGAGCCCGAAGGCCGATCGAGGCTCAGATAACCGAGCCCGATCTCCACGAACGAACCGAGCGTGTGCCGCAGCGACGCCAGCAGCGGCGCAACGGCCGGCTCCTTCAGGCCCTGCGCCCATTCGTCCAGGTCGCTAATCTGCATCGCACAGGCATCCGCGATGTTGATCCCCTTGATCTTCGAGGACCGCGCGGCCTCGCTCAACCGGGTGCCGCCGCATTCGGGACACGTCGTGAAGGTGACCGCGCGCTCGACGAAGGCGCGGACGTGTGGCTGCATCGCGTCGACGTCCTTGGACAGCATCGACTTCCTGATTCGCGGAACGAGGCCCTCGTAGGTGAGGTTGATGTTCTGGAACTTCACCTTCCTCGGCGCGCTGTAGAGAAAGTCTTCGCGCTCCTTCTTCGTGTACTTGCGGATCGGCTTGTCCGCATCGAGGCCGGCCGCCGCGAAGATGCGGACCTGCCAGCCATCGGCCGTGAAGCCGGGGATCGTGAGCGCGCCCTCGTTGAGTGACTTCGTCTCGTCGAACAGCTGCGCGAGATCGATGTCGTTGACCGATCCCATGCCCTCGCATCGCGGACACATCCCTCCCTGGTAGACGACGTCGCGCACGACGACACGTTCGCCTCTGCCCTTCTCGATCGTCATCGCCCCGCTCGCTCTGCGAGTCGGGACGTTGAACGAGTACGCCGTAGGCGACCCGATGTGCGGCTTGCCGAGTCGGCTCCACAGGACGCGCAGCATCGCGTTGGCGTCGGTCACCGTGCCGACCGTCGAGCGGGAGTTGGCGCCCATCCGCTCCTGGTCCACGATGATGGCGGTCGTCAGCCCTTCGAGCACGTCGACGTCGGGCCGTGCCAGCGTCGGCATGAAGCCCTGCACGAAGGCGCTGTAGGTCTCGTTGATCATCCGCTGCGACTCGGCTGCGATCGTGCCGAAGACCAGCGATGACTTGCCCGATCCGGACACGCCGGTGAACACGGTGAGCCGCCGCTTGGGGATGTCGACGCTGATGTCCTTGAGATTGTTCTCGCGCGCGCCCTGCACGCGGATGACGTCGTGGCTGTCCGCAGGCTGCCGGGAAGAGGCCATCCTCCAATCATCTCATCGAGGCGTCGCTGGTGTGCAGATGCACCCCGTCCGAATCCGCGAGGCGCAGCATCAGTCCCCAGCCGAAGAAGTTGTTGGCGATGGCAACCGCGACCTCGTTGTCGCCCGCGTCCAGGGGCAACGTGAACGTGCCATTCTCCAGAGAACATCGCCCGTCGGGAGCCTTTCTCGATCCTTCGGAGTCGAACAGGTTCTTGTCGGCGTAGATCAGTTTCCCATTCACGAACACCCACACTTCGCGGGTCCAGCCGATCTCCACTTTCTTCGCCTGCCTGCCGTCTGACGAGATCGTCGTCTTCAGCCACGCGACGGCCCGGTTCGGCTCGTGGACAGGCAGGCCGTACTCGCGACTGAGATTGGCCAGCCCGCCACGCTCCGCGCTGATCGTCTTCCACTGCTGCGAGGCTCGGGGCATCTCGTCATACATCGGGTCCTTGCCGTTGGGCAGCGCGGAGAACGTCGAGAGGTGCCAGTTCCGGACGAGGCCGCGGTCCCCGTCCGACGGATCTCTGGCCGGCTCTGGAGCAAGGCCCTCCACGGCGCGGGGTGTAATCACCATGTTTGCGAACGTGCCTGGCCCCTGAAGTCGCAGGCCGCCTGTCACGGCATCTCCCTCGAGCCTGCCAATCTGCAAGGTCGGCGACGCGGCGTCGTTGACGAAGACATTCATCCGTCGGCCGGAGACGACCATCTTGATGTGGTTCCACCCGTTCTCACGAAGCTGCGCCCGGTTTTCGTACTGGGGAAAGAAATCCCAGAGCAGAACACCATGCGTCTGGGGCGCGTACTGGATGCAGGCCCGGAAGGCCGGACAGTTCGGATCGGGCCTCAGGTACAAGAGCTCGAAGTTGCCGTCGTCCTGCTGACGAAACGCGATTCCCGGCGCGCCCCGTCCGACAGTATTGACGTCGAACTCGATCGTGCCGTCGCTGAACGCGACGCCCTTGAGCACGGCATCGCCGCTGTTCAGTCGCATCAAGCCGTGGAAGAACCCCAGCTGCCGGAGGAACTCTGCGTTCTCCTTCACCTGCCAGTGGTCGGCGGTCATGGCGATCGTGATGGGTTCCGCGCTCTGGGAGCGCGACACATCGTCCGTATGTGCCGCTCCAGACGCGGACAGTGAGAAGAGTCCGAACGCGAACACGACGAAGATCAGGCGGAGCAGGGTCTTGGCCATGGGTGCATGTTCTCGCGTCCCTTCGGCCCGATGCATGTGCCGGAGGTCATGAAATGGTCACCGTGCCTTGTGAAGGACTCGCGCCAGGCGGATACTGTCCGGCGTGACACCCTCGTCGTCCGGTTCGCCTTCGGGCAGGGACCCCATCGTCGGCTACAGGACGTTTGTGGCCGTGATCGCGGCGGCGTACCTCACGCTAATCGCGCTCACACCGCGGACCGACATGATGATGATGGAGGAGATCTCGTGGGCGCGGCTCTTGCCGCTCTGCGGGCTGTACCTCCTGCTCGGGATCCTGGGATTCGACTACGCCCGCCGCCGGCACAGCGTGCCGATGTCGATCGCATACCTGCTGATCGAGTTCGCGATCGGCATGGGCATCAATCGGCTGGCGTGGGCAGGCAGCCTCCCGTTGATTCTGCTGCCGCTGGCCGCGCAGGCGGTCGTCCTGCTGCCGCGTGGGCTGGCCGCCGGGATGTGCCTGCTCGTCATCGCCGGCGTCAGCGGCACGCTGTCGTGGGTGCCGGCATGGCCAAACTGGCTGCGCAACATCGCCCAGGCGACGGCGGCCGTGGTATTCGTGGTCGTCTACGTCGGCGTCGCGCAGCGTGAACGTGAGGCGCGGCAGCACGCGGAGGCGCTGACCCTCGAAGTCGCGCAGCTCGCCGCCGCGAACGAGCGCAATCGCATGGCTCGCGAGATCCACGACACGCTGGGCCATTACCTGACAGTGATTCACGTTCAGCTCGAAGCGGCGCGCGCGGTCATCGCGCGCGATCCGGATCGCGGCATGCTGGCGGTGACGCGGGCGCAGGGGCTGGCCAAGGACGGGCTCACGGCAGTGCGGCAGTCCGTGAAGGCGCTGCGCGAAGAGGGCAACGTCGATGGCATCGCGGAACAGATCGCGTCGCTTGTCGAGTCGGCGCGCGATGAGCGGTTCCACGTCGCCCTGACGATCTCCGGCGCGCCGCGGCCGGTCAGCGCCGCGGTCGCACTCGCGCTGCATCGGACCACGCTCGAAGCGCTCACCAACGTCCGCAAGCACGCCGATGCGTCGAACGTGGAGATCGAGCTGGCGTTCCGCGACGACGGGCTGGTCCAGCTCCGCGTTCGTGACGACGGGAAGGGCGCGGTCGAGGAGACGGCGGGGACCGGCTTCGGGCTCCGAGGGATCCGTGAGCGGGCCGAGCAGCTGAAGGGCCGTGCGATCTACAGCATGGCCCCCGACCAGGGCTTCACGCTCTCCGTCGAGCTCCCGGCATGACGCGCATCGTCATCGCCGACGATCAGGCGCTGTTTCGAGAGGGACTCCGCACGCTGCTGTCGACCCGGCCTGACATGGAGGTCGTCGGCGAGGCGACCAATGGCGACGAAGCCGTCGCCCTGGTCGAGCAATTGCGGCCGAGTGTCGTGCTGATGGATTTGCGAATGCCGAAGGTCGACGGAATCCAGGCCACGGCCCGCCTGCGCGAGCGCTGTCCAGAGATCCCGGTGCTGGTCCTCACCACTTTCGATGACGACGCGAACTTGTTTGGCGCGCTGAGAGCCGGCGCCGCTGGGTATCTTCTGAAGGACGTGTCGTCGGAGACGCTCGTCTCCGCGATTCAGGCGGCGACGCGAGGCGAGTCGTTCCTGCAGAGCACCGTGACCGGACGCGTAGTGGGCGCCTTCGCGCGGCTGATGGAGTCGGGCGGCCCCAAGGCCGAAGCGCTGGTACTGCCGCTCTCGACCCGCGAGCGCGAAATCGTCTCGCTGCTCGGCAGCGGCGCGTCGAACAAGGAGATCGCCGTTCAGCTCAACCTGGCCGAAGGCACCGTCAAGAACCACGTCACCAACATCCTCACCAAGCTCGATGTCCGCGATCGCACGCAGGCGGCGCTCCGCGCGCGTCAGCTCGGCATCGTCTAGGCCGCTCTCGAGCCGTGTCTGCACTGAACAGACCTTCCAGGAGCCCCTGTGTCTACAGAGTACGCCCCGGATCGACGGCCGCTGAACTTCATCGGTGCAAGCGCCGAGGCGTCGGTACTTTTTTCCTCGGCATGCTGGCCGACGCGGGCAGGTCAGGCAGAATCGCGTCGCTCCGGAAGAATGGCGATCTACGTCGCCGCGGCTTCACCCGCAAGCGTCCGCGCTGTCAAGTGATGAGAGCGCAGTAGCAGGTAGAACGCAGTGACATGCGTGATCATGAGCGCCGGCACGTAGACGACCGGGATCAGGTAGGCCGCGCCCATTTGCCCCGCCACGGCTGGAAGGCCAACATGGATGGCGTGGTAGTAGTCGAGGATCAGGTCGGCCGTCCCTACGAGATTGAAGCTCACGACGAACAGCCAGAAGAGCGGGCGAATCTTCACCGTGAGCAGGGCCAGCATCGCCAGCAGGCCCGTTGCCAGGTCCCAGTAGGCGGCGAACGCCGCGAAGTCAACGGGGAGATTGGGACCCACCACGCCTGGAAGGATGAAGACCAGACCAAAAAAACGGAAGCTGTGCAACGTCGCGATCGCGCGTTGGGCATCAACCGGGTTCATCGACGTGAGCCGGGGCAGGCCGTAGGTGCCGAAGCACAGCAGCCACGCGATATAGCCCAGAACGAGCTGGAGTGGGAACAGGATTTCCGGGGACATGTGGCCTCCTATCGTGTGTCAGTCACGGCACCCAAAACTGGTACCATCCGGTACCACTGCAAGGCATGGTACTATTCGGTACCACATTCGTCAAGGACGCGGCATGGCCTCAGCATCAAGGTCGACAGAGCGATCGGACGTCGGCGCAGACACCGCGGTGCGCGGCCGCATCCTTGACGCCGCCTTCGCGGCATTCATGAAGAGCGGCTACGCACGGACGAGCACGCTCGAGATCGCGACACGGGCGCGCGTCTCGAAGCGAGAGCTATATGCGCTGGTTGGCAACAAGCAGAAAATGTTGATCGCCTGCATCCGCGAGCGCGCCGGGCGGCTGCAGGCGCCAACTGACATGCCCGTCCCGCACGACCGCGAGACACTCGAGCACGCGCTCGCGTCTTTCGGGACGCGGCTCGTCCATGAGATCAGCGATCCCTCGGTCATCGCGGTGTTCCGGCTGGCGATCGCCGAAGCGGTCCACGCCCCCGCG